>NZ_CAMLOV010000019.1 GCF_946481715.1 uncultured Mucilaginibacter sp. | reverse complement strand
GAAAATTTAGAGTCGGTGCCCGAAATGAGCTTCGATACCCAAAAGATCATCTTCCCGGCAGAGAACCCGATAAAGGCTACCGGCCACCTTCAAATACTTTATGGCAACATTGCCGAAGGTGGTAGTGTAGCCAAAATCAGCGGTAAAGAAGGCACTCATTTTGAAGGCCCTGCCCGTGTATTTGATGGCGAGTTTGAACTGATCGCAGGCATCCAAAGCGGCCGCGTACAAAAAGGAGATGTAGTAGTTATCCGCAACGTAGGTCCTAAAGGTGCACCGGGCATGCCCGAGATGTTGAAACCAACCTCGGCTATATTTGGTGCAGGTTTGGGTAGTTCGGTAGCGTTGATTACCGATGGCCGCTTTAGCGGTGGAACACATGGCTTTGTGGTAGGCCACATCACTCCGGAAGCTTTCGACGGCGGTGCCATTGGCCTCATTAAAGACGAAGACAAGATTATCATTGATGCTACGACCAATAAAATTAATGTGATCCTGTCGGACGAAGAAATGGCGGCCCGCAAGGCAGCATGGCAACAACCGGCACTTAAAGTTACCAAGGGGCTGCTATACCGTTATGCAAAAACCGTTACATCGGCTGCAGAAGGTTGCGTAACAGATGAAATGCCGTAGGTGCCTGAATCAAAATTTACAGACTTAGAGAATTAACAGAATAGAATAATAAAATCGGTGAAATCTAAAATCATCGGTGTAATCAAAAAGAAATGGAAACAATCACACAGGAAATAGGCGTAATCGAAGAAAAATCGGTGAAATCACAAGCCGTAGAAGTTTCAGGGTCGGTAGCTTTATTAGAGGCTTTGATTGTGGAAGGTGTGGAAACCATTTTTGGTTACCCCGGCGGCGCTATCATGCCAATTTATGATGCGCTATACGATTACAACGACAAACTGAACCATATCCTGGTTCGTCATGAGCAGGGCGGTATACATGCTGGCCAGGGCTATGCGCGTACTTCGGGCAAAGTGGGTGTAGTATTTGCTACCAGCGGGCCTGGTGCTACCAACTTAGTTACCGGCTTAGCCGATGCGCAGATAGACAGCACGCCATTGGTTTGTATCACCGGGCAGGTGTTCGCGCACCTTTTGGGCACCGATGCTTTCCAGGAAACAGATGTAATAAACATCACCACCCCGGTTACCAAATGGAACTACCAGGTAACGGATGCTACCGAAATACCGGAAGTTATCGCCAAGGCATTCTATATAGCCAAAAGTGGCCGCCCGGGTCCGGTCTTAATTGATATCACCAAGAACGCGCAGATACAGAAATTCAGCTACGAAGGTTATGTAAAATGTAACCATATCCGTAGCTACAGGCCAAAACCTATCGTTCGCCCACAGTATATACAGGAAGCTGCAGAACTGATCAATAGCGCCAAAAAACCATTTATCATTTGGGGACAGGGCGTAATATTAGGCAGTGCCGAGCAGGAATTTAAAGCCTTTGTAGAAAAAAGTGGCATCCCCGCGGCGTGGACTGTACTTGGTGCAGGCGCTATCCCAACAGATCATCCGCAAAACGTAGGGATGCTGGGTATGCACGGCAACTACGGGCCAAACGTGCTGACCAATGATTGCGACGTATTGATCGCCATAGGCATGCGTTTCGACGACCGCGTAACCGGCCGCCTAGATAAATACGCTAAACAGGCAAAAGTTGTCCATTTGGATATCGACCCGGCGGAGATCGACAAAAACGTAAAATCAACCGTACCTGTTTGGGGCGATTGTAAAGAAACACTGCCTTTATTAACGGCTCTGATTGAAGGGAAGAACCACACCGAGTGGCTTGAAACCTTCGCCGAATATACCCGACAAGAAGTTGACGCGGTTATTCATAAAGAATTGAATCCCGAAAGCGGCGAAATGACCATGGGCGAGGTGATCAAACAACTGAACGAGATCACGAAAGGCGATGCCGTTATTGTTACCGATGTAGGCCAGCACCAGATGGTGGCTTGCCGCTATGCCAAACTCAACAAAACCCGCAGCAATGTTACCAGTGGTGGTTTGGGTACTATGGGCTTTGCCCTCCCGGCTGCTATAGGCGCAAAATTTGGTGCGCAGGAGCGTGATGTTGTAGCCATTATCGGCGATGGCGGGTTCCAGATGACCTTGCAGGAATTGGGTACCATTATGCAAAGCAAAGTTGATGTGAAGATCATCATCCTTAACAACCGTTTCCTGGGCATGGTACGCCAGTGGCAGGAACTGTTTAACGAGCGCCGCTACTCTTTCGTGGATATCCAAAGCCCTGATTTTGTGATGGTGGCAAAAGGCTACGGTATTGATGGGAAATCAATTTCGGAACGCGAGGCTTTGATCCCTGCATTAAACGAAATGATGAGCCACAAAGGCGCATTCCTTTTAGAAGTAATGGTTACCAAAGAGAATAACGTATTCCCGATGGTACCACAAGGTTGCAGCGTAAGCGAGATAAGATTAAAATAAGAAAGCCTCACCTAAACGGCGAAGCCCTCACGTAGTAATCCTCTTCAAAGGAGGGGACTTAAAAAGATATAACATGGAAACCATAGATAACGGCAAGCAGGAATTTAACATAACGGTTTATACGGAGAACCAGATAGGTTTATTAAACCGTATTGCCATCATATTCACCCGCCGTAAGATCAATATTGATAGCCTGAACACTTCTCCATCGGAGATCGAAAGCATCCACCGTTTCAACATCGTGATCACTGAATCTGAAGATGTGGTGCGCAAGCTTACCCGCCAGATAGAGAAACAGGTGGAAGTGCTTAAAGTATACTACCATACCAACGAGGATGTGGTTTGGCAGGAAATGGCGCTTTACAAAATGAGCACAGATGTTATTGCCGAGAAGGTAAGCGTAGAGCGTTTGCTGCGCGAGAATGGTGCCCGCGCGGTAGTGATCCGCAAGGATTACACCGTGTTTGAAACCACCGGCCACCGGGAGGAAACGGACAACCTCATCAAAATCCTTCAGCCTTATGGTCTGATTGAATTTGTACGCAGTGCCCGGGTTGCTATCATCAAAAAAAGCGACGGCTTTAACAGCAAGCTCCGCGAATTTGAAAGGCTGGAACCAGGTGAAGATGTTATGGAAAACGAATATTTGAACAAGGGGCAAAAAGTATTTACGATGTAGGGATTAGAGGCAAGAGAAAAGAGCCAACAATCAAGAAAAGAATCGGTGTAATCATAAATAATAATGAACGAAAAGCGCAAAGTAAGTTTAAGTATACTCTTCGGATTGCTGAAGGGCCAACGCCGGGTATCTATAATCGGGCTAATATTTACTGCGCTTTCTGTTTTTGTAATGTTGCCATTGATAACCATCCTTTCTTTTACAACAGCAGAGCCCTACGAAAAGTACGATTACAAAGCAATTGAACAAAATGGCATCGAAAAAGCAGCTAAGATCACCTTCATCAAAAAGATAAACAATGTGAGCTATAACGGCGAAAACCCTGTAGTGTTGAGTTATAAATATGACGACGGAGGAAAGATTGTGGAGGACAAATTTGAAACGCTGGGTTTAGAACAAATTACAACGCTTGGCATAGACACCAGCAAAACAGCTTTTGTATTTGTTTACAGAAACCAGTCGGTAATAAAAGGTCTCGAACCGTTTTCATTCCCTATAACGATGTTTTATATGATGCCGGCTATATTTTTATTAATTGGCTTGCCAATTTTGTTAATAGGGCTTATTCCGGCGCTGCGGGTTTACAATTTATTTAAAACAGGGATGGTCAAGGATGCTTACCTGGTTGCGGTCGAATCCACTTCCGGTGGCTTGCCCATGTCACGGTTAAAGCAAAACATACAGGTTCATTATTATTACCTTAATGAGTTTAAGAGCAAGGTATTCGGGAAATCAACCACGACCGACCTGTTAGCTGTGAATGGTAAAAAAGAGGGCGATATCATTAAAATATTCGTTTCGGAAGCAGACGAGAACAATACCGGTTTAGTCCCCAAGCTGGAATCGATGAAATACAACTGGGGCATTTATTAAAATAGTTTAGAGTTATTAATCAAAGTATAAACGTAAAACAACAAACACATCGGTGTAATCAACAAAAATCGGTGTAATCACAAAAATCAATACAATGGCAAAACTAAATTTCGGCGGTAGTGAAGAAAATGTAGTAACCCGCGAGGAGTTCCCTTTATCAAAAGCTCAGGACGTTTTAAAAAACGAAGTTGTAGCAGTAATTGGCTACGGCGTTCAAGGCCCGGGCCAGGCGCTCAATCAAAAAGACAACGGTATCAACGTAATTGTTGGCCAGCGTAAAAATTCAAAAACATGGGATAAAGCTATCGCTGACGGCTTTGTACCCGGCGAAACCCTTTTTGAAATTGAAGAGGCCCTTGAAAGAGGAACCGTTATTTGCTATTTATTAAGCGATGCTGCACAGATAGCTTTATGGCCAACCGTTAAAAAACACTTAACTCCGGGCAAAGCATTATACTTTTCTCATGGTTTCGGTATCACTTTTAACGAGCAAACCGGCATCATCCCTCCTGCTGATGTGGATGTATTTTTGGTTGCTCCAAAAGGTTCGGGTACATCATTACGCCGCATGTTTTTACAGGGCCGTGGCTTAAACTCAAGCTACGCTATCTTCCAGGATGCTACAGGCAGGGCTTTTGAGCGTGTTATCGCTTTAGGTATTGCTGTGGGCAGCGGTTACCTGTTCGAAACCGATTTCCGTAAAGAAGTATTCAGCGATTTAACCGGCGAGCGTGGTACGCTGATGGGTTGTATTCAGGGTATCTTCGCTGCACAATACGAAGTATTGCGTGCTAATGGCCACTCACCTTCAGAGTCTTTCAACGAAACTGTAGAAGAATTAACCCAATCGTTAATGCCATTGGTTGCAGAAAACGGTATGGACTGGATGTACGCCAACTGCTCAACCACTGCACAGCGTGGCGCGTTGGATTGGTGGAAGAAATTCCGTGATGCTACTAAGCCGGTATTTGAAGACCTTTACAAAAGCGTTGCAACCGGTGTTGAATCGCAAAAATCTATCGATAGCAACAGTAAAGATGATTACCGCGAAAAATTAGATGCTGAATTAGCAGAATTACGCGAAAGCGAATTATGGCAAGCCGGCAAAACTGTACGCAGCTTACGCCCTGAGAACCAGGCTGTAGAAGCATAATACAAGGCGAAAGCCGAAAGGTAAAAGGCGAAAGCCAAAAACCACGCGTCATTGCGAGGAACGAAGACAACCGACCAAAGGGAGCTCATTGATACCTTAAAACAAAAATTAAAGCATCAATAATCTCTAAGCTATGCATAACCGATATGCAAATCGGGAGATTGCTTCGTTCCTCGCAATGACGTTCTTAAAAAAAGAATCAAAATGGGACAGACATTATTCGACAAGATTTGGGATGCGCACGTCGTCAGTAGCAACGAGGGTTTCCCGGATATTTTATACATCGATACACATTTCATACACGAGGTAACCAGTCCGCAGGCATTTGATGGTTTGCGTGCAAGAGGCTTACCGGTTTTCAGGCCAAAACAAACCGTTGCCACGGCCGACCACAACGTCCCCACCTGGGACCAGCACCTCCCCATTAAAGAAGAACTTTCCCGTTACCAGGTTGATATGCTCACCAAAAACTGTGCAGAGTTCGGTATCGAGCTTTACGGTTTAGGGCATCCCTTCCAGGGTATCGTCCATGTTATAGGCCCCGAGCTGGGCATCACCCGTCCCGGTGGTACCTACGTTTGCGGCGACAGCCACACCTCTACGCATGGTGCATTTGGTGCCATTGCTTTTGGTATAGGCACCTCGCAGGTAGAGCAGGTAATGGCTACCCAATGTTTGCTTCAACAACGCCCAAAAAGGATGAAGATTGAAGTGAACGGCAAGCTGCAAAACGGCGTTGGCGCTAAGGATATCATCCTGTACATCATCGCCCAAATTTCGGCAGCAGGCGGTACAGGTTACGCTGTGGAATATGCCGGCGATACCATCCGCAGTTTAAGCATGGAAGGCCGCATGACCATCTGTAACATGAGCATCGAAATGGGTGCCCGTTGCGGTTTAATTGCTCCTGATGAAACCACTATTAATTATGTAAAAGGCCGCGAATTTGCTCCAAAAGGCGAAGCGTGGGACAAGGCAGTAGCTTACTGGCAAACTTTGTATTCCGATGTGGATGCAGATTTCGACAGTGTATTAAGCTTTAAAGCCGAAGATATTGAGCCGATGATCACCTACGGAACCAACCCGGGGATGGGCATAGGCGTTACACAGCACGTACCCGAAACTGCTTCGTTTGAGCAGAAAGAACAGGGCTCGTACAAAAAAGCCCTCGATTACATGGGCCTGCACGATGATGAGCAATTGCTTGGCAAACCTATCGATTACGTGTTTATCGGCAGCTGCACCAACTCGCGCATTGAAGACCTGCGCCAGGTGGCCGAATTTGTAAAAGGCAAACACAAGGCCGATAACGTTACCGTATGGGTAGTGCCCGGCAGTAAACAAGTACAGGAACAAGCCATCCGCGAAGGATTGGACAAAATATTTGACGCAGCTGGTTTCCCGCTGCGCGAACCGGGTTGCAGTGCATGCCTGGGCATGAACGAGGACAAGATTCCCGCAGGCAAATACTGCGTATCAACCTCCAACCGCAACTTCGAAGGCAGGCAAGGGCCAAATTCCCGCACCTTTTTAGCAAGCCCGTTAACGGCGGCTGCGAGTGCGATAACAGGAGTGGTGACGGATATAAGAGAGTTTTTAAAGGAAGAAGAATTGGTTTAACAGATATGAGACGTGAGATTTGAGATATGAGACAAGACGCTCATGCAATCTCAAATCTCATATCTAACATCTCAAATCTAAAAAATATGAGTACCAAAATATTCAAACACATACAAACCAGCGTAGTGCCGCTACCAATCGAAAACATCGATACGGACCAGATAATACCCGCAAGGTTTTTAAAGGCCACTACCCGCGAGGGCTTTGGCAATAACCTGTTCCGCGATTGGCGTTACGATAACGAGGGCAACCCTAAAACGGATTTCGTGCTGAACGAGCCGATCTACAGCGGTAAGATATTAGTAGCAGGCAAAAACTTTGGTTGCGGAAGCAGCCGCGAGCACGCCGCCTGGGCAATTGCTGATTACGGGTTTGATGCCGTAGTAAGCAGCTTTTTTGCCGATATATTTAAAGGCAATGCCCTTAACAATGGTTTGCTACCGGTACAGGTAAGCGATGATTTCCTGGCGAAATTATTTGCAGCCGTATTTGCTGATCCGCATGCGGTGATTGAGATTGACCTGGTAGACCAGTTCATTAAAATTGTAGCCACCGGCGAGCAGGAAAGCTTTGAGGTAAACCCTTACAAAAAAGCCTGCATGACCAATGGTTACGATGATATCGACTACATCCTCAGCAAAAAAGAGCTGATAACGGAATTTGAAGAAAGGTAAAAGGCGAAAGCTAAAAGGTTAAAGGTAACCGCCATTCACCAATGACCCAATGATACAATGACACAACAAAAAGAGATAAAACGAGAAGGCAAAGGCACCGCCAAACTATTCGATGAGCGTAGTTTGGAAGTTGATTATGCTACCCTGCCTCCCCTGCTGCAACCGGGCTGGAAAGTGCTGGATGTAGGCTGCGGAACAGGCGCTATCTCTAAAGGTATTGCTTTGGCAGTTGGTTCGGAAGGGCATGTAACGGGCATAGATAATACGGCATACTTTATCGAAAGCGGCAAGGAAACCTATGCAGCTATCGATAACCTGGAACTGATCCACACCAGCTTGTTTCATTACGAACCGGCCGAAAAGTTCCACCTGGTAACATCGGCACGAACCCTGCAATGGTTAAGCACGCCGCAGGAAGCGGTGGTAAAGCTGAAATCGATGCTGAAACCGGGCGGTATCTTGTCTATCCTGGACTATAACCACGAGGCATTGGAATGGCAGCCCGAACCGCCCGCAAGCATGCGCAAGTTTTACGCTACATTTTTAAGATGGCGCGGCGATGCCGGTATGAACAACCACATTGCCGAAGACTTGCCGGAGTATTTCGCCGAAGCAGGCTTGAGCGATATAGAAGTGCTGCAAGCAAACGAAGTCTACAAAAAAGGCGATGTCAATTTTGCACACAAGATAGGCATCTGGTCGTCGGTAGCGCAGATGACGCAGATGGTAGATGAAGGCTACATCAGCAATGAGGACCGCCTGCAGGCGATAGAAGAATACAACAACTGGATAGAAACCGACGCGGAACTGATGGTGATGAAGCTGAAAGAAGTACGCGGGATTAATACATAAAAAAACATAACCACGCGTCATTGCGAGGAACGAAGCAATCTCTAAGCTATGCCTAGCGGATATGCAAATCGGGAGATTGCTTCGTGTCTCGCAATGACGGTTAGGTATAAATGACGGATAGAAAAGAGATATGAGCATCCAAAAACACATATTAGTAATACCCGGTGATGGCATCGGCCCCGAGGTTACCACCTGGGGAAAAGCCGTATTAGAGAAAATTGCCGCGAATTTCGGTCACGAGTTTACTTTCGACGAGGCGCTGATGGGCCACGCGGGCATCGAAGCAACCGGCAACCCGCTGCCCGATGAAACCCTGGAGAAAGCAAAAGCAAGCGATGCTATCCTGTTTGGCGCCATCGGTCATATCAAATATGATAACGACCCATCGGCAAAGGTTCGCCCGGAGCAGGGTTTGTTAAAGATCCGCAAGGAACTGGGCTTATACGCCAACCTGCGCCCTATCATGCTATTTGATGAGCTGCTGGATGCATCGAGCCTGAAACCGGAGATACTAAAAGGAACGGATATCCTCTTCTTCCGCGAGTTGACCGGCGACGTTTACTTCGGTGAGAAAAAACGCAGTGAAGACCGCAACACTGCATCCGATCTAATGATCTACAGCCGTTACGAGGTAGAGCGTATCGCCATAAAAGCTTACGAAGCCGCCATGGTGCGCGGTAAAAAACTATGCTCGGTAGATAAGGCTAATGTGCTGGAATCATCCCGCCTATGGCGCGAGGTGGTACAGGATATTGCCAAACAATACCCGGAGGTAGAAACCGAGCACATGTTCATCGATAATGCCGCCATGCAACTGGTAAAGAACCCTAAAAAGTTTGATGTGGTATTAACCGCAAACCTGTTCGGCGATATCCTTACCGACGAGGCCTCGCAAATTGCAGGTTCGATGGGGATGCTGGCATCGGCTTCTATCGGCGATGGCACCGGCTTTTTCGAACCTATCCACGGTTCGGCACATGATATTGCCGGGCAGGACAAAGCAAACCCGCTGGCCTCTATCCTATCGGTGGCCCTGATGCTCGAGATCAGCTTCGCGCTTAAAGATGAAGCAAAGGCAATTACCGACGCTATTGATAAAACGTTAAAAGACGGTTACCGCACCGGCGATATTGCCGATGCCAATACCGATAAAAGCAAAATATTAGGCACCAAAGCAATGGGCGAAAAGGTATTGGAATACCTGTAAGCCCCACCCAACCCTCCCCGGTAGGGAGGGCTTTAATTAAATAACATTTTAAAAATTCTCCCCTACCGGGGGAGATTTAGAGGGGGCTAACAATGAAATGGAACGCTGAATTATACGACCAAAAGCACGCATTCGTTTACCAGTTTGGCGAGAATGTGCTGGAGTTGCTGGGTGCCCAAAAAGATGAGCGTATCCTCGACCTCGGCTGTGGTACAGGCTATTTAACCAGCCAGATACAACAGCAAGGTGCTAAGGTAACCGGTGCCGATGCTTCGCCCGATATGGTGAAGAAAGCACACGCAACCTACCCGGATGTTGACTTTGTTGTAGCGGATGGCGCCAATTTCCATTTCGATGATAAGTTTGATGCCGTATTTTCAAACGCCACGTTGCACTGGATAAAAAAAGCCGATGCGGCCATTAAATGCGTTTACGATTCGCTTAAACCCGGCGGTCGTTTTGTGGCGGAGATGGGTGGCAAAGGGAATGTGCAACACCTGATTGCCGCAACCAAAACAGTTTTGCGCAAGCATGGCCATGCCAAGCAGGCCGAAACAGAGATCTGGTATTTCCCTTCGCTTGGCGAATACACATCGCGGTTAGAGGCGCAAGGGTTCAGGGTTACATACGCGTCACATTTCGACCGTAAAACGCCGCTGCAGGATGGCGACCAGGGCGTATCCAAATGGATCAGCATGTTTGCGCCTTTATACCTTGTAGGTATCGATAAAGCAGAAAAACAACAGATACTGGAGGAGATCACCGCTTTACTGGAACCTGTTTACAACGAAAACGGCCAATGGTATGCCGATTATAAAAGATTAAGATTTATAGCCGTTAAGGAGATATGAGACGTGAGATTTGAGATATAAGACTCGAATCGAAGTTTTTAAAAAATAATACATTAAGAAACCCCCGATTTGGGTGTGGTGTTTGAGTTTGAAAATTCTCAAATCTCACATCTCAAATCTCAAATCTAAGATTATGCTACACGACCCCAACCGCGTTTATGTTTTTGATACCACGCTTCGCGATGGCGAACAGGTACCGGGCTGCCAGCTTACAACCCCCGAAAAGATCGATATAGCCCGCGAACTGGAAATACTGGGCGTGGATATTATCGAAGCAGGTTTCCCGGTATCCAGTCCGGGCGACTTTATGAGCGTTGTAGAAATATCTAAAGCTGTTAAAGAGCCTACCGTTTGCGCACTTACCCGCGCCAACAAAATGGATATCGACGTAGCGGTAGAATCGCTTAAATACGCCAAACGCCCGCGCATCCATACCGGTATTGGCTCGTCGGATATGCACATCAAGCATAAATTCAACAGCACCCGCGAGGAGATCCTGGAGCGTGCGGTGGAAGCCGTTAAATACGCCAAAAAATCTGTTGAAGATATTGAGTTTTACGCCGAGGACGCCGGACGTGCCGATGTGGCGTACCTTGCTCAAATGGTTGAGGCGGTTATTGCCGCCGGTGCCACCGTAGTAAACATTCCCGATACCAACGGCTATTGCCTGCCCGACCAGTACGGTGCCAAAATAAAATACCTGAAAGAGAACGTAAAAAATATTGATAAGGCCATTATTTCGGTACATTGCCATAACGACCTTGGTTTGGCCACCGCCAACTCTATTGCGGGTTTGCAGAACGGCGCCCGCCAAATAGAAGGTACTATAAACGGTATCGGCGAACGTGCAGGCAACACAGCAATTGAGGAAGTAGTGATGATATTGAAAACGCATGCTACGCTTGGCTTGCATACCAATATCAACAGCCGTAATTTTTACGAGATTAGCCGTATGATAAGCAGCCAGATGCGCATGCCGGTGCAGCCTAATAAAGCTATTGTGGGAAGTAACGCCTTTGCACACAGTTCGGGCATACACCAGGACGGGTTTTTGAAAATGCGCGAGAATTACGAGATCATTCGCCCCGAAGATGTAGGCTTCCCGAACGCCAGTATTGTTTTAACCGCACGTAGTGGCCGCCACGCCCTTAAATTCCACCTGGAAAGGCTTGGGCATAAGCTGGATAAAGACGAGCTTTACGACGTATATAAACGCTTTTTAACGCTTGCAGATGTAAAGCTGGACATCAACGATGATGACCTGCAGCAACTGATGGCCTTTAAGCTGGTAAAGAACTAAGAACAATGGACACAGTAACGGAAAATCATTTGGATTTTGAAGCGGCATACGAACGCCTGAAGGGCGTAGTAAGGCACACGCCTTTAGAATATAACGAGCGCCTGTCGGAAAAATACGAATGCGAGATATATTTAAAACGCGAAGACCTGCAGATAGTACGCTCTTATAAATTAAGGGGTGCCTACAACATGATCAGCAGGTTGAACACCGAGCAATTGAGCCGCGGCGTTGTTTGCGCCAGTGCGGGTAACCATGCGCAGGGTGTAGCTTTCTCCTGCAAAAAACTGGGCACCAAAGGCGTAATTTTTATGCCCGAAATTACTCCTAGGCAAAAAGTAAAGCAAACAGAAATGTTTGGCAACGGCAATGTGGAGCTAATTTTGGTAGGCGATACATTTGATGATTGCCTGCGCGAAGCTTTGCTATACACCGAAGCCCATGGCATGACGTTTATCCCGCCTTTTGATAACGAACAAGTTATTGAGGGCCAGGGAACCGTTGGTGTAGAGATTTTTGAAAACCTGCCCGGTGTGGAAGCCGTAATTATGCCTGTTGGGGGCGGTGGTTTAGCAGCCGGTGCCGGCACTTACCTGAAACAGCAAAACCCTGATATATTACTGATTGGTGTTGAGCCTGAAGGTGCCCCAAGCATGTGGACGGCCATTGAAAAAGGCGAACCCGTTACTTTAAAAACCATCGACCGCTTTGTAGATGGCGCGGCCGTAAAACGCGTTGGCGAAAAAACCTTCCTGCTTTGCCGGGATGTGCTGGATGATATGCTCACCGTACCCGAAGGCAAAGTTTGCACCACCATATTGAAGCTGTATAACGAAGACGCAATTGTAGTTGAACCTGCTGGTGCCCTATCAGTAACCGCACTGGATGCTGTAAAAGACCAGATAAAAGGCAAAACGGTGGTTTGTGTTATCAGCGGCGGCAATAACGATATAGAGCGCATGGCAGAGATCAAAGAAAAATCGCTGCTATACGAAGGGTTAAAGCATTACTTTATCGTGCGTTTCCCGCAACGGCCCGGTGCACTAAAACTATTTGTTACGAATGTGCTTGGCCCTGGCGATGATATTACCCGATTTGAGTTCATCAAAAAAACGGCTAAAGAGAATGGCCCCGCGTTGGTCGGCATCGAACTAAAAAACGCCGGCGATTACCCGGCACTCCTCGCCCGCATGGAAGAGCACCGTTTTGAGGTGATCGAGATCAATAAGGATGCTACGCTGTTTGAGTATTTGGTGTAGTATTTGCCCGTAAGATTTTGGTAGAGACGCGATACTTCGCGTCTTTTTTTGTTTACAGGCACCCCAACCTCTCCCTGCTGTCATTTCGACCGAGGTACGAGGGAGAAATCTTGTTGTATATGCAGTGCTCGCCACTATGCACCTCTGCTTTGTATAGACAACAAGATTTTTTCACTTCGTTCAAGAGATAGTTCTCGTCGCTGCGCTTTCCTCGAAATGACAATGGGGTTTGATGGTAAACGATTACTCCTCCATCATCTTCATCGCTTCTTTCGCCGCAATCTGTCCGGAAATCAAGGCCGGCGGCACGCCCGGTCCGGGCACGGTTAATTGCCCGGTGTACAGCATATTCTTGATATGCTTTGCCCGCATGGCGGGTTTAAAAAAAGCTGTCTGTGCTAAAGTATTGGCCAGTCCATAGGCATTGCCTTTAAACGAATGGTAATCTGCCTTAAAATCTTCCATGGCGTAGCTGCGTTTCACGATGATGGAATCGCGGAGCGGCTGACCGGTTACTTTTTCAAATCTATCTACCATAATATCAAAATACTGCTCACGCAGTGCTTCGCTGTCCTCTAATCCCGGTGCAAGGGGCATTAAAAAGAAAAGGTTCTCGCATCCTTCGGGCGCAGCATCAGGGTCGGTTTTAGAGGTGCAGCAAACGTAAAATAAGGGCTTGCTTGGCCATTGCGGATCGGTGTAGATCTCTTTGGCATGCTGCTCAAAATCCTCGTCAAAAAACAAATTATGGTGCTGTATCCGGGGGATCTTTTTATTGGTGCCGATGTAAAACAACAAACTGGACGGCGACATGGTCCGGGTATCCCAATACTTTTCGGTGTAATTGCGGTACGGCTTATCTATTAGGTGCTGGTCGGTATGCTCGTAATCGGCACCGGTTATTACAAAATCAGCTTTAAAATTGCCCTGCGTGGTTTGGATGCTGCTTACCTGTTTATCGGCAACCTCTATTTTGGTGACCTCCGTATCCAGCTTGATATCTACGCCGTAACTTTCAGCAATAGTTACCATCGCTTTTACAATTTCGTTCATGCCGCCCATGGGGTACCAGGTGCCGAGGGCCAGGTCGGCATAATTCATCATGCTGTACATAGCGGGTGTATCTTTTGGCCGCGCTCCTAAAAACAATACCGGGAACTCCAAAAGCTTGATGAGTTTTGGGTTTTTAAAATACTTGCGTACATGGCTACTCATGCTGGTAAGCAACTGCATGCTCATGCTCTTACGGATGAGGTTAAAGTCGATGAACTCGGTAATAGAATGCGACGGCCTAAAAACATATTCGCCCATACCCACTTTGTATTTGTAGGCTGCCTGCTCCAAAAATAATTTAAGCCCCGCGCTGCTACCCGGCTCTATGCTCTCGAAAAGCGTTCCCAAGTCACTCATATTGGCCGGGACATCCAAAATATCATCCTCGCCATAATAAACCCGGTAACCCGGGTCGAGGCGTTTTAACTCATAGAAATCAGACGGATTTTTACCGAAAAGGGCATAAAAGTTTTCGAAAACGTCGGGCATCCAATACCAGCTTGGGCCCATATCAAATTTAAAACCATCCTTGTCCCAAACCCGGGCACGGCCGCCCGGCTGATCGTTCTTCTCTAAAACGGTAATTTTATAGCCCTCTTTTGCCAGCACACATGCCGATGCCAGCCCCGCAAAACCTGCTCCGATTACAATTACTTGCTTATCTTTCATTCAATTTCAAATGTAAACATTAGTATTGGCGCAAAAACAATACGGCGGCGGTTTTGTACATTTGGCGTAACAACAATTGTAAATGAATTTGTTCAACGAAACGTGCTTCGAATGCAGTAAATTGATTACCGAAAAGTATAGCACTTCGTTTAGCCTGGGTATTAAAGCTTTCGAAAAGCAATTAAGGTACCCGGTATATGCCATTTACGGCTTTGTGCGTTATGCGGATGAGGTTGTAGACACTTTTTATGATTACGACCAGCGCCAGCTCATCAACGATTTCCGCGAAGAAACTTTTAAAGCCATCGAACGCGGCATTAGCACAAACCCGGTACTCCACTCATTTCAACAAGTGGTTAACCAATACGGAATTGAAACGGAACTGATAGACGCTTTCCTCACCTCCATGAAAATGGACCTGGATAAAACCGAGTACGATAAGGATGGCTACAAAGTGTATATCTACGGTTCGGCAGAAGTTGTTGGGCTGATGTGCCTCCGCGTATTTTGCGAAAACGACAGGAATTTATACGATAAATTGGTGCCAAAAGCGCGTAGCCTTGGCTCGGCCTTCCAAAAAGTAAACTTTTTGAGGGATATCAAGTCCGATTATGAGGAGCGTGGCCGTACCTATTTCCCCGGGGTTGATTTTAACAACTTTACCAGGCACGACAAAAGTATTATAGAAACAGATATTAAAAAGGATTTCGATGATGCCCTCGCAGGCATAAAACAACTGCCAAAAGCTGCCCGCCTGGGCGTGTACATAGCCTATGTTTACTACTTGCAGCTGTTTAAAAAGATACGCCACACGCCGGCGGGGGTGATTATGCTGAAACGGATACGCATATCCGATTCGCGCAAGTTGAGCCTGTTCATAAAGGCCCGGCTGCACCAAAAATTGAATTTGATATAATTATTTACCGATGCTGTGTTATCTTAAATATCCCAAATGCTTGCTCTTAACCGTATTGGCGGGCCTGTTTATGTCCTTCACTTTACTGCCAAAGGACGATGGTACCTCGCCCGATCTGCATGTGATACGCAAGCAATTGATTACCGCACTCGAAAGCAAAAAAACAACTGATTCTCTTTATAACATCCTGTCTGCCTTAAAAAATCGCCCGGCTATCATTAACGGATATATCGGCACACTGGAAGCTTTAAAAGCAAAGCACGCCTGGAACCCGTACTACAAAATAAAACACCTTAATAACTCTGAAAAGACCTTTAAAGGTGCTGTGGCTGCCGACCCACACAACATCGAGATCCGTTTTATGCGTTTTTCCATTGAGCACAATGTGCCCAAATTTTTGGGTTACACCAAAAACCTGGTCGACGATAAATTAGAGATGATCAAACAGATCGATGCCAAATACTATGCTTCGGCGGATAATAAACTGGTGAAAACTATTATCCGGTTTCTGCTCGATTCTAAACGCTGCACAACAGCCGAGCAGAAAAACCTCACTCAACACTTAGCAGCACTTTAGCGTGAAATATACCTACCTCATCATCAACCTGCTTACGATTATTTTCCCGGTGGCCCTGTCGTTTGATAAGCGCGTGGCTTTCGCCAAAAGTTGGAAATACCTATGGCCTGGCATGGCCATTACCGGGGTGGTGTTTTTGTTTTGGGATGTGCTGTTCACCGTTTATGGCGTTTGGAGTTTTAACGATCAATATATCACCGGTATCAAATTCATAGGCTTGCCGCTGGAGGAGATACTCTTCTTTTTAACTGTTCCCTTTGCCTGTGTATTTATTTTTGCCTGCCTCAATTATTATGTAAAATGGCAGCCGGGCGTTTTGCTTACGCGAATGGTATCCAACCTGCTAATTGGTGCCTCGGTAGCTATGTTCGCCTTTAATTACACCCGTTTATACACGGCGGTAACATTTGGTTTATTAATTATTTTGTTGATTTTGCTTGTGTATATTTTAAAAGGGGAATGGTTGGGCCGGTTCTATATGGCTTTTGTGGCCTCGCTTATCCCCTTTTACATCGTGAACGGTATTTTAACGGCCTGGCCTGTGGTGATGTACAACGATGCGCAAAATATGGGCATCCGGGTGGGGACTATTCCTTTTGAGGACCATTTTTACAGTATGGCACTGCTGCTAATGAACGTTGCCTTTTTCGAATATTTTAAAACCCGGAAAACCGCATGAGCGAACTGCCTGTCTATACAAAATCTCAACTTGCGCTGCGCAACGGGCAGGACAAGCCCGAAATATGGGTAGCCCTAAAAGGAATTATCTATGATGTAACCGAAAGCCGCCTGTGGCGCAACGGCAAACACTACGAACACTGGGCCGGGCAGGACTTAACAGAGGAACTGGCCGATGCTCCGCATACGGAGGCTGTTTTTGAGAAATTTAAAGTGGTGGGGAAGTTGAGGTAGCCCCTCAGCCAATCTCGCTATCGTCCTTGCGAGGAGCGTCTGGGCGTAATAGCGCGGTGGTTGCCGCGCTTCGCTCGCAATGACGAGATGGAGAACAAACAAAAAAAAACCTGCCATAAAGCAGGTTTTTCTTATATATATGTTGAATTACTTACTTAGTTTTCTGCGTAGATAGGTTTTGCAATACCGTTATCGTAAGCTTTTAAGTTTTTCTTCAGCAGCTTGCGGGCTACGTGGATACGGGTTTTAACTGTACCTATTGGTATGGTTAAATGGTCGGCAATCTCGTGGTATTTGTGTCCTTCAAAATACATGGTGAAGGGTACATAATAATCTGCAGGCAGGCGGTCTAAAGCGCGTTTGATGTCGTCCATCACAAATTTAGCTTCGCCCTGGTTTTTTGTTGAACTGAATACGAGGTTTGGCGAAGAGATCTCGTCGCTCTTGGTAACAAAAGTGCTCATTTTAACAAAACGGCGGTAGTTGTTGATGAAGGTATTTTTCATGATGGTGTATAACCAGCCTTTCAAATTCGTGCCTTCTTTAAACTTATTGTAATAAGTTATGGCTTTCAACATTGTATCCTGAACAAGGTCGTTAGCATCGTCTGCGTCGTGTGTGAAGTGTAAGGCGTATGACCTTAATGAACTTGCTTGACGTAATACCAGGGTGTTAAACTCAATCTTTGTCATTCTGTTAATGTTTTGTATTGAGCATTATTCAAACATGATACCACATTATGAAAAGTGTATGAAATTGAAGAACAGTGCCAAAACGGGGCAGTGCGCACCCGGACTGGCTACTCTACACAGAAACACACTATAATTAGCTGTTAATCAGCCAAATAAACAACAGCCGACAATGAACCGGGGCAAATACATGCCAGGAAAAAGAATTAAAACAATTCGGTTTTTAAATGCTTACGATAGAGTGAGTTGGCAAAATATCCTTTCAGTTAAACAACTTACTTAACAATATTCACCTCGCGTTGCAGGGTAACGCCAAATTTAGTGTACACACTGTCTATGATTTGCGACGAAAGGCCGTACACTTCTTCGCCCGTTGCGCCGCCATGGTTCACTAATACCAGCGCCTGGTTCTTCCACGTACCGGTGTTGCCAACGGTTTTCCCCTTCCAGCCGCATTGCTCTATAAGCCAGCCGGCAGCAAGTTTTACCTGCCCATCACCGGACGGATAATTAACCACATCCGGGAAGTTTTGTTTAATAGGCTCAAATTCCGATGCGCTTATAACGGGGTTTTTAAAGAAACTGCCCGCATTACCAATGGTTGATGGGTCGGGTAGTTTGGATACCCGGATATGCGATACCACCTGCGATACATCTTTCAGCGTAGGCTCGCTAACGCCGCGCGCCGTCAGTTCCTGCTCTATCGCGCCGTATTTTAAATTAAAGTGTGGTATTAATGATAAATGAAACTTCACCGATACAATAATATACTGCCCGGCTAATTCGCTTTTAAACACACTTTCGCGGTAGCCAAATTTGCAGTCCTCTTTTGTAAATGTCCTGATGGCTCCGGTGGCTATCTCAAATGCCCGGCAACTTTCAAAAACGTCTTTCAACTCTACACCGTAAGCACCTATGTTTTGTATGGGCGATGCACCAACCGAGCCGGGGATCAGGCTCAGGTTCTCCATGCCGGCGTATCCATGGTCTACACAGTAGTTCACCAGATCATTCCACACCTCTCCTGCACCGGCTTCCACAAAAACATCATCGTGGCTAATGCGGTGTTCTATTCCGCGGATATTGAGGCGGATAACCAGTCCGTCAAAATCGGCCACCATTAGCATATTGCTGCCACCGCCTAAAATCAGGCGGGGCATTAGCAGCCATTGCGGGTCGGCAAATAATTCTTTCAGTTCGTCGGCATGGTTTATCTCTGCAAAATAACGGGCATTGGCATCTATACCGAAAGTGTTGAAGTTTTTAAGCGATACGTTTTCCTGTATTTGCAGCATGGGCGCGAATTTCGGGATTAATTTTTCAGAAAAAGAAACGAGTATAGTGGATATTCAATACAAGGGCAGCTTTTCGCAACAAAATATTAAAATTATAAAACATCAGCTTTTTTAATTATTTTAGTAACTCCATTAACTTATTAACAAATTTTAAAATCATCGTATGGAAGCCGTTACCAATCCCGCAATTTCACCATCAAAAAAATCAGGCATAAACCCCATAATTATTATAGGGGCGCTGTTTTTCATCTTCGGTTTTGTAACCTGGCTAAACTCGGTGCTCATCCCATACTTAAAAATAGCCTGCCAGCTCAATAATATCGAATCGTTTTTGGTGGCAAGCGCCTTCTATATCGCCTACCTGCTTATGGCAAAGCCATCGGCCTGGGTGCTAAAACTCTTCGGTTTTAAAAATGGCATGGCGGTTGGTTTAATCATCATTGCGGTTGGTGCGCTCATTTTTATCCCCGCCGCATTAACCCGCACTTACGCCATATTTTTGATTGGTTTATTTGTACAGGGCAGCGGGCTGGCGGTGTTACAGTCGGCATCCAACCCCTACATCACCATCGTTGGCCCGGCCGAAAGCGCCGCAAAGCGTATCAGCATCATGGGTATCTTCAATAAGTCGGCTGGGGTGTTGGCACCAATTGCCTTGGGCGCTGTTGTATTAAAAGATATTGATGCCTTTACCGTAAAACTTGCCACACTCGGCGCTGCCGAAAAAGCCGCACAGTTAAACGAGCTTGCCTCGCGGGTGATCGTACCCTATGTTTTGATAGTTGTAGTGCTGCTTATTTTAGCTGTGCTCATCTATTTTTCGGGACTGCCGGAGATAGATACCGACCACGAAGACGAAACCGTAGCCGCGGCCAACTCGGGCAAAACCAGTATCTTCCAGTTCCCGCATTTAATATTGGGTGTAATAGCCCTCTTCTTTTACGTAGGTGCCGAAGTAATAGCCGGCGACTCCATCATCAGCTATGGCGTGGCGCACCATATACCGCTTTCTAAGGCGCAGTTCTTTGCATCGGGTACGCTGATATGCATGGTTTTGGGTTACCTGGCAGGCATTGCCTTTATCCCACGTTTTATTACGCAGCAAAAGGCGCTGGTAGTATCAGCCATTTTAGGCGCGGTACTTACCGCCGTGGCTTTGTTCACCTCTGCATATGTATCAATAGCCTGCATCGCTTTATTAGGATTAGCCAATTCGCTTATGTGGCCCGCTTTATGGCCTTTAGCTTTGTCGGGCTTGGGCAGGTTTACCAAAATAGGCTCCTCGTTCCTCGTGATGGGCATAGCGGGCGCGGCCGTGTTCCCGCCTATTTACGGCGCTTTGGTAGACCATGGCAAAGCAACCCAAGGCATAGAAACCGCTTCGCAATCGGCTTACTGGATACTGCTGCCTATTTATCTGTTCATACTTTATTACGCCGTTGCCGGATATAAAGTTGGGAAGAAAGCGGTAGCTTAGCGTACCACTAAGCCCGTTTTAAATGAACGCTTTGTATTATGCTGCAAGCGCTATCCTAATTGTAATTTTAATTTATCTCGTTTTTTTGCAAAGGGGGAAACAAACACCTCCTGTAACAGCAAAGCCATCGGATAAAGCAAAAAAAGACACCGCAAACCCATACATGGGGCTCCGTGCGCAAATATTTGCCTTAAAACCAGCCGACCTTGGTATAAGTCTCCCTGCCGATAAAGAAACCGCTTTCGGCGTTGTAGTTGAATTCGGGACGGAGGACGGGGAAGCCACCATAATATCCCTTGCTACGGGCGATGCCAGTATGTATACCAGTGGCGGCGGCGGTATGATTGGCGGCGCGGCGCATCCAAATGTAAAAAAGGCAGCCGTTGATTTTGTAAACGCCGCCCAACATTTTTTGGGAAAGATGCAGCCCGTAGACACCACCTTGCCCGCGGTAGATCACATTAAATTCCATATACTTACCAATAAGGCGACTTATTCTTACGATGGGCCAGAAGAGGAGATCACCAACCCGAACAGTGAATGGGCAGAACTTTTCAATAATGCGAACGAGGTAATTACGCAGTTGAGATTGATAAGCGATAAGTAAGCAACCTTTAAATTTGATAATAAAGCGTTAGCTTAGCAATAATGAAACCTAACCTCAATTACTGGCAAACTGCGTTACTCTATCTTCCATATACGCTTGCTGTTGTGTTGATGAATATCCATCACACCACAGATGAGGCAAGGCAAATAAGCTTCAAGGCCGTAAATTTACTTTTCAATCTCAACATCTGTTTGGCAATCGGCTACCAGGCATGGATATGTATAAAGTTCGGTAGCCGTACAGCAGGCAAAACAACCTGGTTTAGCATTAATGCTTTAATACCGGTTGCATTGCTTACAGCCTATTTTCTGTGGGTTTTTTATTTAACCTTTTTTAAACCTATACATTTCAATTTATCTATAGCGCCTGCCAAACGGATAAACTATAACCTTTTTAGTTTAACTATCGTCCTATCCCTGGTGTATGCTGCCATTAATTTTTTTGCGGTGAATACGCCGTATGTTTCGGCACAAATAAAAAAGATAACAGATGCTGATGAGCGGGACGAACTGACAGCCGGGTTTTTAAATCCGATGAGGCGGCTCATCAAAGTATCATTAATTGCAGCAGGCGGTCTGTTTTTAATAAATGTAATGGTTGATATATACCTAAACGTTATTAAACCTGCATAAGCTGTTCCACCAATGAAGTTAAAACGTTTTTTTGAAAAGTACTCGCCCAAATTTATTGCAGCCGACGTGATATCAGCGGAACAACTTTTACAACAAGCTATCGACCTTGAAGAACAAGGCTATACAGAAGAGGCCATCAGCATTTATCACAAAGTAATAAAAGCCGCGCCCGATTGGGCAACCCCCTATTATAATTTAGGTTTGATTTATAAATACCGGGGCGAATGGCAATTGTCATATGCCAATAATCTTACAGCTTTAGGTATGGATGCGGATAATGAAGCAGCAAGATGGAATTTAGGCATAGCTGCAACCGCATTAAGCGACTGGAGAACAGCCCGCGAATCATGGAATCACTTCGGGCTAAAACTTGACGTAAATGATGATGAACCAAATCTTAACTTAAGCAGTGCGCCGGTGAGGCTGAAACCCGATGATGAGGGCGAGGTGGTTTGGTGTACCCGTATCGACCCGGCAAGGGCCATTATCGAAAACATCCCCTTTGCGTCGTCGGGACGTCGGTTTGGAGATATCATTCTTAACGATGGCGCTCCTGTTGGTTCGCGAATAAGCGATGGTATAGAATATCCCGTGTTTAATGAGTTGCAATTGATACAACAATCAGACTACAGCACCTATTCAATTACAGTTTACACTAATGACCAAAGGCATATAGATAAACTGTTAGAACTATGCAAGATCGAAAAAGTAGAGGCCGAAGATTGGTCGACGGTTAGGATGCTTTGCAAGCAATGCAGTGAAGGTACCGCACACGAACACCATGATAACCAATTAGTGGAAAGCGATAAAGATGAACGCGATATAGGCTTTGCATCAGAGCGTAAACAGGCTATATTAAACGTGCTCAATAATTGGCGTGCAATATCGCTTTGTGATCATTCGGAATTGGTATTAGAGCTCGAATAATTAGTTGAGTACAGTGCCAAAGGAAACGGATCAGGGCCCATCAGGCGCGTCACTATGCGCTATAATTATGGTCGAATCCGATTTAAGCACCAAACTATTGTTAGATAATTTGACATCATAGGAGTGGTTGATAATAGACTGCAATGTATCCGCGTTCAGCACAATATTGTCGCCGGCAAATTCCCATCTGCAGTCAATATCATAATCATTTATTCCAGGGAACCCTACGTATCCATTTTCTTTAAATCGAGCCAAATTACTGCTGGCGCTATACAAATCGTCTATAGTTATCACAGACTGAGTGGAATCTATTGCTTTTGGACCAATTAGCTTATTCTGGAAATAGATTTTGTCTACAGTCCACACATGACGGGTAAGCAAATCTGTTCTCGAAGGTTTTAGAAAACAGTAAAGGCAAAGTGTTACCAAACTCACCGTTAAAAGCGTCATGATCACTACCCGGTTTAGGATATTAAAATGACGTAAGATAGGTAAAGTTGATGTTGCTTTATCAATCTTAGTTAGTAAGTCGTCGCCCAAAAGGCCCTGCTCTTCTATATAGCCAAGGTCCCTCAGTATGCTTAAAGCTTCATCAACTTCGCTTTCAGGAACCTGTAATTTCACACCCCCGACTGCGTTCGACCACAAATTATTCGACTGAACCGTCAATTCGTCCTTCATAAAGCAATGGATACCCTCCGCTTCAAGCCGCCCTTTTATTAGCCACAGATCTTGAGGAAGGCGTTTGGTGAGTATGGTTACAAAGTCGTCCATGGTTGCAATTGGTGCTTATAAAAGTATGTTAACTTGTCAGCATTAGCAAGCGGCCACTGTTAAAATATACGCCCTCTTCCCCAAAACATCCCATTGTTTATATTTGGTGACGGTAATTACAAACAATTGGAAACGGTAGATAAAATTAAAAGGAAATGGACATCGGACGAGAAAACTATTCTTGTGTTTTCGGCTTTGCTTGGCTCTTTGTTTTTATTCTTCTGCTATAAAATAATCGTCCACCCCTGGGCAATCTTACCCGCCCGTTACCCCATTATTTTTGCCGGTATCGTTTTCGAATATAAACGATTGGTCAGCTGGCGTCAATTGCTTAATATTTCTTTAGGCGGATTTGGCATAAGCCTTATTATTTTTATACCCGCCCTGGGCGATGGGAGCTTTATCGACAGCTTGAAAGTATGGCCTTATTTTTTTGGAGGCGCTTTTGCGTTTTTTGCACTCATTTTGCAAATGAAGGCACTCTTGCCCAGGATAACCGAAGGAATTGTGTTATTGCAAACAATGGCCATAATTTACTGGGTACTTACCACAAACACCATCGAATATAACTGGTTTACTGTTGCGCTTATTATGGTAAGTGTAATACTTGGGGTTATTGCGCTCTACTATGCATTTAGTTACGCCCAGCATACGCGTACCAGCCTTTTATGCCTTAGTATTTGGAGCGCCATAGTGCTTGTACTTATTGGTTTTGACAACGCCAGCCAGGTTTTGGCAATAGGCGAAATTGAGCATATACTTAGCCCCACAAGTGTGGCATTAACAGCGGCACAATATTTTATGTTGGGGATATCCTGCCTTTATATTGCAGATAGTTTTCTTATGGTATATGCCTTCCTCCCGTTCAGGGGAAAGGAAAGCAGGAAGGAGTACGAAAAAGCAAGAAAAGAGCTGAAAGACTGGCATATAGCAAGAGTTGATACCCGGCAGCTGAAACGCACACACGCGTTGGCGGCGGTAGTTTTTACCATCATTGTCTTCGGCTGCAATTACACATTCAGGCTGTTGCCGCCGAATTTTTTAATATGGCTGGTGTTTATATTGTTCCCGGTGTTTATTTTCTTTTACGATAAGTTGTTCCCGTCCGGCGAACCGTTTGATGAGGTAGATAAGAATAGCTATTATAGGAACTACAAGCGTTTTAGATAGTAGCTATTTCCTAAACCACTTCCTCCCCACCACCAGCAGCCCAAACTCTTCCGAAGGGTTCTTCTCTGTTGATTTATGATGGATCTTATGTGCGCGGCGAATAGCAGTCAAATACCGGTTATCGCTCTTGAATGCTTTAAATCGGTTATGAATAAACCAATCGTGGAAGATGAAGTAGATGGTGCCATAGGCGCTGATACCGGTGCCTATCCAAAAGCGGTAATCTAAGCTGATATGCCCTGCCCACATCAGCCATAGGGCCAATGCGGCAAAGCCGATGCTAAACAGGTCGTTCAGTTCAAACCAGCCATGGCGCTGCTGGTGATGCGTTTTATGGATAAACCAAAGCGGCCCGTGGAACAGGTACTTATGCATTGCCCAGGAAAGCAACTCCATTAAAGCAATGGTTGCTAATGTTATAGCTATGTTGGTTAACAAATGCATCGTATTTAGTAGCAGTGGCGGTTGCGGTAGCAGCCTCGAATCCGACTGCTACTGCCACTAAATCCTGCTACTTCTTAAATATGTATCGCCCTATTCTCCGTTGCCGCCAAACAAGCTTCCCTCATCGCTTCGGTATAAGTTGGGTGAGCGTGGCTGGCGCGGGTTACGTCCTCTGCTGATGCGCGGAATTCCATCGCAATCACTGCTTCGGCTATCATATCCGCAGCGCGTGGGCCTATCATGTGTACGCCTAAAATTTCGTCGGTAGTTTTATCGGCCAGTACTTTTACAAAGCCATCCAAATCGCCGCTGGCACGAGCACGGCCGCTTGCTTTAAAGGGGAAGGAGCCCACTTTATAAGCGGTACCTTTTTCTTTCAGTTGCTCCTCGGTATAACCCACGGCAGCAACCTCCGGCCAGGTGTACACAACACCGGGTATCAGGTTGTAGTTAATATGTGGTTTTTGCCCGGCTATCAGTTCAGCAACAAAAGTACCTTCATCCTCGGCCTTGTGGGCAAGCATAGCGCCTTTTATCACGTCGCCAATGGCATAAACGCCTTTTACGCTGGTTTCCAGGTGCTCATCGACTGTAATTTTACGGCCGCGTTCTTCCACGGTAATACCAATTTTATCAAGCCCCAGCCCATCGGTATAAGCTATGCGGCCAACGGCTACCATACAGTAGTCGCCTTTCAGTTCAAGTTTCTCTCCTTTAGGGGTATCAGCAGTAACGGTTACTTCCTTGCCTTTTACGGTAGCGCCGGTTACTTTGTGGCCCAGGTAAAAGTCCATACCCAGTTTTTTCAACACCTTTTGCAATTCGCGGCCCAGCCCTTTATCCATGGTTGGGATAATGCCATCCATAAACTCCACAACCGATACTTTGGCACCCAAACGCGCATAAACCGAACCAAGCTCCAAACCAATAACGCCGCCACCTATCAGCACCAGGTGTTTTGGTATTTCGGTAAGGGTTAAAGCCTCGGTTGAAGTGATAATGCGTTTCTTATCTATTTTGAGGAATGGCAGGCTGGAAGGTTTCGAACCCGTTGCAATGATCACCTTTTCGGTAGTGATCTCGCTTGCTGTACCATCTGCCTTGGTAACAATAATGGTATTTTTATCTTTAAAAGAACCGACGCCCTGGTGAACGTCTATCTTGTTCTTCTTCATCAAATAGGTAATGCCGCTGGTGTTGGCATCTACTACTTCCTGCTTGCGTTTTATCATTTGCCCAAAATCTATCCCCAGGTTATCAAGTTTTATACCGTGAGCAGTAAAAGTATGGGCGGCGTTATGGTAATGTTCGGATGAATCCAACAGTGCTTTGGAGGGGATACAGCCCACATTGAGGCAGGTACCGCCAAGGGTGTTGTATTTTTCAACGATGGCGGTTTTCATGCCTAATTGCGCACAACGGATAGCCGCAACGTACCCACCCGGGCCCGAACCTATAACGATAACATCATATTGCATAGTAGTGTATTTTATTGAGCGCCAAAGTTAAGTATTATTAAAACCCGAATAAACAGCTATTTCAATTTAACTATCGGTTTTTGACATTGAGATTTCATGCAGCAATATAAAACCGCCGAAGGTAGGCCTGCATTTATCCTGATCGTTATTTCATTTTGACTCCTTGCAAAACCTGTTATAGAAATCTAAAATGGAATCCATCAAACTCTTTGTGTTTATACCAACATCACGGGGATTATCATAAGAGCTTACATATTTACGGTTTGTATTTAAAACAATAATCCCGAAACACCCCGGAACATAGTTTCTATAAAACGTACGGATCATCCTGCTAACCGAAATACGGCAATAAGGTATGCCCCAGCGGCGGGAAACACTGTCGGCCCCGGCTACTTGTTCGCGCCTTGTGTCTACAATAAACACGTCTACTTTTCGCTTTCCACCCAGCCTTTTTACAAATTGTTTTATCCAATCTTTCCTACAGCCATCATCCTGGCAGGCAGTAACATCGCAATAACCCGGTTCAAGGGCTCGGGCATCTAAAATAAATACCTGTTTATCACCGGCAATGGGTTTATGCGATGCTTCCGTTAAATATGAAAGTATCTGCTGGTACCTAACGGAATCTAACCCGGTGGCATGCAGTGGTAAAAAGCGGTTTGTGCGTTCTGCCGTGTCGGCACCCTGTCCGGTTTTATCCTGTGCCCAAACTGTGTTAATCAATAAGCAATTGGCAAACAACAGCAGAAATATTTTTTTCATTGGGACAATTGATTAGGCAAACATTTAGAAGCAATAGGCTATATTAATGGCTCTCCTTAACGTAATTGCCTGCGATCATTTTAGTTGCTTAATAAAGCTGTCGTGCCATTTCACCATTGCATCAGTAGCCTTTTGAAGAGGCAATAAATTAATGGATGAATCATAATTTACAGTAAATTTCCCATCCTTATTTACAATAGTCACCCCGATACAGGCGGGCGCAAAAGTCCGGAAAAACAAGCGGAATAACTTACCGGTTATGAACTGATAAACCGGAAACCCAAAACGCTCATTAATGATGGATTCATCGTTCCTTTCGCTTGTTTGCAGCATAAACAGGCTAACCTTTCTTTTCCCTCCCAGTTTTTTAACAAGCTGAGTTACCCATTCTTTTCTACACTCGTCGGTATGGCAGTTGGCCATATTACAATAACTGCTATCTACTGCCGATAAAGGAATGATTACTAATAGCCTGCCTTTTTTTTGCTTTTTCCCGGTGGCTTCGTTCAAAAATTCAAGCAGTTGCGCATGCCTTGCAGAATCTAAAGTACCGCCATGCCCAAGCATTCTAAAATTTTGACCGGGGTAGCCGGATGTGTCTGCATCAGTAGCCGGGGTTTGTTGCGCTAAAACAACTTTGCCTAATAAAAAGCATGCAATCAATAAAAGCGAAAATTTATTCATACGATTTATTAGTGAAGCAAGATAGGAAATAGCACACCTAAAAAGTAGCGTTCATACAAAATGCAGCAATTCAAGCACCATCAGTACTGGATAAGTCGGTTTTTTTATCGCTGCGCGATTCCGAATCATACCCATAAGGACAATCCTTCCCATAATTGTAATACAGCCCGGCAATGCGAAGTATTGACTACTGTTTTCTTCAGGGCAGCAGGAAAGCTTCGGGCGAAAGCGGGCAGAACGTGGTGGGCAGCGGGCGGGAAGGGCATAGCAATACTTGCAGAAGCGAGGGACACGCGCGGCGCGCCAGCGGGGCAAGATTTTGCAGCCCGTGGTTCTGCCCGGTTTGCAGGGCAAAGGCTCGTGCGGCAAGGAAGCCTATCTGGTGAAAGCACTTTTGCTACTTTTGGGGCAACAAAAATAGTAGCCCCTGCGGCAATGAGCAGCCGATGATTGTATTGAAAACAAATGCCTTTAAAAGATGAATGCCCCCGCACTGCGCTCAAGCAAATTTTATCTCCATATCCCCATTTCTTACCCCCTTTTGTAACACTCCCGTCACGGTTAGTAAATTACTAATTAACTTACTAAATTAGCCTCTGCTAATACTGATCAATATGAAAAAAATCTTCGCCGTTTTATTGCTGCTGAGCACTGCTTGCAGCGCAACCTTTGCGCAAACGTATGATGTAAAAGAGCATTACACCAAAAAGGATGTGTACATCACCATGCGCGATGGCGTAAAGCTGTTCACCTCCATTTACACGCCAAAGGATGCATCAAAGGATAATAAATACCCTATAATGATGCAACGCACCTGCTACAGCGTGGCGCCTTACGGCGAAGGCAAATACCCCGGCCAGCTGGGCCCATCCAAATACATGATGCAGGAAGGCTATATTTTTGTGTACCAGGATGTACGCGGCCGTTGGAAAAGCGAAGGCACCTGGACCAACATGACCCCGGTTATCGACAATAAAAAAGCCAAAACCGACGTAGACGAAGGCTCGGATACCTACGACACCATCGACTGGCTCATCAAAAACATTGCCGGCAATAACGGCCGCGTAGGCCAATGGGGCATCAGCTACCCGGGCTTTTACACCGCCGCAGGTATCCTCAGCAATCACCCTGCCTTAAAGGCATCATCGCCTCAGGCACCCATCTCCGATTTCTTTTTTGATGACTTCCACCACAACGGCG
The DNA here is from genome assembly GCF_946481715.1 of uncultured Mucilaginibacter sp. Next base: position 19,741 of record NZ_CAMLOV010000019.1, on the reverse strand, counting down.
CGCTTTTAGAAAGCTACTTTTTCACCTACCCCGTTTTCGGCGTACAAAAGAAGGACACCACTACCAAAGCCTGGTACAACAACACCATCATAAACCCCGGCACAAAAGATGGCTACCAGTTTTTACTGGATATGGGTCCGCTTAAAAATGCCGACAAATACTATAAAGACAACTTTTACTGGCAGGAAACTATAAACCACCCCAGCTACGATGAGTTCTGGCAAAAGCGCGGCTTGCTGAAACACTATGGCAAAGTAAAACCGGCCGTAATGACCGTTGGCGGTTGGTTTGATGCTGAGGATTTAACCGGTCCGCTGGCTATCTACAAAACCATTGAGAAGAAAGACCCGAACGCCTATAACACCATTGTAATGGGGCCATTTGGACATGGCAGGTGGTCGCGCGAGACCGGGCATACCATGCACAGCAACATATACTTTGGCGATAGCATTGCTACCTTCTACCAAAAAAACATCGAGCAGAAATTCTTTAACCACTTCCTGAAAGGCACCGGTGATAAAGCCAGCGGCCTGCCCGAAGCCTATATGTTCAACACCGGCAAAAACGAGTGGAGAACCTTTGATAAATGGCCATCGCCCGCCGCGGTAAAAGAAAAACTATTCCTGAACAGCGATGGTAAACTGGCAGCCGCACAACCCGCTGCAGCAGGTTCAACCAGCTACGTAAGCGACCCGCTGAAACCCGTGCCTTACACCGAAGACCTGCCTACCACCATTGGCTTTACCCCGCACAATTACATGAGCGAGGACCAGCGTTTTGCTGGCCGCCGTACGGATGTGTTGGTTTTCCAAACGGATGTATTAACGGATGATGTTACCCTGGGCGGCGAGATCATGGCGCACCTAAAAGTGGCCAGCACCGGTACCGATGCCGATTTCTTTGTAAAACTGATTGACGTTTACCCCGCCAACGAGCCAAACAACCCCTACATGCCAAACAAAAGCATTACACTAAGTAACTACCAGCAAATGGTACGCAGCGAGGTAATGCCGGCACGTTTCCGCAACAGTTTCGAAAAACCGGAGGCGCTGGTAGCTAACCAAAAAACGGATATCAACTTTAAGGTACAGGATGTGCTGCACACCTTTAAAAAAGGCCACCGTATCATGATACAGGTACAAAGCACCGCTTTCCCGCTGTTTGCCCGCAACCCGCAAAAATTTGTGGAGAACCCGTACAAAGCTGATGAAAGCGATTACATAAAAGCTACCGAAACTATATTTAACGATAGCTATTTTGAAGTGGAGGTGCTGAAGTAGGGAATGGTGAATGGTAAGTAGGGAGTGGTGAGTAAAGAAAAGTTTTAAATTCCCTCCTTGGGGAGGGGTGCGGTTGGAAAAGCGCGCGAAGGCAGGGAGGGGTTAGCGAACTGTGCATCCGTTGTTGCAAGGCGGCGAAACCCCTCCCTCCCACAACACAGCCGAGCGCACCCCTCCCCAAGGAGGGATTGAAGAAAGAGCTCCTAACCACCACGTCATTGCGAGGTACGAAGCAATCTCTACGCAGGCAGAGCGGATTTGCAAAGCGGTCGCGCATAGTTTAGAGATTGCTTCGTACCTCAAGTGGTGAGTGATTTTGTTACTCATCACACCCATCTCCGCCGCGTCATTACGAGGCGCGAAACAATCTCTACGCCGGCAGAGCGGATTTGCAAAGCGGTCGCGCATAGTTTAGAGATTGCTTCGTACCTCGCAATGACGGAGCTATCACAAGTAAATTTGAGAAATGAAAAAAATGCTTTTGGTCTTGCCGCTGTTCGCGCTGTCGCACTTAGTTACGGCTCAAGTAAAGGTGGCGCAATTGAGTTTGGCTGATATCCCTAAGTCCGTAAAATACACGGGGCATATCGTTGATGCGGTAAGCTTTACCGATAACGATGGCGAACATTTGGTTATAACGTCTGAAACAGGTATAGTACCAAGCAAGGGGCCAGACAGCGAGGGCCTTCGCGATGCGTCGCTATATGCTTATTATTACACAAAAACCGGTTCTGAGCTAAAATTAATTTGGCAAACCTATGATTTTGCAAAAGACTGCGGAGTGGATGTTACCGCGAGCTATTTGCCCAACAGTTTTTCGGTTACCGATTTAAATAAAGATGGCAAAGCCGAGGTTTGGCTGATGTATAAAACCGCTTGCCGCGGCGACGTAAGCCCCGCAATAATGAAAATAATTATGCATGAGGGACTCAAAAAATTTGCGATCCGAGGAGAGAGCAAATCGCAAGTATCACCAACAGAATACGCTGGCGGTAAGTACACTTTCGATGAAGCTTTTAAAGCCGGTCCGCAGGTATTCAGGGATTATGCCGTCGCTTTGTGGAAGAAAAATTTGATTGAAACGTTTAAATAGATAACTGTCAAAAGATGAAAATTAAAAACATATACGCTGCCCTATTATTGACGGCTTGCACAATCACCGCCCATGCCCAACTCGGCACCCAAAAAGAGGTTTTTACCCGTGCCGACACGCTGCGCGGATCGCTTACCACGCCGCTGCGTACCTGCTACGATATCAACTACTACCATTTGGATATTAAGTTCGATATCGATAAAAAATACATCAGCGGCAATGTGCTGTTTAAGTTTACCGCCGCGGCAGATTTCACTAAACTGCAATTCGACCTGTGGAACAACCTGAAGATAGAAAAGGTGGTTTACAAGGGGCAGGAACTAAGCTACACCCGTGAATTTAACGCGGTGTTCCTAACCTTCCCAAAAGCCATTACCAAAGGCAGCAAGGATGAGTTCACCGTTTACTATAGCGGCAACCCAACCATTGCCAAACGTGCCCCATGGGATGGCGGCGTGCAGTACGCAACCGACTCGCTTGGTAAACCGCATGTGGCAACCGCTTGCCAGGGCATGGGCGCCAGCGTTTGGTGGCCAACTAAAGATGTGCAGGACGATGAGGTAGACAGTGCCATGGTAAGCATCAGCGTACCAAACGGATTGAAGGACGTATCTAACGGGCACCTGCGCAAGGTTACCAAATTGAAGGATGGCTACACCCGGTTCGATTGGTTTGTATCGCAGCCCATCAACAATTACAACCTGGAGGCTAACATAGGCGATTATGCCCATTACACCGGCACCTACCAGGGCGAAAAAGGCAAACTGGAGATGGATTTTTGGCCGCTAAGCTATAACCTCCAAAAAGCCAAAAAACAATGGGGACTGGACGCCCCGCGCATGCTCAAAGCTTTCGAACACTGGTTTGGCCCTTACCCTTTTTACGAGGACGGCTATAAACTGATAGAAACCCCGCACCTGGGCATGGAGCACCAAAGCGGCACAGCCTACGGCAACAAATACCGCAACGGCTACCTCGGGCGCGACCTATCGGGCACCGGCTGGGGCTTGAAATGGGATTTCATTGTGGTACACGAGAGCGGGCACGAGTGGTTTGGCAACAACATCACCAGTAAAGACCTGGCCGATATGTGGATCCACGAAGGTTTCACCAATTACAGCGAATCGCTTTTTATAGAAACCTTCTACGGCAAACAAGCCGGGCAGGAATACGTGCACGGTACCCGCCTCGGCATTCTCAACAACGCCCCGGTTGTAGGCACCTATGGCGTAAATAAAGAAGGCTCGGGCGATATGTACCCTAAGGGTGGTAATCTGCTCAACATGGTGCGCACTATTATTAACGACGACGAAAAATGGCGCAACATCCTGCGCGGGCTCAACAAAACCTTTTACCATAAAACAGTAACCTACGATGATGTAGTTGGCTACATCAACACCCAAAGCGGCATGGACCTGTCGCCCGTATTTGAGCAGTACCTGAAACATGTAAAATTGCCGGTGCTGGAGTTTATGGAAATTCAGGGGAAACTGATGGCCCGCTGGGTTGCCGAAACCCCAAATTTCAACATGCCGGTAAAAGTTAGGGTGAAGGGTGGCGAGTACAAATTCATCACCCCGACAGACCGGTTTAAACCGGTGAATATCGATGGCGCCGCAAAAGACAACATCGAGGCCGACACTTTTAATTATTACATCGGGGTACTGGTTGACTAATTTTTTAGGCGACAATTACCGGTTTAAAAACGGCAAAAATCACCATTTTAAAAAGCCAAAGAACGCCCCGGAAAAAGCACAGAAAACCACAGATTTTTGAAGATTTTCAAAGGTTTTTTACGGTAAATTTCAGCCGCCGGGAAAATTATTTTTTGATTGGTGCAACTTATCAAAAACAAAGCGCGTCTGATAGATTGAACAAAAACTAGTAATCATGAGATCATTAAAAAAATTTATACTGGCTGCCGTAATGGTGGTTATAAGCGCTTCGGCATTTGCCAAAAACAGCACAGAAGACCGTCACTTAACCGGCTTCAGTGCCGTAAACGTAGCAGGTTCGTTTGATGTGTACATCACCCAGGGGTCGTCAGAGTCGGTTAAAGTTGATGCGCCGTCGGATATTATTGGCCGCATTGTAACCGAGGTTGAAGGTGGCACCTTAAAAATTTACACCAAACGCGATGAGGACAGCAACTGGAGCTGGCACAATAAAAAAGTAGTTATCTACGTGGCAATCAAGGATGTAAATAACATCACTCTTGCAGGAAGTGGCGATATTTTCTTTAAAGAGGGCGTAAAAGCTACCTCCCTAAAACTAAAATTAACCGGCTCAGGCGACATCACAGGCAAAGTATCCGTTAAAAACCTGGATAGCAGTATAGCGGGTTCAGGTGATATCACCCTAACCGGCAGTGCAGATATTTCAACTGTTAGCGTTGTAGGGTCGGGCGATTTTACCGGGGAAAGCTTGTCTACAGGCACTACACAGGTGCGCGTAGCAGGCTCAGGCGATGCAAGGGTAAACGCTTCAAATAAAATAGATGCCTCGGTAGTTGGCAGCGGCGATGTACATTACACCGGCTCTCCAAAAAGCATTAATACTTCAAAAGCAGGCAGCGGCAGCGTAAGCCGGATGTAATTTAAAAGGAAGGTAACAGTCTAAAAATTAAAGGCCTATATTTTTCACCTTCTACTTTTGGCTATAACAACAAAGGCTTCGGATATCCGAAGCCTTTGTTGTTATATATATGATAGATTAACTTATACTAATTGTTTAGCTAACTTATCAGCCAGTACTGATTTTGGTACAGCGCCGATTTGCTTATCAACGATCTCACCGTTTTTGAAAAACAATAAGGCAGGGATGTTACGGATGCCGTACTTCATTGATATGCCGGGGTTGTTATCTACGTTTACTTTACCTACAATGGCTTTGCCATCGTACTCTTTAGCAATGTCTTCTACCACAGGGCCAACCATCCTACACGGACCGCACCACTCTGCCCAAAAATCAACAAGTACCGGTTTATCTGATTTAAGAACAAGTTCTTCGAAGTTTGCATCAGTTATTTCTAAAGCCATGATTTTTATTTTTTAAATTTTTAGTGTACAAATATATACTATTCAAATAGCTTGCCACAAGTGGGTGCCTGACAATGTGACAATTCTATTAACAATGTGGATAATAATGACAGATGTGTAATAATCAGCGGGTTTAAGGTTACCTTTTGGTGGCATAGCGTATTAAAGTTAAACCAATTTATGGAGTTCCTTTTGCTGCTTGTTGCGCCTGTTTTGCAAATCATCCTATCGGCATTACGGCTGGCGCGAAAGATATCATTACCGCTATTCCTGATTTTCTGGTTTGCAATTATTACGGGTATCGCCTGCTCCGTTTTCATCAGCAAATTAGTTATGGCTGAGATAAGTGCACAGTCGCAAGGCCGGTATATATGTGGTCTCCCCGGCTTTGTTTTTTTGATGGGTGGCCTATTTGTTAGTTTCATAAGCGCATCGGTTATCGCCTTTGTTTGTTACTTTTTAAACCGTGGCAGCCAAAGCGAGCCTGAAGCTGAAGTACCCGCTGTAAATTTTTGGATATCGAAATAAGAAAGCCAATGCATACCAGCCTATTGTTCATATGGATACCCTTGCTTTTAATAGTACTGGCACCGGCATTGCAAATAATTTTCCTTACGCTTAAAAGGCGGGGCAAAATCACCTCGCCCTTTTGGACAATTAACTTAATAACTTTTATAATAGGGTTTCCGCTATCAGTAGCTGCCACTTTTGTATCTATAATGGGCATTCCACCTGGTATACATTGCGCTACTGGTTGCGCCGCATTTATAGGTGTCGGGTTTATGATCACGTTAACCGTTATTCCGTTGGTTGCACTTTTTAATTATTTAGCGTTCGGCAATAAACCACAATTGCCCGAAGCAGCACAGCCTTAGGCAATTGTAATTCGGTATTCAAACTTATAAATTATACATTCCACCGTCGGCTATCAATTCCGAGCCTAACAGGAAGGTTGAATCATCTGAAGCGAAAAAGGCAACAACTTTCGCCAATTCTTCTGCAGTACCAAAACGGCCAATAGGTATTTGTTTGAAGATGCCCTCGCCCATTTGCTGTAGCTGGTCGTTGGTGATGCCCAACTTATCTGCACTGTGCAATGGTGTACCAATTGGGCCGGGGCTTACGGAGTTTACCCTGATATTGCGTGGCAATAGCTCAACAGCCAGATTTTTGGTTAAGGATAATAATGCCGCTTTACTTGCTGCATAAACACTTGCGCCGGCCATACCAATGTGCGCATTGATAGAGGTATTGAACACGATAGAACCGCCATCATTCACCAGTGGCAATAACTGCTGCAGGGTAAAATAGGCGCCTTTAAAGTTGATATCCATTATCTCGTCGTACATTTCTTCGGTCATTTGGTCTACCGAATTGAACTTGCCTATGCCGGCGTTCACGAAGATGATATCGATACTCGGCGCGATAGCCTTTACCTGCTCGCCAAGGGTTTTTATCTGTGCCATGCTGCCGCTATCAGCAATTACGCCCGAAGCATTTTCGCCCAATAAAGCGATAGCTTCATCTATCGACTTTTGATTGCGGCCGGTAATGATAACCTTTGCGCCCTGGGCTATAAATTCTTTTGCCGTGGCCAGGCCTATACCACTGTTTCCGCCTGTTATTACTGCTGTTTTGTTAGTTACCTTTTTCATTATCTTTGTTTTGATAGCTCAAAGATACAGCGTGTGCCGCCCGGCGTCAAGAATGCACCATTTTGTGCGCAGCGCACTATTTGGTAGGTTATGGACGCATTGTGTTTAAATCAATTCGGGCTTTTTAAAGATGACAAAACAACGACACCCCGAGTATACCTGCAGCATGGAAGCCGCTCTCAGCGTAATTAGCGGTAAGTGGAAAGTGAAGATATTGAACCAGTTATTGGATGGGCCAAAGCGCTACAGTGAAATACACCGCGGCATTACCGGCATTACCGAAAAGATGCTCTCTCAACAGTTGCGAGAATTGGAAGAAGATAAAATTATAACCCGAAAGGTTTACCCCGAAGTACCTCCACGTGTAGAGTATACTTTCACCGATTTGGGTAAAGAACTGGCATCGATTTTTTACGCTTTAGAAAAATGGGGTGCGCGCTTTTTAACCGTAAACAGCGATACCATTAAGGTTGCCGATGAAAGTTGCTATACTTTTAGGGAACCTGTTGAAGCAGTAATTAATAATTAATTCAGCACCGCCGGGGTATTCGTCAAACTCTGTATCTCTGCCATCAAGTCGTCGCTCGGGCTAACCTTGTGGGTTTTGGATGACAAGCTCACATACATCGAATCATCGCCGTCGTTTATCTTAAATTTCAACGAACAACTCCTCATCGGGTACTTCTCATTATTTGAATTAACCATTTGCAACAGGTTATCAATTACCTTGTCATTCAACGCTTTTATGTCGAGGTTAACCGTTATAGATTTGGTAAGCTTATCCCTCATTTCTGATAGCAGGCACATTACGGTTACACGCAAATCCCAGTTATCCTTCTGCCTGAATTTTTCTTCGATATTACCTTTAATGTGCAGGAAATAACCATCCACCATAAGGTTGCGGAATTTCACATAATCTTCCCCGAAAAAAGCAAACTCGTACGATTCGTTATAATCTTCAAGCATAAACGTGCCGAATGGTTTACCCATTTTAGTCATTTTATGCTGTACGTTGCCCACTAAACCGCCTATGCATATCTCTCCGCGCTTGCGTAAGTTGGCCAGGTTGTTCATTACCTCTTCGCCCCCTTCGCCGGAACGTGCCTTTTGGATATTTTTCAGTTCGCTAATGGTGGTATTGCAATACTTCTCCAACTCCAGTTTATAGTTATCTAGCGGGTGCCCGGTAAGGTAAATGCCGATAACCTCTTTCTCGTACTTCAGCTTTTCTATCAGCGGCCATTCATCCGCTTCGGGCATAGTTGGCTCGGGGATATAGGATGCTACCGACCCGCCAAATAATGATGATTGCGAACTATTCTTTGTGTTTTGATAGTCGTTACCGTATTTGATCAGACGCTCTATCCCGGTTAATAAACCATTCTCGGTTTTTGCAAAGAACTGCGCACGGTTTAATCCAAAAGCGTCAAAAGCCCCACCGTAAACCAGGTTCTCGTAAGATTTTCGGTTTACTGACCGGGTGTTAGATCGTTGCGCAAAATCATAAACACTTGTATATGGCCCCCGTTCGTCGCGTTCTTCTATAATGCTTTCTACGGCTTTTTCGCCAACCCCTTTTACACCTGCCATCCCAAAACGGATAACACCTTTCTTATTGGCTGCAAAAGCCATGGCGCTTTCGTTAATATCAGGGCCAAGTACTTCCACGCCCATCCGGCGGCATTCTTCCATAAAGAAGGTGATCTTCTCCATGTTATTTTGGTTGTTTAGTACCGCCGCCATATACTCGGCAGGGTAATGCGCTTTTAAATAAGCTGTTTGGTACGCCACAAAGGCGTAACAGGTAGAGTGCGATTTATTAAACGCGTACTGTGCAAATGCCTTCCAGTCCGTCCATATCTTGGTGAGTTTATCTTTAGGGTGGCCTTTGGCAATTGCCCCATCCATAAACTGGGCCTCCATTTTGTTGAGCACCTCTATTTGCTTTTTACCCATCGCCTTACGCAAAACGTCGGCGTCGCCTTTGCTAAAACCCGCCAGTTTCTGAGATAAAAGCATCACCTGCTCCTGGTAAACCGTAATACCATAAGTTTCGCCCAGGTACTCCTCCATATCGGCCAAATCGAACACAATAGGCTCCTGCCCATGCTTACGCTTGATAAAGTTAGGGATATACTCAATCGGGCCCGGGCGGTAAAGGGCGTTCATGGCAATTAAATCCTCAAACTTATCGGGCTTAAGGTCGCGCAGGTACATTTGCATACCGTCACTTTCAAACTGGAAAGTACCGTTAGTATCACCGCGCTGGTAAAGCTCATAAGTTTTAACGTCATCAAGCGGGATGTAATCAATATCGATATGTACATCATGGTTATGCTTGATCATCCGCAGTGCGTCCTTAATAATGGTAAGGGTTTTAAGCCCCAAAAAGTCCATCTTAATTACGCCGGCATCCTCAATTACACGGCCATCATACTGAGTAACCAGCAGGTCCGAGTCCTTTGCGGTAGCAACAGGAACAATATCTGTTAAATCATAAGGGGCAATGATAATACCCGCCGCGTGTACGCCCGTATTACGTACCGAACCCTCCAGCTTTTCTGCTTCGCGAAGCACAATGCCCTTCAGGTCGGGCGATTTGTAGATAGCCTGCAATTCTGGCACTTGCTCTATAGCAGTTTTCAGATTGATACCCAGCGTATCGGGTACCAGTTTCTTTAACGCGTTTACTTCAGCCAATGGCATATCCAGCACACGCCCCACATCCTGTATACTGGTACGCGCAGCCATGGAGCCATAGGTGATGATTTGCGCCACCTGATTTTTGCCGTATTTATCAACTACGTAGTCGATAACCTTTTGTCGGCCGGCATCATCGAAATCCGTATCAATATCGGGCATGCTCTTCCTGTCGGGGTTCAGGAAACGCTCAAACAGGAGGTTATACTTCAACGGGTCGATATTGGTGATGCCTGTACAATAAGCCACCACCGAACCTGCTGCTGAGCCACGGCCGGGACCGATGAAAACGCCCATATCACGCCCTGCCTTGATGAAATCAGCAACGATGAGGAAGTAACCCGCAAAACCCATGGTACGGATAGTGAAAAGTTCGAAGTTGATGCGTTCCTCAGCTTCGGGGCTGATATCTTTATAACGCTCCTTGGCGCCCAAAAATGTAAGGTGCTTCAAATACTCCCATTGGTTAAGGGTATCCGCATCGGGTGTCATATCGCTGTGGATCTTAAACTCGGGCGGGATAACATAATTGGGGAGCAGTATGTCGCGCTTTAGCTTCAGCACATCCACCTTGTCCACTATTTCGCTGGTATTATCTAACGATTCGGGGATATCTTCAAACAGCTTGCCCATTTCGGCCTGCGTTTTAAAGTAAAACTGGTCGTTGGTAAAACCAAAACGGTAACCCTTGCCGCCTTCCTCGTCGGTAGCTATGGGGGTGCTTTGCAAATCGCCTGTGTTTACGCAAAGCAAAATATCGTGCGCGTTAGAGTCCTGTTGATCTACGTAATGCGAGTCGTTGGAACATATCAGCTTTACATTATACTTTTTGGCAAACTTCATCAGTACCAGGTTCACCGTATTTTGCTCGGGGATATCATGACGCTGCATCTCGATGTAGAAGTCTTCGCCAAACAGGTCCAGCCACCATTTAAATTCTATTTCCGCGGCGGCCTCGCCATCGCGCAGGATAGCCTGCGGCACAGATGCACCCAGGCAGCAGGTGGTGGCGATAATTCCTTTATGGTATTTTAGGATGAGTTCCTTATCTATTCGGGGCCATTTGCTGTAAAGCCCTTCCATATAGCCTAAAGAGCACAGTTTGATGAGGTTTTGATAGCCCTCTGCGTTTTTCGCCAGCATCAGTTGGTGGTAACGCTTATCTTTTTTCTCCTTGGTGAATTGTTTTTTATGGCGGTCGTCCACCACGTAAAACTCGCAGCCCACTATGGGTTTTACACCGTGTTTACCTGCTTCAGCTACAAATTTAAACGCGCCAAACATATTACCATGGTCGGTAATGGCCAGGGCCTTCATCCCATCTGCTGCTGCCTTTTTGTATAACTTGGTTATATCGGCGGCGCCATCAAGCAGCGAAAATTGGGTATGAACGTGTAAGTGCGCAAAATCGGGCATAATATCTATTTCTCTATATCGGTAGAATTACAAATTTATCAAAAATCGATACCAAACACCCATTTGTGGAAAAATCATCCGCTATCTTTAACACAAAAAAAGCCGGATGCAATTAATGCCCTTGCTGCCAATAAGGCTACGTTTTTCGCGTGTATTTGCTGCCGCTTTGTTATTAACAGCTTTGGGGTGCCGGCCAAGCTTGCCGCATGCAAACCGGGTATTTGTAGTTCAGCCTTTTGAAGGATTGCCTGCGTTAGATGCGAAAACGCTTTATGAAAAACTGAGAATGATAAACCCCACGGCAGTATTAAAAGGCGCAATCCCTTTGCCGGCAAACGCCTTTTACAAACCAAGGAACCGCTACAGGGCAGACTCGCTCATTAGTAGCCTAAACCGTTTGGGCAATGCCGATACAGTTGTTATTGGGCTAACCAATAAAGATGTCAGCACCCAAAACGGGTCGATTACAGACTGGGGTGTAATGGGGCTCGGTTTTACACCCGGCAATGCCTGTGTTATTTCCACCTACAGGCTAAATAAAATCAGGTTTACCGCACTGTTTTACAAACTGGCCCTGCACGAACTTGGCCATACACAGGGTTTATCCCATTGCCCCAATAAAACCTGTTACATGCGCGACGCGAATGGCGGAAACCACCTGGATGAAGAGGCCCGGTTTTGCGCCACCTGCCATGCCTCTTTGGAGGGCAAAGGTTGGCAACTGGCCAACTAAGCTAAAGTTTATATTATAAAGCCAATTTATACAGGAATTCCCTTTTCAAGAGAAAACAATTCGCCTTTTTAACGTGTTGGCAGAGTACAGGAAACACTTTAGCACATAATTTGTGAAACTATAAGCGGTAACCCTAACCTTTACGAATTTGGAACGATTTGGACGTATAGCCCTCAAAACAATTCTCTGGATAATAGCAAGTGTCATTTTTTTGGTGTTGCTTGTAGTTATTTTAATACAGGTACCTGCCGTGCAAAATTATGCAAAGGACAAGGCGGTTACTTTTTTGCAAAATAAAATTCATACCAGGGTAGAGATAGGCCACATAAGCCTGGGCCTGCCCAAATTGCTGGTGCTGGAAGATGTTTATTTTGAAGACCAGAAGAAGGATACACTTATTGCAGGCGATAAGCTGAAGGTGGATATTACCTTGCTAAAGCTACTTAAAAACAAGGTTGAGATAAATGAAATAAACCTGGAAGGCATCACCGCAAAAATAAGCCGAGGGCCAGATAGCCTTTTTAACTTCGATTACATTATCAAAGCATTTGCAGGGGAGCAAAAAAAAGAGCCAAAACCTACCGACACCACCTCTACCATGCAGTTTTCGGTAGATAAGATTATTTTAGACCGGATAAATGTTGCCTATAAAGATGTTACCACCGGCAACGATGTGAGGTTTTTGCTGGGCCACTTTGACACCCGCATAAAGGATTTTGATTTGGATAAGATGAAATTCACTATCCCGAAGATAAACCTTAGCGGTGTGAATGCGAAGATCATCCAAACACCGGCAGGTTCTTCCATCGCACAGGCGGCTAAAGTTGACACTGCAGTTACCCCTTTAAATATGGACCTTACGCTCGACGAGATAAACGTTGACAAGGTAAAGGTTGATTACCGCAGCGGCGAGATGGCGGCATCAGTTAACCTGGGTAAGTTTTTGGTGAATATGGATAAGATAGACCTACGCAACCAGCACGTGGGCGTTAAATCTATCGAATTGAGCAACACCGACGCAGGGCTGATATTCGAAAAACCCAAAACCATTATAAAAGCTGTAGATAAGGCCATCAAAAAACTGGATACGCTGGTATCAGCCAGGCAAACCGCTAAAGGGTGGACAGCTACCCTGGGCAAAATAAGGCTTGTAAACGACAATATTAAGTTTGATAACGATGCGCAAAAGCGCCTGCCACGCGGGCTGGATTTTGCGCACATGGACATCAAAAACCTGAACGCCGATATAGAAAACCTGGCTTATCACCCGGATAGCCTATCGGGCAGGGTAAATTCCTTCACCTTTAGCGAAAAAAGCGGGCTGAAGATCGATAAGTTCCACACCACATTCTTCTACGGGCCAAAGAATGCTTATTTGAAAGACCTGCTGGTACAAACCCCGAGATCGGTAATTCAAAAAGACCTGCAGGTTGGTTACCCTTCTATCGAATCGCTTACCAACAATTTGGGTAAGCTCAGTATCAACGCCAATTTAGATGGCAGCAAAACAAGCTTGAGCGATATATTATTATTGATGCCCACAATGGCATCTATGGAGCCGTTCAAGTCATCGCCTAATACTGTACTGAAGGTTAATGGACGTGTTACCGGCGCGGTAGATAACCTTCGCATCCCCAATATTGAACTGAGTGGCTTCGGCAACACCTATGTAAAAGCATCTGCCACCATCCGTGGTTTACCTAATGTGGAGAAGGCTTACTTCGACCTTACCATTAACGATTTCCGTACCAGCAGCCGCGATATTGCGCGTTTGGTACCAAAAGGCACCATCCCGCCAAATGTGAGTATCCCCGCAAATATGGACCTGAAGGGCACTTTTAAAGGCACCATGAAAAACTTCAACACTAAAATGAACCTGCGCAGCAGTTATGGCGCGGTTGATTTGGTGGCTGCCATGAAGAGCGGTAAACGCAAGGGCAGCGAAACCTATTCGGCAAATATTAAAGCCAATAACCTAAATGTAGGCGCGCTTACCAAACAGCCGCAAATGGTAGGCATGGTTACCATGAGCGCCAATATTAGCGGTGCCGGCCTCGACCCAAAAACTGCCAGCCTCAAGTTTAACGGAAATGTTGCAAGCGCCTATGTAAAAGGCTATACTTATAAAAACCTGGTCGTAAAAGGCACGGCCCGCAACGGCGCTTACGTGGCTAACGCCCGAATGGTTGACCCTAATATCAATTTTAGTCTGGATGCAAAGGCTAATATGAACAAGAAGTACCCGTCGGTAAATGCAACTTTGCTGGTGGATAGCATCGACCTGCAGAAACTGGGCTTTACTAAAGATGTTATGCGTTTCCACGGCAAAATAGTGGCCGATGTGCCTACTGCCGACCCGGATTACCTTAACGCCAATATTATGGCAACCGACCTCCTGGTTAATAATGCCGGTACACGAATCAACCTTGATACCGTTAGCCTCATCTCTACAGCCAATGCTGATAGCAGCAGCCTGCGCCTGAAAACGCCTATGTTTTATGCCCATATGGGCGGCAAGTACAAACTTACCGAAGTCGGCCCTGCGGTGATGGACGTGATTAATAAATATTACAATACCAATCTGGTAACCAATGCCCCGGTAGTAAAAACCAAATATTCGCCCCAGCAATTTACCTTTGATGCCCGCCTGGTAAAAACCCCGCTGGTGGATAAATTCATACCAGACCTGAAACAGCTTGACCCTGTTTTGATAAACGGCCGCTTTAACAGCAGCACCGGCGAATTGGTTGTAAACGGCTCGATGCCAAAAGTTATCTACGGCACCAACATCGTAAACAATGGTAAACTGGCCATTAATACCAGCAACAACGCGCTTAATTACAGCCTTACCGTTGATGAAGTGAAAGTAGGTAACTCGCTGGATATACTTTACCCCAGTATTACCGGCGCGGCGCAGAACAATAAACTGGGCTTAAACGTTCAGGTGCGCGATGCGGCTAAAAAAGAGCGGTATCGTGTGGCAGGCGCTTTCAGTGTAATACCAAACGAATACCAGTTTAGTTTTTTGCAGGATGGCGTAATGCTTGATTATACCCCATGGGCCGTTAACCCCAACAACGCCCTGGAGTTTGGCAACAAAGGCATCCTTGCCCGCAACTTCAGCCTTACCAATAATAACCAGGTGCTAAGTATCAACACACCATCGGGGCAGTACAATGCGCCTATTAATGTAGATTTTAAGAACTTTAAAATAGAGACCCTCACCAAAATGGCCAAGCAGGATTCGCTGCTGGTAGGCGGCACCATTAACGGCAACGCGGTGGTGAGTAACTTCCAAAAATCGCCGGTGTTTGAGGCTGCCATCAATGTGAGCGATTTTAACTTTAAAGGCGATACGGTAGGTAACATTGCCCTCAAAGTGAATAACCAAACTGCAAACGCCTATGCTGCACAGATGAGCATTACCGGTAAAGGCAACCAGGTAGATTTGGACGGCATGTACTATACCCTGCCCGAAAGCCGATTTGACCTGAACCTTAACATTGTTAATTTGGGAATGAAGAGTATCGAAGGCTTTAGCTTCGGCAGCATCCGCAATTCCAGCGGTAATATCACCGGGCAGCTGAAAATAACAGGAACAACGACGGCACCGGCCGTGCGTGGTAAGATTGACTTTAACAAGGTAGGCTTTAACGTTGCCATGCTCAACTCTTACTTCACCATCCCGCAGGAGAGCATTACGTTTAACGATGAAGGCATCCGATTTAACGATTTTACGCTGGTTGATTCTACCAATAACAAAGCTATCGTAACCGGAGCTATCTACACCAAAACCTACACCGACTTTAAATTCGGGATGGATATCCGGATGGATAATTTCCGGGTGATCAACTCTACCAAAGCCGATAATAAACTATTCTATGGAAAGTTGTTTATGGATGCCAATGTGAAGGTCCGCGGCGATATGGCCAAACCGGTGGTTGATGCTACCCTAACCGTAAATGATAAAACAGATATGGTTTTTGTGCTGCCAACTACCGACCCCGGCGTAGAAGACCGAAAAGGTGTAGTTGAATTTATAGACCAAAGCGCACCAAAAATGGATTCGATATTGCTGGCAAGGCAACTGGATTCGTTGAAGCAATCAGAAATTACCGGGCTTGATGTGAACGCAACAGTTAACATTAATAAAAACGCCAATTTCACTATTGTAGTTGATGAGCGCAACGGCGATGTGGTACAGCTAAAAGGAGAAGCCCACCTGAGCGGCGGAATAGACCCGAGCGGGAAAACAAGTTTAACCGGCACTTACGTAGTGAATCAGGGCTCGTACAACTTATCGTATGCCACGGTTAGCCGCAAATTTAATTTTAAACAAGGCAGCACCATCACCTGGACGGGCGACCCCACCATGGCCAATATTGACCTTACCGCCATATACGTAGCCAATGTTCCGCCGATAGACCTGGTAGCAAACCAACTGGGCGATGTAAATAATACACAGTACAAGCAAAAACTGCCCTTTAACGTTAACCTTAACCTGCGGAACGAATTGCTGAAACCGGATATCAGTTTTGATATCGTATTGCCGGATAGTAACTACAATGTATCGGGCGAGGTTACAACAACCGTTAATACCCGTTTAAACCAAATACGGCAGGATCCTAACGAATTGAATAAACAAGTATTAGGCGTATTGATACTGGGCCACTTTATTGGCGATAACCCGTTGCAAAGCCAGGGCGGCAGCGCGGGTGTAGAAGGTGCTATCCGCAGCAGTGTGAGCAGCCTGCTGTCGGACCAACTGAACAGCCTCGCCGGCGGCCTCATCTCCGGTGTGGATCTTAACTTCGGTTTAACTTCCGGGCAGGATTATTCCTCCGGAACGGCACAAAACCGCACGGACCTTAACATTGGCGTATCCAAACGATTCCTGAGCGATAGGCTCACCGTTTCGGTTGGCAATAATTTTAACCTTGAAGGTGCTCAGGCAGGGCAAAAAACCTCCAACATTGCGGGTAATGTATCGGTTGCGTATAAGTTGAGCAAGGATGGCCGTTATACCCTCCGTGCTTATCGGAAAGACGAATATGTAGTAATACAGGGGCAAATTGTAGAGACAGGTTTAGGCTTCTCGCTAACGGTGGATTATAACCGCTTCCGCGAGATATTCCGCAAACGTACTGCCGAAGAAAAAGCCCAGCGCAAGAAATACCAGGAAGAGCAAAAACTGAAGGACGAGCAGGAAAAGGCATCGCAGGAAAAAGATAAAGCAGACAGAACAAGGACCCAGACTACGACTATACAATGATAAAACATATCAAATATTTGTTATTCCTTTCGTTATTGGTGAGCGCTTGCAGCACCACCAAGTATATACCACCCAACGAGAAGCTTTTCACCGGCAGCTCGGTAAAGGTGGCCGATAAGGACATTAAAAAAAGTGATGCCAAGGCAATTAGTTCTGAATTGAATGCAACCGTAAGGCCCCAGCCAAATGCGTCCTTATTAGGGTTACGTATAAAACTTTGGCTGTACTTTAAAACACGGGCACGTAAAGGCTTTATTCAAAAATTCTTCAGTAAATACGGCGAGCCTCCGGTATACATCAGCCAAGTAGATTTGGAAAAGAACAGCACGATCATGCAAAACCGCCTGCAAAACGAAAGCTATTTTCAATCAACCGTCAGGGGCGATACGATAGGCAAAAAGCGGACTGCAAAGGCAGAATTTACAGTAAATGCAGGTCCTTCTTACACCATCCGCAGCGTTGCCTTTCCGATGGCCACCGATAATAGTTTGGACACCGCGGTAAGAGGAACGATGAAAGAAACGCTTTTAAAGGTTGGCGATAAGTACAATCTGGATGTTATTAAGTCTGAGCGTATCCGTATCGATAGCCGGCTGAAGGAAGAGGGTTTCTTTTTCTTTGCGCCGGAGCAATTGATTATTAAGGTAGATAGCACCATTATCAATCACCAGGTTGACCTTATTGTAAGCATCAAACCAACCACACCCGAAAGGGCGCGGGAAATATACTCTATCAGGAATATCTATGTTTACCCTAACTACTCTCTGCGCGATACCTCTTTAAAGCTCGACCAGGCTTCTTTTTACCGCTGGTATAATATAATAGACCCACGCAAAACGGTTAGGCCATATATATTTGCCAACACTGTATTGCTGCATCCTAATGATACTTATAGCCGTACAACGCATAATAATTCGCTGAACAGGTTTATTAATTTAGGGCCTTACCAATATGTAAAAAACAGGTTTGAAGATGTAACGCCAGATTCGCCAAAGCTGGATGTTTACTATTTTTTAACACCTTATAAACGCAAATCTTTACAATTAGAGTTATTGGGGCGCACCACATCGGCAAGTTATACAGGCTCTCAAATTAACCTTAACTGGAAAAACCGCAACGCATTTAAAGGCGGCGAGCTTTTAACCGTGACACTCTTTGCAAGTACCGATGTGCAGGTGGGAGGGCAAAACGGCGGATTCAATGTTTTCCAGTATGGTATACAGCCATCAATTTCCTGGCCGAGGATCATCAGCCCGTTCAACTTTAAATCAGACAACGCATACATCCCCCGAACAACCCTAACGCTGAATTATACGTCCGTAGTCCGCAGCAAGTTGTACTCGCTTAATTCCTTTAGCGGTTCGTTTGGATACTCGTTTAAAAGCGATGTGCACAAGTTAAATGAGCTTAATCTACTGGAGATAACCTATGTAAAACCGCGAAATGTTCAAAAACTTTATACGGATAGCATTAACAATCCCAACAACCGCAACCCGGCACTTAAGCACGTGATCGATCCGCAATTTACTTGGGGGCCGAGCTATGCTTACACCTACGATAACACTACCGAAGATTACCGCACCAACAGTATCTTTTATCGTGGAAAATTGAGCCTGTCAAACAACTTATACGGGATTTTGACAGGCGCCGATACACTTGGAGGCAAGCCAAAAACCTTCCTGGGTTCTACATTTAATCAATATATTAAACTTGAAACCGAATTCAGGTTCTTCCACAAACTAGGCACCGGTAGTAAAATAGCAGCGCGCTTATTGGCTGGTATCGGTCAGCCTTACGGCAACTCTACCATATTACCCTACAACCAGCAATTTTTTATCGGCGGGCCTAATAGCTTGCGCGGTTTTAGGGCACGGTCTATTGGGCCTGGCAGTGTAGATGCCAGTTCGCTTAACGGCGGCTTTATTGCCGACCAATCGGGCGATATTAAGTTAGAGGCCAACCTGGAGTACCGGGTAAAGCTTTTCAGCATTGTTTACGGTGCCTTATTTGCCGATGCCGGTAACGTTTGGAACGCCAAGCCGCACCAGGCAGGGGGTACTTTCGGGCCAAACTTCTTGAGTCAGTTGGCAGTTGATGCCGGTTTTGGTTTAAGGTTTGACGCTACAGTGCTGGTGCTGCGTGCCGATCTTGGTTTCCCTTTGATGACGCCATACAGCACCAACGGCGCAAGCCGCAGCATAAGCCCAAGCTTTAAAAATGCGATATTAAATATCGCTATTGGTTATCCTTTTTAATTGTGAACAATTGAGCAGCGGGCCACGGAATGAAGATTATTCTGTAATTGTAACTCATAACAGTTTACTGTGTCAAACCAATAAACTAACCGGTGAACTAATGAACAAAATTTTCGTTCCGCTCCAAATGATCGACCTGCATGGTGATGGTTTCCACCCCCTGCTGGATATCACGCTTTTTAACAAGCCTTTTAAGGTGGTGCTGGATACCGGCGCATCGCGCACGGCCTTTGACCATCAGTTACTTTTGGAAGCTAACGAGCATGCCTCCATTATCGCCAGCGAAAGGTTATCCACCG
>NZ_CAMLOV010000018.1 GCF_946481715.1 uncultured Mucilaginibacter sp. | reverse complement strand
AAAATAATACATTAATATGGTGGTCATCAGCATGGCTATGGTGATAGAGAAACCGTAGGCAGCTGTCATGGCCTCGGATGTTTTAAAGTATAGACTTACCAGTATACAGCCGATGCACAGCAACCAGTTAATGCTGGGGATATATATTTGCCCGCGGATGTTGGAGGGGTATTTCACGGTAATGCGCGGCCAAAAGTTCATGCTCACGGCCTCGCTTATTAAAGTGAACGATCCACTGATAAGCGCCTGGCTGGCTATAATGGTGGCCAATGTGGCCACAATAACCGCCGGGATGATAAAGCCATGTGGCACAATAGCGAAGAACGGGTTTACGTTATTCACGATATTGGGGTTGGCCTGCATTAATACCCAGGCGCCCTGGCCAAGGTAATTTAGCAGCAAAGTAACCTTAACAAATATCCAGCTTACCTGGATATTTTTGCGCCCGCAGTGGCCCAGGTCGGAATATAAGGCCTCGGCACCTGTTGTACACAGGAACACGGCACCTAACAACCAAAATCCGTTGGGATGCTCTACCAGCAAGTCGAACGCGTATACGGGGTTAAATGCCTTAAATATGGCAGGGTATTGTGCTATCTGCGCAGCACCCAATCCGCCCAGCATCAGAAACCAAACCAGCATAATAGGCCCAAAGGCCGCGCCTACTACATTTGTGCCAAACTGCTGAAAAAAGAACAGCAGTATAATGATGATGATCACAATAACCAGTATTACAGTGCTGCCGGGAATAATGACATGAGATAACGCCGGTACAAGTCCCAATCCTTCGATAGCGGAAGTTACCGATATGGGTGGCGTGATGATACCATCAGCCAATAAAGTACCTGCGCCAATGATGGCCGGGATAGCCAGCCATTTGCCGTAGCGCCTTACCAGGGCAAAAAGGGAAAATATACCGCCTTCGCCACGGTTATCTGCCTGCAGGGTAATAAAGATATATTTAAAAGTGGTTTGCAGTGTTAGCGTCCAAAAAACACAGGAGATAGCGCCCAGCACCATAAATTCATCTGCCCGGCCGCCTTCTTTTAAAATAGTTTGTAAAGTGTACAATGGCGAAGTACCTATATCGCCAAAAATTATACCAAGGGTAACTAAAACACCACCCGCAGAAAGTTTACGTACGTGTGCGTTCATATGGCTAAACGGCTATGGGTTAATATTGGGTTAGTATTAACCGGTAACCGGCAATTACAGTTGTTTGAGGGTAAGGGGTAATTATTCATACCCGGCCGCTTGCAACCTGCATACCAAAATGAAAAAAATACCTATAAGCCCAGCAAAGGGACTTTTATAACTACAGGCAACTATAAGCCCTACCAAAATGGAAGGGTTGCTTTTTCATTTCGGGGTGGTGGTTTTTCTATTTTGGGGTGGAGTTTGTCGTTTTGGGGTGGCTGATTTGGGTGGTTATTATTAAACCGCAGAGGACTCAGAGGAGGCGCAGAGGTACACAGAGCTTGCCCCCCCGTCATTACGAGTACGAAGCAATCTCTATGTAGGACAAGTGGATTTGCAAAGCGGCTCTGCGTACTTAGAGATTGCTTCGTGCCTACTTCTAATGACGTCTGGGTGATGGGATTATGTAGCCAAAAGAGCTTTAACTAACCCTCCAGCCCGTACTCATCAATCTTACGGTACAGCGTAGTCAACCCAATCCCCAACAAGCGCGCGCTTTCGGTTTTATTGCCTTTGGTGTAATGAAGTATTTTATTGATATGATGTTTCTCAATAGCCGAAAGCGCAAAGGATGATGGCGTGCTATCCCCGCCGTCATAAAAATCAAGCGGAAGCAATCCGGGGGTTAGCGTGTCGCCATCGCAGATGATCACCGCCCGTTCTATGATGTTCTTCAACTCGCGGATGTTACCCTTCCAGTTATGCTGTTCTAAACCGGTAAGGAACTCCGGGCTCATTGCTGTTATCTTCTGCCCTACTTTGCGGGTGTATTCTTTAAGGTAATGCTTAGCCAACAACGCAATATCATCGCGGCGCTGGTTTAACGATGGCAGCGTTATCTGGAATACGGATAAGCGGTAAAAAAGGTCCTCCCTAAAATTGCCTTTCGCTATCTCACCTTCCAGTTTGCGGTTAGTGGCCGCTATAATACGCACGTTTACTTTGGCAGTTTTTGTATCGCCAACTTTAATAAACTCGCCCTGCTCTATCACACGGAGGATTTTGGCCTGCAGGTTTATATCCATTTCGCCAATCTCATCCAAAAACAGGGTACCGCCATCGGCTTCTTCAAAAAGCCCCCTTTTATCTTTTAACGCACCGGTAAATGCGCCTGCCTTGTGGCCAAACAACTCACTCTCCAGCAATTCTTTACCGAACGAGCTACAGTTCACCGCCACAAAATTCCCGGTTTTACGTTTGCTGTTATAATGGATGGCATGGGCAAACACCTCTTTACCCGTTCCGGTTTCGCCCAAAAGCAATACCGTGGTATTGGTAACAGAAACTTTTTTGGCAAGTTCTATAGCTGCATTTATTGCTTTAGAATGCCCTATAATACCTTCAAACGTAAACTGCTTTACAATTTTATTTTGCAGGTTAAATACCTGTAACTGCAAATGCGCCTTATCCATAGCGCGGGCAAGCATGGGGAGTATCTTATCATTATCATCGCCTTTGGTAATATAATCGAAAGCCCCATTTTTAATGGATAGCACCCCATCGGCAATGGTGCCAAAAGCGGTAAGGTTTATTACTTCTACGTAAGGCTTTTTCTCTTTTATCTGCTTCACCAGGTCTACTCCGTTCACATCGGGTAGTTTTACATCACTAATTACCACCTGTATCTCTTCCTGAGCTAAAATTTTCAACCCTTCCCTGCCTGTATACGCCTGGAAAACCGTGTAGCCTTCCAGCTGGATGATGCGCGTTAAAAGCCCGTTCAGCTTTTTTTCGTCATCAATAATAAGTATGTTTTGTTGCATATTACAATTTGTAAACTTGCTAAGCCCAAACTTATGCCAAGTTTTCTATTTATCGGCCATTCTTATAAAATAGCCTTGTTAAAAAATCAACGGGGCATAAAACCTTGTCAATATAGCATGCATTTTTTCAAAATGGAAGGGCAGCCGCAACCTGATCAAACCGCAGGGCCACATTAACTTGCTTCAAAAAAATCACACAAATTAAAAGCAAAATATTTCTTTTTGCTTAACTTTACTAAAGCGTCCCTTCATCACATAGTATGCTTCATTTTAAGACTCTTCCTGTATCAGCCTTTTTTTGCCTTTGTTTAATCGTATCGCCCCCCTGTGTTTTCGCTCAATCATTAAAAGGCCGGCGGGTAACAGACACACTGCAATTCAGCCCTCAAAAAATAAAGCAGCTTTCGGTAGAAGAATTGATGAATATCGAGGTTACTTCGGTCTCTAAACGCCCCGAGAAATTATCAGAAGTAGCATCGGCCATACAGGTGATCACCAACGAAGATATCCGCCGATCTGGAGCAACCAACTTGCCCGAAGCTTTAAAATTATCGCCAAACCTGCATGTGGCACAATACAACGCCTACGCATGGATCATCAGCGCGCGGGGTTTCAACAACGTTTTTGCCAATAAATTATTGGTAATGATAGATGGGCGCACCGTGTACAGCCCGCTTTTTGCCGGCGTATTTTGGGATGCACAATATTTACCGCTGGAAGCTGTAGACCGTATTGAAGTAATAAGCGGCCCGGGAGGCACCTTGTGGGGTGCTAACGCCGTTAACGGGGTTATAAATATCATCACTAAAAAAGCAAAAGATACGCAGGGCCTGTACCTCTCTGCTGCAGCTGGTGGGTACCTCAACAACCAGGTATCTGCACGGTATGGCGGGCAAATAGGCAAATCGCTTAACTACCGGTTTGTTTTTCAGCGCAACCAAATTGATAATACGCTAAAGGCCGACGGGCAAAATAATACAGACGACTGGAACGTAAGCCAGGGCCAACTGCGGGTGGATTGGGATGCCGGCGGTGCCAATAAATTCTCGTTCCAAAGCAGTGTACAGGGCGGCAACCAACATACCAACCCCGGCCCCAGTAGTTTTGATGCACAAAATGCGTTAGGCGTATGGTTGCACCGTTTCTCCTCCGGTTCGGAGTTACAGGTGCAGGCCTATTACGACCGCATGTGGCGGCGCGATATCCCGGGTCTGATCAGCGACCAGATGCAGACCTATGATATTGACATGCAGCACCGTTTTGGGCTGGGCAAAAGCCATAATATACTTTGGGGAGGGGGTTACCGGTTAATGCTGGATAACTCCATTAACGCAACCGATTTTGTTGGCTTTGTACCCGCTGCCAAAAACCTGCGCCTATACAGCAGCTTTGTGCAGGATGAAATTCAATTATCGCCCGATGCACTTAAGCTTACCCTGGGCACCAAATTACTTCATAATGTTTACAGCGGTTTTGAGTGGCAGCCAAGTGCCCGCTTAAGCTGGACACCGGCTAAACAGCAAACCGTATGGGCAGCGGTATCGCGCGCAGTGCGCACGCCCAGCCGTATAGATGTAGATTACCATATCCCCACCTACCCGGTACCCCCCAATACCCCAAATGTTGGCGGCGGGCCAAATTTTGTGTCAGAAAAATTGATAGCATATGAAATTGGGTACCGTATCCAGCCAAATCAAAAAGCATCCATCTCCATAGCCACCTATTACAATGTGTATAACGACCTGTACAGCGTAGAAGTTTTGCCGGGTACGCAAACCTACCTCATACAAAACGGCATGGAGGGGAATTCGCAGGGGATAGAGGTCTCGGGGTTTTACCAGTTGTTGAAAGCATGGCGGGTAAGGGGCGGCTATACCTTTTTCCATAAAAACATTCGCGACAAGCCCGGCCACAGTTTTGATACCACCTACGCGGGTACCGACCCGCAACACCAGGCCGTGCTACAATCGATGGTAGACCTTACCAAGAATTTCCAACTTGATATTACCGGCCGCTATGTAAGCAGCCGCCCCTTATCGGTAGCGGCCGGCGTGCCATTTGTGGCCGCTTATAGCAACCTGGATATACGGCTGGCATGGCACAGCAAATGGATAGAAGTTTCGGTAGTGGCGCAAAACATGGCCAACCGCAGCCATGTAGAATTTGCAAGCAACCGTATCCCGCGCAGTATTTACTCAAAAATTGTTCTATTATTTTGAAGGCCAAAGAACGATATCGTGTAACCGTACTTGCCATAGTGCTATGGCTAACAGCATTGTTATGCACTAACCTTGCCGATGCACAATCAAAACCATCATTAGAGTACCAGGTAGAGGCAGCCTTTCTATTTAATTTTACGCGTTTTGTACAATGGCCGCCATCCGCCTACCCATCTGCAGGCGCGCCTTTTGTAATAGCCATCGCCGGCAACAACCCTTTTGGTACCTATCTGGACGAATTGGTGGAAGGCGAACAGGTGGAAGGCCGCCCAATTGTTGTGCGGCGCTATCATGACACGCGCGAGTTGCCGGCTTGCCAAATATTGTACATCAACCCGGTTGATTTGCCGCAGTTAAAAGAAACCTTGGCACAGGCGGCAAAGCAAAATGTATTAACCGTGAGCGATGCCGACGACTTTATTAAAGCCGGTGGTATGGTAAGGTTTTTTAAGGATGAAAACAGGCTGAAAATAGCCGTAAAACTGGATGCGGTAAAAGCCGCGCAATTAGATATTAGCGCCAAACTATTAAAAGTAGCACAGGTAAATTGATGACAAGCATAATAATCAAAAAAGGTTCGATACAGCGCAAGATCATGGGCGCCATCCTATTCACCTGTGCGGTGGCATTGCTGCTGCTGTGCGCCGCTTATTTTGTTTTTGAGTATGTAAGTTACCGCAATACCGAAAAACAAAACCTGGCTACCCTCGGCTCTGTTGTTGCCTCCAATAGCTCTGCAGCGCTCGCTTTCGAGAGCCGGGCAGATGCAAATGAAATACTTGCTGCGCTTAAAGGCAACCCTCATGTGGTTGCCGCCGCCCTGTACAATAAAAACAACCAGCTTTTTGCCTGGTACCCGGCCTCCCTTAAGCCCGCAGAATTGCCTGCAAAACCAGCGGCCGATGGTTACAATTTTAATAATGGCTTGATAGAGGGTTTTGAACCGGTATACCAAAAAACCGACAAGCTTGGCACGCTTTACATCCGATCGGACCTTAAGCAAATGTACAAACAGCTATATAACCTGTTGCTGATAACGGTGCTGCTGTTTACCGGTGCTTTGCTCATTGCTTACCTGCTGTCGGTATTGTTGCAACGGCGCATATCGCAACCCGTGTTGGCGCTGGAAGATACGGCGCGTACCATCACACAAATGCACGATTATTCGGTAAGGGCAGTTAAAACCAGCAACGATGAACTGGGCTCGCTTACCGATGCCTTTAACCGGATGCTTACACAGATAGAATTGCAGAACGAAGCCATCAAAGAAGCAGGGGTAGAAACAAGCAAACTGGCCGCAATTGTAGAATCATCAAACGACCCGATCATCAGTATGACCCAGGATGGCATCATCACCAGTTGGAATGATTCGGCAGAACGCACTTTTGGCTACAAACCGGCAGAAGTAATTGGAAGATCTATCCTGACCATTATACCTGACGGCCGCCGCCATGAACATGAAAGCATTTTAGAGCGGCTGGGCAAAGGCGAACGTATTGAACAATTTGAAACACAGCGCCTCACCAAAAACCAAAAAGTGCTGGATATTTCGCTCACCATATCTCCGCTTAAAGATGAAACAGGCAATATCATCGGCTCCTCTAAAATAGCACGCGATATAACCGAGAAAAAACAGGAAGAACGCCGGAAAAATGATTTCGTTGGCATGGTAAGCCACGAGCTGAAAACGCCGCTAACCTCCATTCGCTCGTACATACAGGTGCTGCTTACCCAGGCAAAAAAAGATACCGCTGATAACTTCCGCATTAATGCACTTACCCGGGCCGATGTGCAAACCAAAAAAATGAGCCATATGATACAGGATTTCCTGAACCTTGCCCGGTTAGAGGAAGAAAAGATACAATTGCAACAGGTAGCATTCGATATAAAACCCCTGATTGAAGAAATAACCGGCGACGCTCAGTTTTTAACCAGCAGCCATCGAATACATATTGAAACCTGCGCGGATGTTAAAGTAAAAGCCGACTATGAGAAAATTGGGCAGGTGCTGATGAATTTGCTTACCAACGCCATAAAATATTCGCCAAAAGGAGGGGATATTGAGGTAAGCTGCATGCTGGCCAACAACCGGGTGCGCATACAGGTAACAGATAATGGCGTTGGCATCAGCCAGGACGAACAGGCAAAGTTATTCCAGCGCTTTTACCGGGTACAAAACCAGCAGGTGCAAACCGTATCGGGATTTGGCATAGGCCTTTACCTGGTGGCCCAAATGCTAAAATACCACAACAGCGAAATACATGTAGAAAGCCGCGAAGGCGAAGGCTCCACCTTTTATTTTGAGTTGGAAGCTGTTGTTTAAACTATCAAAACTTAGTTTAAAAGCGTTTTAAAAAAGGGCGTTAACTGCTCCGCCAAAATAGCATGGTCTTCTACGCTGGGGTGGGCGCTGCAGCCACGGGGGTCCATTGGCTCAAAAAAGAAAGTGGCCACGGGTTTATCTGCCGGGTAAATAGTATCTACCTTCTTTGCAATAGCCGTTAAACAATTCTGCAATAGGGTGCGCTTCTCTCCTTTTATCATCGGGCTGCTTAATAAAGCTATCCGTGCTTTGGGGTACTTAGATTTTACGAGTTGTATAAATTTAACAAAGCTGTTTTGAAATACGGCGGTATCAAGCGGTTTACGTGGATTTTTGCCATCGCCGGTGCTAAAATCATTTGTACCTAAGGCTATACTTACTACTTTGGGGCTGTAGGTGCCAAAATCCCATTTCTTACTCCCGCTAACCTGGAAATCGGCCTTTTCGTACACCTGCGGCATAGATGGGCCGTCCATATTCCAGGTGCGGTAAATACCTATCCCGCTTACGCTGCTCAGCATAAAATTGGCGTTTAAGGCCCTTGCAACCCTTGGGCCGTAGGCCATGTAGGCGTTGTGCTGATCGTGGTATTGGCCGGTACCGCAGGGCACTTCAGATGCATCAGCAGCCGCGCCACACGTTATGCTGTTGCCAATAAACTCAATCATGGGCCCATTAGGCACGGTTAAAGGTTTAATATCGTTTGCCGCTACCTTATCTACAATAATAGCACCGGTGTGTGCTTCGGTGGCTTTGTATATCCAAATGGTATGCTTACCCTCGCCGGTTACAGGTATCACGGTAGGTACATCAGCGCTGCCTTCCACGCGGATCCTTTTTTGGTATACGCCATCCAGTTCGTACTGCAGGTAACTATGGGCGTTAGGGTCGTTTAAGCCAACATACAATTCGCATTTGCTGCCGCTAAAGCTAAACCCAAAATGCACCGCCGAACTGATCAATTCCAACTGCCCGCTGCTATTGAATAGATATCTGCCAAAGGGTTTTAATTGTTTTGCCTTAAGTACACCGGGATCAGCAGCCACAGGGTTGCGTGCATAACTGAAATTTAGTAACAGCGTAAATATCGCCAGGATAAACAGACGGTTGCGGATAGCCATATTGCTAAGTATAATTGGTTTACAACACAATTATACAAAACTTAAAAGCCGGCTGTAAAAATTGCCGGTAATTTGCTATAAAAGGCGAAAAAAGTATGAGGAATTGGTTAGTGGCAATGCTTTATGTGGAGTTTACCCACTATGCGCAGGCAAGTTGGGCCGCAGTCCATTTGATCGGGTTGTTACCCCCATCCGCCAAGCTCGCAGTGGATACGTTTTATCCGGCTGTATAACATACTAATAAACTGATCCCGATGGGATATTATCAGCCACCGCGAAAGCCTTTTGAAACTTTTGCTTGTATAAAAGTGCTTGGCTGGCCTTGTGCTGCGCCACCATGCAATTGTACATCCCACGTAACGACCATCCGTTACCCGGATTTGCCAGCAGGTCTGCCTTATAAACTTTTGCTGCTTCAAGAGGCATGTTGGTTTTTAACCAATAGTACCCCAAATATTGGCGTGCAGGTATAAACCAATCCTGAGGTTCACGGTAAATTAGTTTATCCTCCTCGGCAACGGCGACCTTAAACATTGCTATAGCCGCTGACGTTTTACCTTCAGCATATAAAATTTCCCCGCTTAAAATTGCTGATCCGATAAGCGCCGGTTGAACTGGTTTATTAAAAGGCATGCGCCGGATGGCGAGCAGGCTATCGGTAAGATTGGCATTTAAACTGCTGAGGCATTTTTTTGCCATTGGTATATTGTTGGTGCGCACATAGGCCATGCCTTTTGCAAAATCGTCAAGTACAATGGCAAATACCCAATTGGTATCGGGCCGGGGCTGTTTTAATAATTCATGCCATTTCCCCAATCTCACCATCGCTACCTGTGGCAACATATAAACAAATTGCGCATACGGATCTGTTTTAAAGGCTGGCCTCTGCGCCATCAGCCTTTCCCTCACCCGGTTATATACAGGTAGGCCTTTTTTATACATCCCGGCATTCATGGCACAATACGATTGCACCGCAAAAACATGAATAAGGTTATCTCTGCCCAAATTGAGGTTGGGGGCAACAGCATTTACATTGTTATTCACCTCATTTGCCTTTTCGTTAACGGTTACACCTTTAGCAAATAAGCCGTTGCGCTGGTAGGCATGCGTTGCCATATGCACCATGTGCGATACACCCGGCATCAGCTCTTTTAATGCATCGGCGTACGGTAACATACGCGCCGGTGTGCGCGATGCTTCTGTTAAATGAATGTAGTAATGTAGTGCCGCCGGATGTTGCGGGTTTGCCTTTAAAACGGCTTGCGAAAGGCTTATCAACTCGGTAGTCCATGGTTTCGGCGTTCCCTCATTGTTCCAAAAGTCCCATTTATGGCAAAGCATAACTGCATCTATGTATAAAGCTTTTATATCGTTATCCGCAGGATAAGCAATGGTGAGTTTCTTCATAGCACCGGCGTAATTACGGTCGAGTTGAGGGCGGTCGGCATTTGTTGTGTCGGCCGAGTATCGCTGCGCCATGGCATTGATAAGGGCGCTCTCTTTTTGTACTGCCCCGGTATTTGCCCTTTGCAAAGTGGCCAAAACGCCGGGTACTTCCCTGTTCATTTTATATTTATAAATATTGTAGTAAGGCCCTAAAGCAAGCGCCTGCCCCCAATAGGCCATGGTGCAGTTGGCATCGAAACGGGCAACCTCTTTAAACGATGCCAACGCCTCGGGGAAATGGTAGCTGTAATATAATGCCAGCCCCTGGTCAAAATAAAGCTGTGCACTGTCAGATGCAGTATGTACAGGGTACCGGTGCTTTACCAGCCCGGAGAGTATTGGAATAAATTTGCCATCTGCTGCAGCACCTGCCATAGGGGCAATTTGCCCGCATACACTTGCATCGGTATTAGTACCCGAGGCTGCGGGTTGCCACGCAGCTTTTTTTGGCGCAGCCGCAAGCATAAAAAATAACGGTAATGCAACAAGCGCAAACGGGGCTCTTTTCATATCGGTAACGTTAAATATAAAGCTACAAAAAAATCAAAAGCCAAGCTGTAAAAGGCAAGAAAAGTATGAGGAATAGTCAGCGGCAATGCTTTGCGGACCTGTCAATTAAAAAACGTTTAATTACTATTTATCGCTTTGATAACGTTCCGGGTGAGGCGTTGCAGTAAGGTGGCATCCTCGGTTATAATTTCGGCATCGGCCGTCATGCCTTGTTTTAGGTGAATGGGGCGCTTAAGGTCTGATGTGGTGTTTGATCGTAATATAACTTTTGCGGTAAAAATACTGTCTTTAAAAGGCACATCGTTTATATAGCTGATGGTTCCTTTTAGCATGCCATATTCTTCAAAAGGGTAGCTTTTTAGTTTTATTAAAACGCCCTGCCCTTCTTTTACTTTGCCAAGATTATTTTGAGGGATGTTAACCTCGCCAAAAAAAGCCGCGTTTTGGGAGTTGATATAAAACACTTCCTGCGAGGAGGATACCACCTGGTTCTCCTGGATGATGCCTGCGAAAGAAACCTTGCCCGCTTGAGAGGCCGACAAGATGTATTTATACTTCCAATCTTCGGCCTGGCTTATTAAACTGTTTAATGCCTGCAAAAATTTCGATTTCTCTTCTACCACCTGATTATCCAGCTCCAGCACTTCTTTTTGTTTACTTAAATAGTTGGCGTTGGCAGAAATTAATGAGGCATCAATTTGCAATAGCGGTGCTTTGCGGCTAAGGTATTTGCTTTCTTGTTGCCTCAATTCGGCGGGCGTTTCTACTTTTTGCTGCGCCAGCTTCTTGTGCATACTATACTCCTCTTCGGCTATATTTAAATCCCGCTGTTGCAGCGCCTTCTCGGCTTCCAATTGGGCCGTTTGTTTGTTAAGCCCAATAATATCTTTTTGCAGGTAGCCCCTCTTTTTCAGCAGGAAACCATTATCTACCGATGCAAGGTAAGTAAGGTAAGCTTGCGCAAACGCCTGGTACCATGCTTGCAGCTCGCCAAGCCCACCGTTGCCGGCTTCGCTAAATTGCTTTTGATCAATAACTTTACCCGATGCGGCCTGCGCCTGAACCAATTTAAGTTGCGCTAAAAGCTCCAGCACTTTTTTATGGTCGGCTGTACTTTCTATGTAGGCCAATGGCTGCCCGGCGGCAACTCGTTCATCGTTTGCAACCAGCAGCTTAATTAGTTTGCCCGTAATTTTTGGCACCACAGGTTTTGCCACATCCGGCGAGCTTAGTTTTAATTGGGCTTTAACAATATCGGGGTATTTTATAAAAGCAGATAAACCGATCAACAGCACGATAATACAAAAAAACAAGGTAATGCCCCAGCGTAATATCCACGATGGCACAGCCGTTATAATATCCTGCATATCATCGGTATGCCGTGGGGTATCTTCTGCTTGGGTAATAGTAAAAGGCATATTTATAAAGATAAATTCTAAACAGTAAATCCTAAATTCTAAGCACTAAATTCTAAATGCGGCATTCTACATCCGAAATCGAAAACGGGAACCCCTCAACGAAGTTTATCCGATATCCCAAATCAAACCATCAGTTTCCCAGTTCCAGTTGGTTTTTTACAAGATTGTAATACTCGCCTTTAAGCGCTGTTAATTGCCGGTGTGTACCTTGCTCCACAATGCGGCCTTTGTGCAAAAAAATAATATTATCGGCATTACTTACGGTACTTAAACGGTGCGCTACAACTACCACCGTACGGCCTTTAAAAAACTCCTTCATGTTATCCATTATCACCCGCTCGTTATTGGCATCGAGTGCGTTGGTAGCTTCATCAAAAAACAGATAATGCGGGTTTTTATAAACAGCCCGGGCTATTAGCAGCCTTTGCCTTTGCCCCTGGCTTATGCCATTACCCTCTGCCCCTATTTTGGTTTTTAAACCTAAGGGAAGGCTGCTGATCAGATCTTGTATGTTAGCCACCTTTATGGCATGCTGTATTTTAGCATTGTCCGGGTAATCATCGCCTACGGCTATGTTTCGCTCTATCGAATCAGAAAATATAAAGCCATCCTGCATAACCACGCCGCACTGGCTGCGCCATATTTTAAAACCGATATTGTTTAGCAACTGCCCGCCAACTTTTAGTTCGCCTTTTTGCGGCAGGTAAAACCTGAGCAATAGTTTGATGATGGTGGTTTTGCCGCTGCCGCTCATACCCACAATGGCAGTAGTTTTGCCTTGCGGTATGCTGAGGTTTATATCTGATAGTACCGGATCGTTGCCCGCGCCGGGGTACCGGAAGGATACATCGTTTAAGCTTAGCGTGCGGTCATCCGGCAGGGCATGGTTAAACTCTTTTTCAACGGGTTCTTCGTCATCCATCTGGTGTATTTCGTTCAACCGCTCCAGGCTTATCTTTGCATCCTGGAAACCTTGTATAAAACCTAAAAATTGCTGTATAGGGCTGTTTAACTGCCCAATGATGTATTGCACGGCCATCATGGCGCCGAGCGTAAACTGCCCATCTATAACCGCCTTAGCACTTAAAAAGGTGATGAGCAGGTTGGTAGATTCGTTTATAAAGGTTGAGCCGCCCTGCTGGTATTGGTTTAAGGCGAGGTTTTTTACATTAAATTTAAACATCCTTGCCTGCAAATGCTCCCACTCCCAGCGCTTTTGCTGCTCGCTGTTGTTCAGTTTAATTTCCTGCATACCGTTTACCATCTGTACAATGCTGCTTTGGTTTTTAGAAGCTATCTCGAAGCTTTTGTAATTAAGCTGCCGCCTGCGTTTTAAAAAGGCAAGTATCCAGCCGATGTACAAGGCACTGCTAATGAGGTAAACAAAAAATATAAGCGGGTTATAGTAAGCCAGCACTACCGAGAACACCACCAGGTTAAACATGGAGAAAAGCGTACTTAAGGTAGAGCCTGTTAAAAAGGTTTCTATACGGCGCTGATCGTTCATGCGCTGCATAATATCGCCCGTCATTTTGGTATCGAAGAAGCTGATTGGGAGTTTCATCAGTTTGATCAAAAAATCGGTAAGGATAGAAATATTGATGCGGGTGCTAATGTGCAGCAATATCCAGCTGCGGATAAACTCCACGCTTACCCGGCCAATAATAAGCATGGCCTGCGCTATAATTACGATGTATATAAAATTAAGGTTACGGGTATTGATGCCAATATCCACCACCGATTGTGTTAAAAACGGAGCAGCCAATTGCAGCAGCGTACCTATGCCCAACCCAAACAGCAATTGTATCACCAGTTGCCTGTATCTAATTAAATAACGAAGCAGGAAACTCCATTTTACTTCGCTACCCTCTTTGTCGTCCTCCTCGTAAAAATGCGGTGTGGGGCTTAACAGCAATACTATCCCCTCATTTTTTTCGGTATCTGACAGCCAGTTATTTGCAAATTCCGGTTCGGTAAGTTTAATTAGGCCGGCGGCCGGGTCGGCAATAAAGTAGTAGCCTTTGCTTATTTTATACAGCACCACAAAATGGTTTTGCCGCCAATGCAAAATGCAAGGCTGCTCCGCCTCCTTTAATTCAGAAAGATTGAGTTTGGCGCCAAGCGACCTAAAGCCAACCTTTTCCGCAGCATCGCTGATACCTAAAAGCGATACCCCTTCGCGGTTGATCTCGCAGAGTTGCCTTAAGGTTTGCAATTTGATATTGCGCCCAAAATGCTTAGCTACCATACGCAGGCAGGTTGGGCCGCAGTCCATTTGGTCGGGTTGTTTGTAGTAAGGGAACGACATATTTGTTTCGATTTTATTGCTGCAACCACGGCACTTAACTGTCCTCAACGCTTTAACGAATCAAAGTAGGCGAGTAAACGTTTTAGCCCTGTGTCAGCCACACCACGGTAAATAACTTTCCCGAAAGGATCAATAAGTACGGAAGTAGGGAAGGCATTAACTTTATATCTGTCAACAATCCCGCTCCGTGCACCTCTATCATCCATTAAATGTGTCCATTTCATATTATTGGTTTCAATCAATTTCTTTAACTTAATCTTATCAGCATCGCGGTCATAAGCAATGCTAACAAACTGTATACTATTTTTGTATTTATGGTTAGCTGCTCTTAATTCCGGTATGAGGTTTATACAGGGGATGCACCACGAGCCCCAAAAATCAACTAAAACGTATTTCCCCCTGAGCCCCTTGAGGGAAAACGAGCTGTTATTGATAATATCGTTAGTCGTTATATCGGGTGCCAGGGTACCGATATCTGCTCCCTTATCACGGCTTTTGCCTGCGGATTTTAGCTGAAGCTGATTATTTTTGATTGATGTTATTGTGTATAAATTACCATCAAATTCTAAGGTGTCGGTATTTTGATAAAAATAATTATTGTTATTTCGGGCATCAAAAGGCAGTTTTTGGATATTGACGGAGTAAGCTGCCCGGGGGCGTAATTCGTTATAATCTTTAATGGTTATCAGGTACTTTTTATCGTTGATGCCTACAGTGGCTTTCCTATTATAAAATACCTCGTTTAAGCCTACGTCCAAATTCTTTGCAGATGCCGACTTGTAAAAATCATCAGAAAATGCGGTCTCGAATGCTTTTAATTGCAATGGAACGCTTGCCTGTATAACCTTTTGCCCGTTATAATAACTTACTATGGCATAAACAAGCGGCGCCGGGCTTGCCAGGCTGGCATTATCAAAAATATATTCCTTATCATCGCCCAGGTCGTGGTTATTATTGGCATCTATTGTCACATGTTTCCTGCCACTATTATCAAGCCCGGTAGCCAAATAAATAAAATTTCCCGAAATAGGTTGTTTGGTTAAGCAAGTTGTATCGTATTTATTTTTAGCTACATACTGGTTAAAATCCGCTAACCCTTGTGGCGATTTTAGAGCAGTTTCGTATCGCGCCTGTAATGTATAGTAAATAAATTTTCTTAAAGACCAAAACGGATATTGCTTGTAAGGAATATTGGCTATTGCCGAACTATCTTTCGAAATCCATGCCGGGTGTTCCGAAGTAGCAAAGGTGTTGTCAGTTTTCAACGTTACAGAAAGCACTTGCGCTTGCGCAGAAAGGCCTAATGTAAAATACATTAATAGCAAGGTTAGCAATATCATTTTAATCTTCCTCATTGTCTCGAAATCGTTATAACCCTATCATAGACTTGCGCATATGATAGGGTTGAATGAAAAATTACGCACCTGAACTGCAGAAGTTATCGCAAAATTTGTAATGTAAGCGCCACTAACCGTACAGCCTATGCCACCGCCCTGTTCCGTTAATGTTTCGCAACTTTTTTCCGCGCAACCTGTTATTCTTAGATCCACGGAGCCACCTCCTCCAGGACAACTACAAGTCTTTTTGCATTCCCCGTCGCCGAATACTCCACCTAAAACATTTTTCATCTCAGCCCTGCTGAGCTTGGTAAATTTTGACTTAAAAATAAAATTTAGTGCTTTAATTCGCCGTAACTACGCCCCGGCAATTTAGGCGGCATGTATATAAAGTGCATACTCCTTACTTTCGCGAAAAGTTTCTTTAGAAATAAATTATATTTCATTATTTACGCCGGTCGTCAATCAGTTAGCAACGTTTAGATTTTGGATATTCCCTATTTCCTTCCGTCAGTTTCAAAAATCTATATAATTTTTTAGGTCGTCTTTAATATCCGCATTGGCGATCGTTCGTAAACTGTCTTCCAGTTTTTCCCGATTTAAGAGCTTTGTTTTGCTGTTGTATTCCTTCACCAAAAAGTAAAGGAAGTATTCTCTAATGTAGGCATTAGGATATTTATCAATGTAGTTAAACAAAGCAACGGTATCGTTACGGCTGCTTAGGTTTTTGAATTTTATTTGTACCAGCCTGGCTAAGTACCGCTTAAACAAATTTTCCTGCACGAAATTGAAATGCGTATCGCCGGGTAAAAATTTGGTAGCTATAAAAGAGCCATCTAAAACCCTGGAGAAATTACCCAACCCAGGATTATTACTTTCATACAATTCGTTTTCAAAAAACATCATATTAAAATAGAATTGATTCTGTTCGGTTCTTTTCACAAAGCCGATCAAAGCCGGGGAGCATTTTAAAGATGTGAGAAGCTTGTCAAAATAGTTGTAATAAACCTTTTCGAACGCGTTAAGATCCTGGTAGAGCAGCATAGGGTTGCTTTTATATTTAGTGCTTTCAAAATCGGGGAAATAACTATCGAGCTTCCTGGTCATGATATAATTGGAATACATATAATTCCCGGCATTTACTCCTGTTGCAAACAGGCTGTCTACCTGCACGTCCATGGTTTTCGAAAAAAGCCGCCAGGTTAATTGGATGTTATCTCCGGGTGTAATGTAAAATGGTTTTAAATTCAAATAAAGGATGCCCGGTATTGGCTCGTTATACGTTAACGTGTAGTGCGTATCGTCTTTTTTTGTTAGCTCGTACTTACCCACCTTATTAAAAATGGACAAATGATCAATTTGCAACTGCCTGCTGTTTTCTAAAGTAATATTTATGACGGCAGGCCTTTGTGCTTGGCATATCATGCAAGAGAAAAGCAAAAACCAA
The DNA here is from genome assembly GCF_946481715.1 of uncultured Mucilaginibacter sp. Next base: position 35,611 of record NZ_CAMLOV010000018.1, on the reverse strand, counting down.
ATAGATGAGAATATTTTCATTGGGACATTTATTAACTAAAGTTTGCAGACGAAAAAGCATCAATCTCGCAAAGCTGCATTAGCGCTTGTAATTTGATGTAGCGCCCAAAATCCTTAGCCACCATAAGCAGGCAGGTTGGGCCGCAATCTATTTAACTGGTTGATTATAGCATGGGAGCGCATCCTTTATCACACTAAATGGCACATGGCTACCAAGTTTTTTCGCCTTTGGCCATCCTGTCAATCAGCGCCGGCACATCTTCAAATTTATATCCTGGGTTTTTATCAACAACTTTTGCAAGCTCAATTGCTGCCTCCTTTTCGCCGGCCTTGTAAAGTAAATTTACCTTGGTGAGAAGAAAGCTGTTTTCATTTTTATTAACACCGGTCAATATATAATCAGACCATTTTAATGCTTCTTTAACACATTTCATGTCGGTATCCGCAAGAAATATATCTCGCGCATAGGCATTGATTTCGAATGCGTTCTCTGGTTTACTGTATTTTGCGGCATATTCCGAAACCAGGGAAGAAAATGTCGACCAGTCATTTAACCATCGGAAATACATTATCTTTGAGTAACATAATATTTCATCTGCTAACTGCGGGAACGAATTATCTAACTTGCTTTTAATCGACAGCCAGTTTACATTCTTATTTAGCTTTCCATTATAGCCAATCATGCCGCCTCCTTGAATTATTTTTATTCCTCCATCTTTTAATTCAGGAAGGGCAATTTCATCAAAACCAATTGTCTTTAATAGTTCATGACTTGTTCCCCTACCCGCAATTATATCGAGCCTTTTACTATAATTTAGTAAAACCGGAAACCCGGGATCTGTTCTTTTTTGTGTTGCTACACTAATGAACCTGAGGTTCTCTTTTGTCAGCAAATTCCCTTGGGTTTTCAGGTAGGCGTTAATTACCTCATACTGAAATTGTGGATCGTTAGTATGATCTGCAACATCTATTAATTTTTTTAAAAATGAGGGGGCCCTTTCCCCTTCTTTAAACTTTGTTTTGAGCCCGCCGATTTGTGTAGTAGGGTTCAGCGCGTCCCTGGATTTATTGATGAAGTCCCCTCCGGTAGGAGACGACCCTATAATATAATGCACAAGTTTTCCCTTAGCATCAAAAAATAGGTAGGTTGGGTAAGCCGTTACTGCGTATGTGCCTTTAAAATAATCTATATCATCGTACCATTTTTGGATGTCGGGACCATCGCTTTTGGTTCGATCAAATTGCAGCGCAATACTTATGAAATTATCATTAAAAAAGTTGGCAACGTAGGATTGGGTAAAGATATCTCTGCTCATTACTTTACAAGGCCCACACCATGTGGTATAACAATCTATAAAAATATATTTATTCTCATCTGTAGCTTTCTGTTTTACTTGTTGCCACGTGAGGTTGTTTTGGAAATTGATATCCTTTTTTTGTGCAATTATTTGGTTACAGTATAAGCATAAAAAGGCTGCGAGAATTATTTTCATAAATTAAGATGTTTGGCATGTAATATAACTACCCTAAAAAGCTGGCCAGTTTACCTGGCCAGCCTTAAGAATTAATCTTGTCTGTTACAGTTGCACTCGCTGCGCTCAGATCCAGAAGCACAAGTTGGAGTATTATCATATGAATAGCACGCGCTACACCCTTTTGAGTTACAACATTTATAGCATTTTGGCGCTTCTAATATACCACCCATAACATTTTTCATCTCAGCCCTGCTGAGTTTGGTAAATTTTGACATAAAAATAAATTTTAATAATTATTTTATCTTTGCCGTAACCACGCCCCGGCAATTTTGGCGGTATGTATATAAAGTGCATACTCCTTTACTTTCGCGAGAAGTTTCCTTTATTGCTACGCCAATAGGTATTTAATATCTTTTAATTGGTATTCTTTTGGTAAACGGTACCCGTTTATCAACAAGGTGGGCGTGGCTTTTACTTCCGCCATCTCGCACCACTCCTTCTGTTTTTCTATTTTATAGTATTTGGTGGCGTCAAGGTTTACGGGGTACCCCTTTGCCCAATCATGGTAATTTTTTTGTTTTTGGCCGTACCACTCATGCAAAGCCCGTTTAACAGTGCCTTTGTCGGGCAATTCGTTCAAAGCCATCAGGTGGCGGGCTACAGTAGTTTTAATGTCGTTTTCATCATTGTCGGCCGTAAACACAATCCTCACTTGTATATCTAAATGGTTATTAAGCCAATTATTTAACACATTATGCGTTTTCTCGCAAGGCGGGCAAAAAGGGTTGGTTACCATGGTAATAATGTTGCCTGCTTCCACATTCCCCAATACGATGCTCCAGTCCTCATTTGGTATGGCAAACTTTGGCTGATCTGTCAATAGCCTGTTAAATAATTCGGAATTGTATTTAAAAGCTTGTAACTGTCCCTTTAACGGATTTACCTGCTGTGCTTTTAATAAAACAGGCTTGGCCAATAACCATACAGCAACCGGCAATGCAAAACATATAAACAGGCTTATAATGTTGTTAATGCCCGGCACGGCAAAAGGCTGCTTTAACAGGGCTACCAACGGGATAAATTCCAGCCAAAGCAATGCCTGCACCACACAGCATAAAACGCACCACTGTTTGGCTACTCTCGCCTGGTAATAAATAGAGTAAACAGTATAGGGCAAGCTTACGATATTCAGGATGGCGAGGGTTTGCAAAACAGCTGCACCGCCGCCGCCGAATAAAAGCGCCAGCCAGCTGCCGGCGAAATAGAAGAAGCCTACTTCGCTCCAACTTAGCCCTTCAAACACGTTTGCCGCGTTAGAGGATATAATGGCATTGCAATTTGTTTTGCCGCCGCCACCGCAAAGCGCCTGAACCAACGGGTTGTTCCTATCGATACTTTGCACCAGCAAAAGCACGGCAACTATTAAACCACCGGTTTTAAAAAGTGCCGCTAAGGGTAACTGCCAGTTACCCTCATAAAAACCTACACCATATGTACTAATTGCGGCCAACGATATCAACGCCAGTAAAGTAAGCGCCAGCATAGCCGGGATATTATCTTTTATAAAACTCAATGGATTTGCCAGCCCATTTTGTACTGTGCCCTTATCATCGGGTACCAGCACTACTCCCGCAAAAATGGCTTTAAACTCGGGCAATTTAATGCGCTGTGCTTTACCGCCCTGGTGGCTAACAGTTACGGATCTATCATCCATGGCAGTCACCAGCATAAATTCCGCCCCCTTGTTGTGGGTGTGGGTAATAAACGGGCAAGGCACGTCTGCTAACTCATCTTCGGTAATGCGGTACGCACCCGCTTCAATGCCGAAATTATTTAACACATCATTTAAGGCCAACAGCGAGTTGTACTCGGGGTGGATGCTTAATTCGTTTATTACATCAGAAGGTTTAACCGGGAAGCCGAGTTGCTTTAGAAGCCCAAGTAATACGGCTTCAGGGTTTGAATGCTTTTGAAAAAGAGGCATAATTTAACGATAGGTTTAAGTTGGCGTTAAGGTATTGCATAGTACGCAACATTCCAAATAAATTTTCAATTAAATTAAAAATCAGGTAGAAGTACCTATATAATTTGCCTGCTAAAACAATTTAACCCCACATTATTTTTGTGGGGTTAAATTGTTTTATATCATTAAATAATAATATGAGGGAAATGGAAGCCGGGTTTAACGTAATGAATGAATCGAAAACATATGTGTTACTACGGCATTTAGGCGCCGCCGAAACGACGAGCTTAATGATTTCCTACTCTCTGTTGATCAGCGAAACGGATTAAAAAAAATGCTCGAAACCAAAACCCCGTCTTTCGGCAGCATTCGACAGTTATTTTATGAGAAACGGGGCTGCTTAAATCATTTTTAGCCTGATAACTTTAAACGTAGCAGGCTCAATAATTACCTTAACAGATTTGCCGCTTACCAACACAGTACTCTTTACCGGTGATAACGCTTTTGGTGCATCCAATGAATTCTCCGCATCCTTTTTGTAATTACCGAGGGTGGTTACTACTGCTGTTTTTTGGTAAGCCGATATACTGCTGATATTAAAAGTGACAGGCTTAGCCTTATCCGTAACGTTCACAAATTTGATGATGAGTTCTTTGGTGTTTTTATCTATACTGGCGGTGGCGTAAGCGCCGTCGTCCCCGCTCACGGCCGCGCCATTGTTTAATAATGGCACTACATCGGTACCTTTATTAAGCGAGAATAACTGCTGCACATAATAGTTTGGCGTACCATACGATCGCAGGTTATCAAACCAGATCAGGTCGGGGGTCCATTGCCAGCCATCTACGTGGGCAAATAACGGCGCGTACGATGCCATGTTCACTACATCGGCGTTCCGCTCTAAACCTGTTATAAAAGCCGCTTCCGCAAGGGCGCACTCCCAGTTGTTCTTATTATCGGGGCTACCTGTGGCTACGCTTTGTGCGGCATACTCGCCGGCAAATATTTTGGGGCCTTTACGGTCGTAATTATCATACCGTTTGGCATTCTCTAAAAACCATTTAGGGGCCTTGTAATAATGCTCATCCAAAATATCAGCGCCTAAACCCCTGAAGGTTTTATCAAGCAATTCAAATTCTTTGCCCTCGGCAAAAGGCCCAACGCTGGATATAATTTTGATGGACGGGTATTTATCTTTTATTGCTTTGGTAAATATCTTCCAGCGTTCGATGTATTGTTCGCCCCATTGCTCGTTGCCTACACCCAGCATTTTCAGGTTAAAAGGTTTGGGGTGGCCAAGGCTGGCACGCAACTTACCCCACTTGGTATTGGGGCCGCCGTTGGCAAACTCAATAAGATCCAAAGCATCTTGCACATAGGGGTCAAGCTGATCCATCGGCACCAGTTGCCCGGTATTAAACTGGCATGCCATGCCGCAGTTGAGGATAGGCAGCGGCGATGCGCCTATGTCTTCGGCCGTCATAAAATATTCCATAAAACCTAACCCGAAGGTTTGGTAATAATCGGGCGTAAGGCGGTGCGCAAACTCGGTGTTCCAGCGGTTAATGATATTTTCGCGTTTATCAATATCGCCTATGCTCTTTTTCCATTGGTAACGGTTAACCAGATCGCGCCCCTCAACAATACAGCCGCCGGGGAACCGCAGGAAACCAGGTTTCATATCTGCCAGTTTCTGCACCAGGTCGGCACGTAGGCCGGCGGGGCGGTTTTTCCAGGTATGCTGCGGAAACAGGGAAACCATGTCCATTTCTATTGTGCCTCTACCCTTCAGCCAAACATATAGCGAGGCTTTATTTTCGGTAGCGGTGGCGGTAAATTTCACACTGTATTTTTTCCAGCCGGTTGATGTTGGGCTTAGCGTGCCTGTGCCTATAACCGCGCCTTTGGCGTTATGCAGTTCCACCAATAATTTAACAAGGCTGCCGGCGGGTTTGCGGGCGGTAACAGTAAAACTGTACACCTCCCCTTTTTTGATACCCATGCCACGGAACCCTTCGTTGGCCAAACCGAAAGAGCCCGTGTTGCTTTCTAAGTTTACTTTAATAGTATGGGCGTTATCGGGCCGCTGGGCTGTACGGTCTATAACTTCTATGCTGCCTTTGCCGCCTCCTTTATGCTGCTCTGCCCAGCCGGCCAAGTGGCTGTTAAACTCAAAAGAGCGGTTCTTCACCAGTTCGGCATATACACCCCCATCTGCTGCCAGGTTAATATCCTCAAAGAAGATACCATACATTGTTGACTCGATATGCGCCTTCACCTTATCAGCCTCTATGGTAAAAACTGTTGGCGTTTGCGCCCGGACCGTTGCTAAGCCGGCAACAGCACACATTGTAAAAAATACTTGTTTTATCATTTTGGTTTATTTTTGCCGGGCCATTACTCAACCCATTTTTTGCCCCTTTGAAAAAAGAGGTTTTGCCCATTATTAGTACCTCAAAAAACCTAACTAAAAACACCGGCTTTTTTTTGGCCTAATAACAAATATTTAGGCCGGAAAAACACAGATTTTTGAAGATTTTTAAAGGTTTTTTCGGGCGTTTATCTTGGTTTTTTGTAATTTTTCAGAACCAAAGATAAATTAATTGTGAAATAAACACTTAAAATATTGTAAATTATTACGCCCTATTGTTAACCCTTATAAACGGTTTTAAAGGTTAAAACATCATTTTTTTGTATACAGTGTTTTTTATCAAACGGCATAAACTATATTTGCCCAAAAACAACGATAATTTACCTCATTCAATGACCAAATATTCTAAGCAGACCAGGTTTTTAGTAGCGGTAGATTGTATTGTTTTTGGTTTCGATGGCGAAACACTGAAGCTGCTCCTCATTAAAAGGAGCTTTAACCCAGAAAAAGACAAGTGGAGCCTGATGGGTGGCTTTGCACAGGCCAGTGAAAGCCTTGACCAGGCAGCTAACCGGATTTTAAAGCAACTAACTGGTTTAGAGGGTGTTTACCTCGAGCAAATGTACTCATTCGGAGAAACAAACCGCGACCCAATAGAACGTACCATATCGGTAAGCTACTTCGCGCTGATAGACATACACAAGTACGAGAAGCAAATAAGTACCGATTTTCATGCCGAATGGGTGCCCCTAAAACGCATCCCCAAGCTCATTTTCGATCACCAGGACATGGTAGAAATGGCTAAAAAAAGCATCCGTTACAAGGCTGCGCTGCACCCTATATTGTTTGAATTACTGCCCTCCCGATTTACTTTACCCCAGCTGCAAAACCTTTACGAAAGCGTTTTTAACACCAGTATTGATAAACGGAACTTCAGCAAACGCGTATTAGCTACCGGCTTGCTCATCAAACTAAACGATAAAGATAAATTAGGATCTAAACGCGGGGCTTATTATTACCAGCTCAATATGCAAAAGTACTACGCTAATTTCCAGGCATTTATCAACATCATCCCCAACCCTGATTCCCTCCAGAATTAGGCTTTAGCCTGCTTAAAAATCGGCGCTAAAAATCAACCTACAAAAATAAAATTATGCTGTTTATACGTGTTATTTAAACAATAAATTTCATATGTAGTTGTGTTATAGCGTTTCTACATAATTAACAATAAACCTGGCCACCTGCTCTTGCTCGGGTATGGCAAGTATCTCACCATCATATATCCAATAGCCCTGGGCATCAAACAATATGCGGCCCAGGTAATCGGGCCGTTCGTCAAAAGCGGTATATAGTTCATAACTCTGCACGGCGCCCTTACGCTCCATATCGGGTACTATGCGCACAATCTCATCCGGACCGGTTTTACGCTTTACCCAAGCCTTCACCTCCCTGGTAAACTCCATATTCTTCATCATGATAAAACAAATGTGGAAATTATTTTGTAATTATTTATATAAAATACTAAAAAAATTAGCATAAATTTACCCCCTATATCAAAGCAATGTCCCCTACCAAAAAAGATATCATCAATAAGCTCCGCAAGGATATTCTGCATTGGGAAGGTTTTAAACCGCCCGGGGTAGGTAATGGTGGCATAATGGGCCTGGGGCCTGCAGAGGCTGCTTTTCCTAACGGGATATTCCCTACAGCGGCTATACATGAACTGCTTTGCCCTACACCAGAACATACAGCCGCAACAGGTGGTTTTTTAGGGGGATTGCTGAGTACGCTAATGCAGCAGGGCGGTGCTTGCTTATGGATAGGTACCACCAGGAAACTATTCCCGCCATCTTTAACGGCCTTTAATGTAGAAGCAGACCGGGTAATATTTGTAGACTTGAACAGCGAAAAAGATGCGCTGTGGGCAATAGAGGAAGCACTAAAATGCGAGGGGCTGGCAGCGGTAATAGGCGAGTTGAAGGATCTGAACTTCGCCCAGTCGCGTCGTTTGCAATTGGCTGTAGAAAACAGCAAGGTAACCGGCTTTATATTACGTAGCAGCCACACCAAACCGGGCGCAACCACCTGTGCTGCCCGCTGGCAAATAACGCACCTGCCAAGCCAGTTAGAGGATGAATTGCCCGGCGTAGGCTTTCCGCGCTGGCAGGTAGACCTCCTTAAGGTACGCAACGGCAACCCCGGCAGCTGGCAACTGGAATGGATAGACGGGCGCTTTATTCCGATAGAAGAAAAAGCTATGAAGCCGGGATTAATTGATGATGAAATGATAACGCAGGAGATACACAAATTAATAGAGCACGGCTTATTGCAGCGAAAGGCAGGTTAATAATGCAAAAACGTTTTGTTTCGATATGGTTTAGGCATTTGCTTACGGACTGGCTAACCCTTCGCCGGCCCGAACTGAAAGAGCTGCCTTTTGTTTTTGCGGCACCGGTACGCGGGCGCAATACCATAAGCGCTGCTAATGCATTAGCCGAAAAACATGGCATAACAACAGGAATGGCAGCTGCCGATGCCAAAGCAATTGTACCCTCATTAGAGGTGGTAGATGATATCCCGGGGCAGGCAGCAAAACTATTAAAGGGCCTTGGCGAATGGTGTATCCGCTATACGCCGTTTATCGCCATCGATTTACCGGATGGCCTACTGCTTGATGTATCGGGCTGTACGCACCTTTGGGGTGGCGAACGTGCCTACCTGGGTACTCTAATTAAAGTATTAAGAAGCAAAGGTTACGATGCCCGCGGTGCAATGGCAGATACCATTGGCACAGCCTGGGCGGTTGCTCGTTTTGCAAAGGCAAAACCGATAATTGAGCACGGTGGGCAAGCAGATGCACTGCTACCCCTTCACCCCGCCGCATTACGCTTAGAGCCGCTTATTTTAGAGCGTTTACAAAAACTTGGCTTTTGTACAATCAGGCATTTTATGGGGATGGAGGGCTCGGTATTACGCCGGCGTTTCGGAAAAGATTTATTACGGCGGATGAGCCATGCTTTGGGTACCGAGGACGAACCCTTGCAGCTTTTGCACCCGGTAGAACCCTATCAGGAGCGCCTGCCTTCTCTGGAGCCTATCCGCACGGCAACGGGGATAGAAATAGCTATAAAAACCCTGTTAGAAAACATTTGCCGCCGCCTGCAGGGCGAAGGGAAAGGGCTGCGTACCGCTGTTTTAAAATGCTACCGGATAGATGGGCAGATGGTGGAAGCCAGTATCGGTACCAATACCGCCTCGCACCATACAGGGCATTTATTTAAGCTGTTTGAATTGAAGATAGCTTCGATTGAGCCTGCTTTAGGGATAGAACTGTTTACCCTTGATGCACCAAAAGTAGAAGATGTATCGCCCGGGCAGGAGATACTTTGGCAATCTGAAGGTTGCGGGCTGGAGGATAAAGGCTTAACCGAATTACTCGATAGGCTGGCCAACAAAGTAGGCGCAGGCAATATACGCCGCTACCTCCCGCAAGAGCGCCACTGGCCCGAACGCTCGATAAAACCGGCCCTTGCCCTTCGGGAAAAACGCATAACCGCCTGGCGTAACGATAGGCCGCGCCCATCACTATTGCTACCCCGTCCCGAGCGTATCGAGGTAACCTCGATGATACCCGATTACCCGCCTATTGTGTTCATTTATAAAGGCAAGGTACACCATATAAGAAAAGCTGACGGGCCCGAACGGATAGACCGCGAATGGTGGCTGGAGAGCGGCGAACACCGCGATTATTATTATGTGGAAGATCAGCAGGGTCGGCGTTACTGGGTGTTCCGTTCGGGGCATTATTCGGATAATGAAACGGGGCAATGGTTTATACACGGTTTTTTTGCTTGATGGAGGAGTGCTATGAGCTACACAGAATTACAGGTAACAACCAATTTTAGTTTCTTGCGCGGCGGTGCACACCCCGAAGAAATGGTGGAGCAAGCAGCAAAACACGGCCAGCATAAAATCGCAATTACCGACCGTAACACCGTGGCAGGTGTTGTACGCGCCCATATAGCGGCTAAAAATTTCAATATAAAAATTATTCCAGCCTGCCGCTTAGACCTGCTGGATGGGCCAAGCCTGTTGGCCTACCCTACCACTCAGCACGCTTGGGGGCAACTTTGCGCACTGCTCACTAAAGGCAACCTCCGTACCGAAAAAGGCGACTGCCACTTGTACAAGCAGGACGTTTTTGAGCATAAACAGGGAATCAAATTCATGGCAGTTCCGCCCGATTCACTAAACAAGCGGTTTGATTTTGATGATACATTTAAAGCAAACCTGAAGCAATACCAGGAAGTTTTTGGCGGCGAACTTTACCTCGCAGCCAGCCGCGCCTATAACGGCGCTGATGCCAAGCGAATTTATCGCCTGTCGCAATTAGGGGTGCCAATGGTGGCTACCAATGATGTGCATTACCACAAAGCCGTACGAAGAGAGCTGCAGGATGTGCTAACCTGCGTGCGCGAAAAATGCACTATCCAAAACGCTGGCTTTTTGTTACACCCCAATGCAGAACGGCACCTCAAATCGACCGATGAGATGCAGCGCCTTTTTTTGCAGTACCCGGACGCTATCCGCCTTACGCAGGAAATAGCCGAAGCCTGTACCTTCTCGCTCGACACTTTAAAATACATCGAACCCGAAGAGCACAGCCCGGACGGGCTTACCCCGCAGCAACGCTTAACCAAATTTACCTGGGAAGGGGCAAATAAAAAGTACAGAGACGATGTGCCCGATAAGATAAAAGCGCAAATCTTGTTCGAGCTGGATTTTATTGAACGGAAAAAACTGGCCTCTTATTTTTTACGAGTACACCGCTACACGCAAAAGGCCGAGGAATTGAATATCCTGCACCAGGGGCGAGGCTCGGCAGCAAACTCTACGGTTTGCTATTGCTTGGGTATAACGGCGGTAGACCCGATGAATTCGAGGCTGCTGTTTTCGAGGTTTATGTCGGATGCGCGGGACGAATGGCCGGATATTGATGTGGATTTTGAGCATGAACGGCGAGAAGAGATCATACAGTATATTTATGATGATTACGGGCGCGACCGGGCCGCCATTGTAGCCACTGTAACCCAGGAACGGCATAAAGGTGCCATACGCGATGTAGGCAAAGCCATGGGGCTATCCGAAGATACTATCAAACGGATCTCTGGCTGTATATGGGATTTTAGTGAGGAAGGGTTCGACCGAAACCGTATTATGGAACAGGGGCTAAATCCCGATGACCCGCAAATATTTAAAGTGCTGCGCCTTACCGAACAATTGATGGGTTTCCCGCGGCAGTTGGGGCAGCATACGGGCGGCTTTGTGATAACGCAGGGCAAGCTATCTGATATTTGCCCGGTGATGAACGCCCGCATGGAAAACCGCACCCAACTGGAGTGGAACAAAGACGACCTGGAAGCTTTGAGCATTTTAAAGGTAGACGTGCTTGGGCTGGGTATGCTCACCTGTATCCGCAAAGGTTTTGAACTTGCAAAGCAACATTATGGGTTGGATTTAACGCTCGCTACTGTACCACAAGACGACCCGGTGGTATACGATATGATATGCCATGCCGATACATTAGGGGTTTTCCAGATAGAAAGCCGGGCACAAATGTCCATGCTGCCAAGGTTGAGGCCGAGGAAGTTTTATGACCTGGTGATAGAAGTGGCCATTGTACGCCCCGGGCCCATACAGGGCGATATGGTGCACCCATACCTGCGGCGACGCAATGGCGAGGAGCCGGAAGAGTATCCCCAGGACGAATTAAAGGATATTTTGGAGCGTACAAAAGGTGTCCCACTCTTTCAGGAGCAAGCAATGGAAATAGCCATTGTAGCAGCAGGCTTTACCCCTGCCGAAGCCGACCAGCTACGCCGAAGTATGGCAACCTTTAAAGCAAAAGGCCTGGTGAGCAATTTCCGACAAAAGCTTATAGAAGGCATGAAGGACAAGGGGTACGAGGAGGAGTTTGCTGCACGGATATTTAAGCAATTAGAGGGTTTTGGCAGCTACGGTTTCCCGGAAAGCCATGCGGCATCATTTGCGCATTTGGTTTATATCTCCTCCTGGCTAAAATGCCATTACCCTGATGTTTTTGCTACTGCCCTGCTCAATAGCCAGCCTATGGGGTTTTACCAACCCGCGCAGATAGTAATAGATGCCGAAAAACATGGCGTTGTAGTACGCCCGGTAGATATCAACCACTCGGTTTGGGATAATACGATAGAAGAGCAGGACGGTAAATACCGCGCTGTGCGCCTCGGTTTCAGGCAGGTGAAGGGTTTGAGGGAGGATGATATGGAGGTCCTTGTGGCTGCGCGTGGTACGGGTTATACCAGCATAAGCCAACTAAGCGATGCAGGCGTACCCCAGGCAGCTATCGAGCGGTTGACCGATGCCGATGCATTCCGCTCCATAAACCTCGACCGCCGCGAAGCACTGTGGGAGGTACCTGCATTGAGCGATAAACCTATCGGGCTGTTTGAGGGGCAGCCATCAGAAAGCACGAAAGAGGCACAAATAAGCCTGCCATTTATGACCAAGGCCGAACACGTAGTGCAGGATTATGCCGCTACCGGCTTATCTTTAAAAGCCCACCCCGTAAGTTTTGTACGCGAAAAATTAAACCTGCTGCGCGTAACCGCAACCGGCCAGTTACCCACCAAAAAAGATGGCGACCTAATTAAAGTAGCCGGATTAGTTACCGTACGCCAGCGCCCCGGCACCGCCAAGGGCATTTTATTCATCACCATAGAGGATGAAACCGGCTTTGCCAACCTGGTGGTTTGGGAAAAAATGTTTGATAAATACCGCAAGGAGATCATCCAATCGCGGTTGTTGATGGTGGAGGGTAAACTGCAGATAGAGGGCGAAGTTATACATGTTATTGTAAGCCGCTGCTTTAACCTCACTGGCTTTTTAAGCGAGTTGACGCCATCCCATAGCGGTGATGTGCCGGTGCTGACCCTATCCCGTGCGGATGAAACTACTTCGCCGGTGCCTGATGCGCGGAACGTATTCCATAAGGGGAGGAATTTTAAATAGCCGGCTCACAGGTGTTCCACTTTAAAAGTGGAACACCTGGTTTTTATAACATATTTATTACCAACTGTTTACAGTTTTTGGTGGAACACTTTGGAACACCCCTGTTGTTTAGGTAATGCTTGTAACTAATTTATTTTTAATTAGTTAACTAAAATGCAAAAAAGACAGCTTTGAAACTGTTTTGAAACAAAGTGGAACACCTGATCAGGCAACTAATTCCCATTGGGGTCTAACAAAGCAGCGGTTGGGGAACTTCTTTGCTAACCAAATTTTCCGTACAGTTTCGCACAACTTCGTACAGTTTCGTACAATCCCGTACAGTTTCGTACAGCTAAATTTGGGTTGCGGAAATCTGCGTTTTTCGGAGGTTTTTCGGTGTTTTTCTTTGATAAATGGGTGCATAAATGCTGTTTTTTAGCAAAGGCATTTTAGGGTGTTTTTTGCAGCAAGTTGTCTTTTATCATGCAAATAACAACCGGTCTTTTATCTTCCGCACGTCGGTGTAGTCTTCCTGCCACCATGGTTGGTCTGCTGCCTTTTGTGGGGCGGGTTTTAGGGCCAGTTTGTTGCCGGCTTTTTTTGCGGCTTTTTTGGCCACGCGGAAATGGTAATGGTCGAAAATGCGCAATGCTTCTATCATATAGGAAACCGCCACTTTACGGTTTTTTATCAGCAACAGGTTTTCGCCGTTGGTACCATCGGCAGCAAACGAGAAATTATACGACCCCATATACACCCTGGCCGTAGGCAGGTCGAAATCTATCACCACAAATTTATGGTGCATCCGGGTGCCGCCCCCACCCGTAGGTTCGGATTTAAAGGGCTCCGGCACATCTTTCCCCAGGGCGGCGGGACTAACGGGTGCCAAATTCCCGTCAGGTGTCAGCAGGTTGAACCCGCCGGCTTTTTTATCCGATATCCCGTACACAAATATGTTTTCGTTCAGCGTGGTATTGGTTAGCGCCTCGCGCACCGGGCCACTGGTTTGCGAAAGAAAGGCCATCGAATAAAATAAACTCGATTTTGTGGTAGCAATATCTTCGCCGATGTTGTTGAGCACGCTATTGCCGGCCGCATGCGGGGAAAAAGCAACACTGGCCTCTACCCCATCCAGCCCCAACGACTGCCAGGTAGCCGACGCCGACGCGCCAAAATCACCCGCGCTGTCGCTTTGCCAGTATTGGTTAAAAGCAGCCCGGAACAATTTAACGCTGGCTGAGCCGGTTAAAACGATGGCATTATTATTCTGCACGTACAACCCCCGCCAGGCAAAATTGGTAGACCCGCAAACAACCAATTGCTGCGTTGGGCTATCCACAATAATGGTTTTATTATGCTGAAGCTTCCCCATGTGCTGCCGTTTCACCTCAAGCGCGGTCAACCGCAACTGGTTTTCGGCCTGTTTCTCGGCCGATTCTTCTTTACCATGCGCGCCGTCGTCGTCAATGATCAGCCTGAGTTTTTTACCCAGCAGCGCCAGGCGCGTTACGATCTCCGGTACGTTCAGGTCATAAGCCACTACGTCTACTTTGGCATCCGGGTCGGCTATGGCCTTATCCAAAACTTCCAGTATGGTGCTGCGGGCCTCAAACCCCATCCAGGCCAGGGCCTCCTTGGTTTTGGGATGGGTAGGCTGAAACGTAAGCCCATTTTTGGCCTTGCCGGGCAGCAGGGTAGCAATGGGGCCGTCCTTTTCGTAAAAATCTACAAAGGCCTGCGAGGACACAAACCCGCGCGTAAAGCTAACATTAAGCTTACCCGGGTATGTTTCCCTGTGCAGTTCAATTTTAGCCTCCTGGTAGTCGCCATAACTCAGTTCGCCAAGGGCATTCATAAACACCGGCTGCACGCGGTAAACAAACTCACCGGCAATCTCGGCATTGCGCGGAAAATGCACCCAGCGGAATTTTTGTATCGGGGAAAGTTTTGTGGAAAGTTTAAGGTTTTTATCCAGCCCGGTATTGCCGGGAAACGACAGCCGGTTTTTTAGCGAAAAGAATTTGTCGCCGCCCGGTTCCTGGTATTCAATGGCGAAGCCCACAAAATCCCGCGGAGGCGTGGCAGCCTTCCAATTCATAGCCACCAGGGCCATGCCCTCGCCGCGGTGTAGCTTTAAACTAAACAAAGCATTGGCATTTTTGCCATTGACCTGAAATTCTTTTTCGGACGCCATGAGGATAAATTTTGGTTTGAGGTTTTGGTACCGTTAAAAATAAATAATAATATTTATTTTACTAATAATCAGCAGGTTAAATTATCATGAATTTAAGCTGCGAATAATAGCGCCTCATGGCTGTTAACTAAATTTGGCTAGCGAAAAAAAAACGTTGATGCGGGTGTCCGGGCAGGCAAAATTGCAGCCATACGCGCTTTACTATTTTTTTAAAGGAGCTATGGTGTTATATATCGGTCTTACCCGGCAGGTTTATTGGTTTGGGGCATTAATAAGCAAATAGCTCTCGAAGAACTAAGATCAACTTTTCTCGTCAATGTTTTGCTCCTGTTTGTGATATTCAAGGTAAACGTAATATCCTATCAAAAACAGTATAGTGCCAGCTAAAAAAAAGATTCGTATAAAGTCACCATTGTTCAAGTCCTTATGACCTTGACTGGAAGGTACGATTACTTCGATCATTTTTATAAATAAATAAGACACAATACTTGATATAAAAAGTTTTTTGATGACCTTCATCACCTTAGAGGCTTCATCAATATTCGCTCCGCCGCCGCCTTGCCTTTTTATGCTTAATCCTAAAGATTTATCATAGAATAAATAAAAGCTAATAACCACTAAAAGGGGTAAAAAAGCAACAAATGCATATTCTGCAATATTAATCATCTCATAATTTTTACCTGGCTGTTCATTAACCTCTTTAGCCATATGAAGGACTTCATATACTAAAAACACCGAGCCTGTTACGGCAAAAAAGAAAATCATAACATAAAAGCAAAAAAGAACAAAATAGTGCACAAATGTTTGTGATAACAAAAACAGCTTTTTTACTTTAAGCCGTATCCTATCAATTAGACCAAGTTTTACCTTACTACCCTTTACGACAACCTGTTTAAGTGGGAAAATTTTTAAAATCCAACTCGGACAGCTTGTTTCAATGATTTCACTTACTTTTTCCTGTTTGTCTTGATTAACTTGTAACGGGGTGTCAGCCGGGTTTTCGAACTTATCGACTAAATTAATATGCGTTTTTAACCAAGGGATGATTTCATCCTGCATTTCAATTTCAATTGAGCTATCGCCAACTTCATTTTTGTTAAAGCGTTTCAATTTTGTATCATCAAATGCTAAAGACACCGTAGCCCCCCAAGTTGTAAAAACACCAACATATGTTTCTAAAAAGACAATATTTTTATTAATAATATCCTCGTAAATGACCACTCCAGAATTATCGACCTTTGAATTAAGTAGGCTGATGTCGAGAAGTATCACGTCTGGCAAAAAATCGCTAAGTAACTTTTCGATCACCTCTCGATTCAGTTCATTACGTTCGACAGCAAATTCCCTAAGCTTTTTTGCGAGCAAATCAAACTCGTCGGTTGTTGATGGATATATGTCAACATTGAAATCATTTAAGCAATCGTAAATTCTCTCCCAGTCATATAAGTAGTCTTCTATGACAAAGATTTTTGGTTTAGGTTGGTTCATTTTGTTGTTTAGGTAAAGGAAGGTAGGTTGAGTGCATTTGATTTTTTTTGTCAAATTTTAATTCACGCAGATATAAATTTTCGGTTAGGATACGGTTACACATGTCAATACCTCCAAATTTTTTTCCTGCCGAATCTTCATGGAACCGGGGGTCAAATGAGTTAATAAATACAAGACTATCTTGATATCTCGTAATTTTAAAGAATTTTCGTCCTGGGAAATTAAGGGCATATTTTCTCATATTTACTATAAGTTCAGGAATGATGAGATCGAAAATTATATCCGGACAATAAAATTCAAAATCGGGTATATCTAATTCCATTTCAGTAAGTTTAATTTCATTACTCGCGAGGTAGGGAACTACCCTTATGATAAGGAAAAGCTCCCTTAACTCCGAACTGTGATGCCTTTTCGACTTTCGGTAATATGTACCTTTTGTATCTATTTGATTTATTGATAAAAAATGGCATTGAATCGTCTTCCGCACAAATCGCAAAATACGTATGGCATCATTTAACGCTGTCTCTTGTCCCTGTTTTAGTTTAAGTTTATCTATTTTATCAATCAGGTGATTCATTGCCTCAAAATATTCACGCACGCCATGCTCTATAGAGCGCTTTAAAATGATGTTTTTCCTGGTTTCTAAAACTTCAATAAAGGCAGCGCTACGGAATTCTTTTTGGAGATATTCTATTAACTGTTCTTTAATAAGCAGTAACAATCTTAGTTTCTCAACCTTTATAAAATTGATGAAGTTCTCTGCGTTTACTAACTCATTACTGCAGATAACCATAACACCTTCCCCATTTAATCGATATTCGGGGTCAAATTGGTCGACAGTAGCTAGCCTAAATAATAAAACCATCTTTGCATCAGAAATCATTTTTAAACCGGTCTTCCCCTTAAGGCAGTCCTTGGCTAATGCATCTTTAACAATCACAACACCCTTATTTCCCTGCATTCCTTCTTCAACTTTATTTGCAATGTTCTGTAGTTGATCTTTACGAAAATCCTTTTCTCGTGAATGCCGGCTATATTTTATATATTCCTGTTGGAAGGCGTGGATGTTATCCCCTTCTTTAGCCACAGCGATAAACGTTTGTACGTTTCCATCTCTTTGATCCTGAAGCCCATTTAACATATTAAAAACCAAACCATTGGGATCTAATTTTATTAGTTTTCCATCATCAAGGTTAGCACGGTCGTCTGATAGTATTGTGAATACATGATCCGTTTCTAATACCGTTTCGGGCTCACGGTATTTCATAAATAGAGAAAAACTCAACTCATTCCCGCTTTTTAAATCAGGTTCCATGATGTCGCACACCATTCTTAAGATTTCTTTGACTTCGTTGCGAAACCCACCTTCATCATTCCTTTTCTTATCTGCTTGGTGTTTCCCTTTAGTGTGGTTCTTTAATAGAGCGCTTGTTTTAAGCATACTAATTAAGGAATTGGCCTCATTTGGCAAACCGCTTTCATCCAGTTCGTTAGTAGATAGTGATAAAAACTTTCGAGCGTTAAAATTTACCGTTTCATTAAGTTCATCAATTAGGTATTTTCTTTTTAAAAATTCGACGCTTTTTTTCAATTCCGCTTTGTTGTCATCCACGTCGTGGTTTTTTAAGTGAAATTCCTTGAATTGATTAAGGTGGAAAATATTTTCAGTTCTCAATATCCTGGATAATTGATAGTAAGGATCGCTAATTAGTTTTTCCAAGTCATTATCAGTCGTATTTTTTACAACTTCGGGCAACATTTCAGCTGAGCTCAACAATAATTCCAAACGAAATGCTCGAGATGGATTTCTAATAATGAGTTCTTTATAGCAATTCAAAAGAAAGTATCGATATGATTTAACTTGATTCCTTCTATATTCGATATTTAAAATTCTAACCTGCAAATCATTTATCGGTAATTTTTCAGCGAGCCTTTTACCGACCTGTTCTGTCAGTATATGCATGTCAACATCATACTTTCTTACATAGTAATTATCGTTTTTGAAATTCGATTTCAGCGTTTTAAGAAAAACCTTAGAGGTTAAAAAATTGGAATTAAGTTCAACCGATCTCCTTATGTGAAATTTAAATCGACGAAATTGTTCAAAAGAACCGATTAGTTGTTGCTCGGATTGTGACATAGCCTGAGCTGACAAACGATTTAATTTCAATAAACTCTTTCTGTTATATTCAAATATTGCTTCGTACACGCCTTTGTAATTTTTAAATGGGCTCCGGCAAAGAGTTTTATTGATAATATCTTTTATTAATTTGATTTCCCGAGCTGTATCGCGCCCTGCCTTGTTTCCCAAATCGAAGTACTCATCCAACTTTTCCTGGCTGGTTAGTTTTTTTATAAGTTCATGAAGAAAAAGATAATGGCCTTCTTTTTGAGGACTGTCAACATACCCCTCGGCTAAGTCGTTAAATACCTGTAGCCGAATTAAATTTAACCTTTGAAAATTAAAATGTGGATAATAGCAACTTATCGCACTATCACTGTACCCGAAAGGAAAATACTTTAACTCTTTACCAGAATAGGTGTTTTCTACATCCTCGAGTGTCCTGATATTTAATTTCCTTATTTCTGTACTAACGATTTCTTTAAGAGCATCCAGATGGCAATCACTCAAAATACTTTTTAAAGTTTTCCGTCGACGTTCTACAGGATTGCCAAAATAAACTGAATCTGCTTGGGGGACGTTTAGCTGAAAAAACGGTATGAATTTTTCGCGTGCAGCTGGTCCTTCTGAGTATAGCAATTTACGTAATATTTCATTCTTAGTTAGTGTGGTAGTGCTATCAACAAACGTTAGGAGTGCATCGAAACCATTTACGTTATCGGGATTTTCTTTTTTGCCCTGGCTTCCTCGGGCATGTTTAAGATAGTCGCTTATTAATTTAAATGTATCCCCGCTCGTAATGAAATCGTCGAAGTAAAAAACGTGCCCAGCCTCTGCTAACGTTTTGCTGTAAAAAAATACAAAATTTTCAACGAACTCAACCGAAGGCTGATAAGGTAAAATTACAACTTGCCTGCCCTTCAATGGCTCCTGTACAATTAGATCTTCCAAAAAAGTCGAAGACCGAAGGTGGATTGGTGTGATAAACACAATAGGTTTTTCTCCCTTACTGCCTTTAAGAAGTGTATTAAGTTTCTCGGAAAAATAATGAATGATCAACGGTTTGTTCTTCTTGTAGAAAGTATCTGTTTTGATGTAGTGTAGATATTTGCTATTATCCGCTTGCATGTAACCGTTAACGTACGGATTTAAATGATTATTTAAATTAATCACGCTTTTGAAATCGGTTATTCCAATATGCTCAGGTGTTTCCCCGCTACTGAACTTAGGTGACCCAAAAATGAAGTTGGGAGTATCGTGATTGGTGTGTGTAGGGAACAGTGGGTATTCAATTGCAGATGGGTTTTGATCATCAAGTTCGGGGTGGCACATTGGGCATTTCTCAGATAAATATATATGAGATTGAAGGTCAATTAAATAATAGCAAATGGCATCTTCTGTGCCCTTCATTAAAGTTATCTTGCTTTGAGCAGAATTAAAACTCTCCCAGTTAAAAGATTGATAAGCTTCTATTACATCAATCGGATTAATTGGAGAATTTATTAGGCCATCCCCTAATCTTTTATCTTTAATTAAAAAAATAGAAATAAATGTAATGTTGATTTTTGTGCTGGTTGGATAATTGTTACTGATAAATTCCCGTATGGTGAAATATGACGAAAATGTACAGGTGATTGAAAGAATAATTACAATGTTGGTTTTGATATCCGGTTCAAAAAGAAATGTGTAATCTTTTTCATTATTTTCTAAAACAGCATAATTTATACTTTTATCCCCTCCATTGGACTTGTCTTTTGCATTAACCATATTGCAGGTCTCATTTAAAAACAACCTCGAATAGCTGCCATACCCAATGAGCGTTGTGTCTCTCAATGGCAGCTTTAACTCCTTCAGTTTTTTCAACAACAGTTTGGATATCAAAAGAGAATTATCCAATTTTTGAAAAAAACGTTTAGCATAGTAATAATCTGAAGTATGTATTTTAGAGCCAATATCAAAATGGCTTCCATCAACCTTGTAACCATGATCAAATACAGATTCGTTGAGTTGCCCTTGTATTCTCGCAATTTCTTCTTGAGTTCCCATGGTCTGACATGATTAGGTTTAAGATTGTAAACACCTATGTGCCTACTCGTTAAATATATTTAAATATTATTATACTAGCAATATTTTTAAAAAAATACTACCATCCTGGCGCGACTGCCTCCTCCGGCACGAGTGTGCCGCGCCGGGAAAGAGCAGAGAGCACACATACCCAAGCTGCATGGGCTATAAAGCCCCCCTCAATGCCAATCCTCCCCGCACCTGCACTGTTTCGCCTCCGGCGTTCGGGCTAATTTGTGGCAATTGGGGCATAAATTAAAAAATACACCGTTTGGGTTATCCTTTACAATGCGTTCGGCGCAATTGATCATAAATTGGTCGTCGCCATGGCTCAGTAAACGGAGTACATCAGGGTCGGTGCTTAGCCAGCCCCGTTTGTAATAGGCATCTACCCTATTTTGGTTTTGTACACCGGCTAATTTGGAGGTCGACTGTATATGCCTTAAGGCAAGGCGTTCCCCGGCGGTCATTAAATTGCCGAAATGCACAATGATATAACGGGCTTCTTCTTTGCCAATGGCGTCCATTTTATAAATATCTCAAAATAATTCAAACTTTGCTCCGCTGCTGCAAGTGTCCCCGACTTGTGGCCCGTTTGCAAGGTATGCACCATGCACTCGCATTAAGATTCGTTGTTTGCCGCCATTTTAAAGCTTTACGGCACCACAAGCCGGGGACACTTGCGGTAGCGGTGGAAGGTATGCACCATGCACGGCGGCTTTGCCTGCGTAGAGATTGCTTCGTACCTTATAATGACGTAAATAAATAGTTGATAGCAAATTCCTTTTTAATCGCTCACCGGACCCAACGAAGAACATAAAAACCGGCCTTGTCCTGTTCGGCAACCACTGAAACTGCTAAAGCACTGCCTTTCATAGAACAGGGCGCAGCCGGCAGTTTCTTTTGGTTACTTTTCTTTGCTGCCAAAGAAAAGTGACATCCACAGGCTTTAAATAACCCACTGACTCACCTAACGAAGCACAACAGAACAACATCACCTAACGTGATTACATTTTTTCCAGGATGCCCTGGTGAATACTCGAAAGAACGGGGTGGTTACCTTGCACGGCGGCTCTGCCTGCGTAGAGATTATTAATATTTTAATTTTTTCTTTAGGGTATTAATGAGCTCCCTTTGGTCGGTTATCTTCGTGTCTCGCAAGGACTAGGTGGTTACCTCGCACATCGGCTCTGCCTGCGTAGAGATTGCTTCGTATCTCGCAAGGACGAGGTGGTTAAACCTGCAGTGTCCCGATATGTGGCCCGCTTGCAAGGTATGCACCATGCACAGCGCATTGGCATTCGTTACTTACCGCCATTTTAAAGCTTTACGGCACCACAAGCCGGGGACGCTTGCGGTAGCGGTAGAAGTTTGACCATTGTCGATTAACCTGTTTCGCAGTAGGGATTGAGAGGGGAAGCCGCCCGCGCGAGGGGTTGAGTGGCAGATGGGGCGGCCGAAGCGCAGCGTAGCCCGGAAAAGCCCGGCCCGCTTCTATCAGCGGGACTGCCATCATATCCTGACCTAAACTGACCTGCCCGAACACAAAAAAAAACCGCCTCACGAAAATTCATGAGGCGGATGGGTAAACTTAGTTTGGTTCGGACACGCCTTAAAACAGGTCGGCTTTTATCAGTTTAACCGGGTTGCCGCGCTGCAGGGCGTTGTGTTCCTGCCATTGGTGTTGCTGTTGCTCCATCAGTTGCCCGGTTTGCCAAACCAGTATCTTGGCTTCCAGCCGGGCCAGGCACAGCTTTTTGTTCTCCAGTTGCGAGCGGGTGTCCATGGCCATTACCTGTATGCCCGATGGCAGGTGCGTACCCCTTACCGCGGTTTCTACCTTGTTTACGTTTTGCCCGCCGGGGCCGGATGAGCGGCAGGTTTCCAGCTTTACGTCTTTGGGGTTCCATTGCATCAGTTGCTTTACATCAAAGGCGGCTATGCCAACAAACCAGTTTTTGCGCTTGTGGTATTTGCGGTAAGGGCTTTGCGCTATCCATTGTACCGTGCCTGCCCATTCTTTTACAAAAGCATCCAGCCCATGGCCCCCGGCCATCATGGTGGCAGATAGCAGGGTACCATTGAGTTCGCCGGCTTTATTTTCCAGCACTTCAATTTGGATGCCCTGCTGTTTGGCTTGCTTCATCAGGAGGCTTTGCACGCAGGCTACTACCCGGCAGCATTCTGCCGGGCCTTTGCCCGAGGTGATCTGTATCATCATCTTTTTCATAACTACTCCTTATTCATCCTTACCATACGAGGGTAAAACTTTCCCTCCACATTTATGAGGGCATCCTGTGCCGCAATTACGGTTTCGATGTACTTATAAGCCGATGGATTTTCTTCTACCGTGCCGCCAATCAAGGTGACGCCTGCCTTGCCCAACAGCTTCTTCATGGCCGAAACCGTCATGCTTTCCTTTGCCTTTTGCCTGCTCATGGCGCGGCCCGCACCGTGCGAGGCCGAGTACAAAGCATCTGCCGCGCCTTTGCCCGATACCAGGTATGCCGGCGTGGCCATGCTGCCGGGGATGATACCCAGCTCGCCTTTGTGCGCTGGCGTTGCCCCTTTGCGGTGGATCACCACCTCCCTACCGTCGGCAAGCTGGTCTTTCCAGGCAAAGTTGTGGTGGTTCTCTACCACGTGCAGGGCCTTCAGGTCCAAAGCCTTTAACAGGTTAGCGTGGATACGCTCGTGGCAGGCTTTGGCATAGTCGCCCGCAAGCGACATGGTGAGCCAGTACTCCTGCCCTGCTTCGCTGTCCAGATCCAGCCAGGCCAGTTGTTGCGCGTGGCGGGGCAGTTTGCAGGTGTTCATGGCTATCTGCGTGTAGTGCCGCGCAATGGCCGAACCCAGCCCCCTGCTGCCCGAGTGCGTTAACAAGGCCGTGTACCGTT
This sequence comes from uncultured Mucilaginibacter sp., assembly GCF_946481715.1. Next base: position 12,009 of record NZ_CAMLOV010000018.1, on the reverse strand, counting down.
TAGCAGGCAGGCCCAGGGTGTTGCCGGGCAACAGCTCTATGGCCCCAAACTCTACAAAGTGGTTGCCGCCGCCCGATGTGCCCAACTGCCTCACCGCTTTGCTGCGGAGGGGTTTTAAAAAGGGTATCTCGTTGAACACGTTACTGTCCAGCACTTCATGTTCCTGCCGGGTATCCAGCCCGCCTTCCATACCAAAATGCGTATGGCTTTTTAGGGCCTGCTTTATTTGGTATTCGTACCGTTTTAAAAAGCCATCGGCTTCATCCACAATCGACAGCGCCATGCGGCAGCCGATATCCATCCCCACTGCATAGGGAATCACCGCATTATGGGTAGCCAGCACGCCGCCAATAGGCAGGCCAAAGCCCATGTGCGCATCGGGCATTAAAGCGCCCTGCACGCTAATGGGCAACAGGTTGGCCAGTTCCATTTGCTTTTTGGCGGAGGACTCGATGCCTTTGCCGCCATAGGTTTTGCAGTACACCGGCTCGTGGCGCAGTGCGTGCGTTTTAAATAAGGGTGCATCTGTTTTACCGATAACCTTCTCAGCTATTTTTGCGGTAAGCTCATCATTGAGGAATGCATCCGGGTTGTTTTTAATATCCACCAGCAGCGCCAGCAGTTGCTGTTTGCTGTGGTGCTTGAAATTTTTTGAGGCTATGCCGATAACGAGGCTTCGCAGCTGATCGTTATGGTAGCCAATTTTACTTAGGTCTTTTGTTCGTAAATTGCCCATGTGGGTTTATGTGTCTAATTCCAGGTATGCTTCTTTTGGGCTATACCTGGGTATGTTTTTAAATTTGTTAATGTGTTTGTTGCCTGCCGATTGCATACAGCGCGGCCAGTCGGGTGAGTTCATCACACGTTCAATTAAATTTTATTGAAATTAATTTTTGGTCTCGGTTCGTCCTTAAGAAAGGATATAGCCTTAAAAAGCGCTCAGGGAAAGCCAAAAAATTGGGGCGGGCAAAACCATCTACAGGTTACCGAAGCAACGTTTAATAAATTTAATAAAATATTAGGTATGCCTGCCTTATTAGGCAATGAGCGAAAGGGGCGATATGTGGCGTTGCTCTGTCATGATTCCTTGATATTTAAAGGGTTAATAAATCAGGAATTGCGGCAAAGATAGAAAAATTGTTGAAATGAGGAAAAAATAAGTTGGCGGTTTGCGGTGGGCAGTTCGCAGTGGCGGTAGTGGTGGTATCCTTTGGAAATTTTATTGCCTTGCGTTTTATTTGCCCGAAACATGCGTACATTGGTGCTAACAATTTTACTTCCAGATTCCCGATCATGAAAAGAGCAAATTTCCTGTCAGCTTTGGGGCTGTCGTTTTTAGGCGCCGTGTTGTCTTCCTCCAAAAAGGCCACTATTTTAACCGATTGCGGCGACCCAATAACACCGTCGATACCCGAAGGGCCGTATTATAAAGACGAAAAACTAAACCGGCCCAACATTGCCGAGCATAAAGCAGGGCTGCCTATTACTTACCTGTTTAAGGTAGAGGATAGTAACTGTAAACCCATTGCCGGCGCAATTGTAGACGTTTGGCAATGCGACACTGCCGGCCACTACTCTGATTACCAGCAGGAAAAAACGCTTGGCGAAACCTGGCTGCGGGGTTACCAGGTAACCGATAAACAGGGCAATTGCCGGTTTGATGCCATTTTCCCCGGCTGGTACAATGGCCGCATTACCCACGTGCACGCCAAAGTACGCATTGAAGGCAAAAGCCCGCTCACTACAAATTTTTTCTTCCCGAAAGAGGTTGAAGAGAAAGTGTACCAGCACCCTCTTTACCCCAAAGGGCCAAACCCGGTTACCCTGGCGCAGGATTTTGAACTTAGGGGCGATAAAGACACCCACCGGCGCGATGCCTTAATGATGCAGGTTACGCATGATGAAAAGGGCCGCATGCTGGCTAAGTACACCATAGCAATAGCTTAGGCTGGCTGAGGTGTTTTATCTGAAATGGGAGTCAAATAATTGTGTCTGCCATACACAACAAACTTGCTATAAAATTATAAAGCCGTATATTTGCCGCATCTATTGTGGGTTCTACACCCATTGTGATAAGGTTTAGGTTTAAGTCCCCAAAGAGCAAGTCTAAGGGGACTTTATTTTTTTACGGGCCTAAGGAATTATTTAGCTACCGGGAACGAGGAGATCCTTAACCTTGCCCCGCCCATTGGCACCAATGTTAATTGTGTTGATGGTTGGTTATTTACAACAGGGCTTTGCGGCAACGGGCTGCAGAGGCCATATTGGTCTATCCCCCAGCCGGGTATTTTTTTGCCTGCGGCGATGAGTTGGATAGGCGCGCCGGTATTGGTAAAGGGGTTATTATCCTTTGGCCATGCGCGTTGTACCACTTTGAACGAGCGTTCGGGGTGCTGTTCGTCCAGTATCAATCCATAATTCCAGGCTGATGCAGGGTGGATCTCGTATGAGGGCCATTTTTGCGGGTCGGCGCCGGCTTGCCAGCGCGAATCTCCTATGGCGGTTTTCTTGCTGTCTTCTTTAATGTATTTCTCGTCGATTTTTAAGGAGTACGTTAAGGGGCCGTAATTTACGCTAACGCTATTTTTATTTTTGGCCCACTCGCGTACTTTTATTTGCATAGGTAAATGCAGGGTGATGATGTCGCCGTTTTTCCAGGTCTTAGTAAGTCTAATGTAACCGCCGGCGGCAGCGGTAACTTTTACCGGAAACCCGTTTACTTTAACAGATGCTGCCTTGCACCAGGCCGGCACGCGCAGGTACAGCGGAAATACCACTGCTTTAGGGGTATTAACCTTAAAGCTTACCACATCTTTAAACGGATATTTGGTGGTTTCGGCAATGCTTACGGTTGTGCCGTTGCCAACTTTTGCGTTCACCCGGCCCTCGGTGTATAGCTGCGCTGCCAGGCCGTTATCGGGCGTGGCCATCCAGCTGTTCTCAGCATAATAAACCCAGCCGGCGGCGTGGTTATGCTGGCAGCAACGGCTGCTAAAGGGGTTCATCATCAAAAAGGGGCCGTTGTTGTCGATGCCCGGGCTGTGGTTTTTGCCATCGCTCAGCACCATATTCGGGGCTGTTAAATACCTCAACGATCTATAGTCGGGCATAAAGGCGGCAGAAAAGGTATTGAAAGCCACATCTTCGCAATTCTCTGCCCAAAAAGTATCACCTGTAATGCCTAACAGCATTTGGTCTGATGTCATTTGCTCTACCATGCCGCAGGTTTCTACTGCCTGGCGTGGATCGTCGTAGCCTTTACGGGCGTTTTCGTCGGCACCGAACATACCACCCGGCACCTGCCCGTAAATGCTGCGTACCAGCTTAAAATCGTTGTACGTTGCTGCCAAATCCTGCGGGTTGTTGCTTTGCTGAAAATACTGGGCAGGCTCCCTAAAACTTTGTGCAATATTTACGTTGTGCCAGTTAGGCAGGTTGTTTGCCTGGCGCCAGTCGGCAGTGTTTTTATCCAGTTTAGCTGCCAGCTCCAGCAGGAATTTATCGCCGGTACGGTTATACAGCCAGTACACGCTGGAGATGTTATCGCCGCCGCGGCTGTTTTCCCAATAATCTTCCAGTAACTTATTATCGGGCAAGGCCAGTTCGTACTTAAAATATTTGGTCATGAAGGGGATAACGCGCGGGTCTTTACTGTACTCGTAGTACGATTGCAGGCACCAAAGCATGGGCATGTTTGTCCACAGGTCGCGGTTGCCTTTGCGTTCAACAGCGGGGCCAAAGTCGCCATTATCGCGCTGGTTGTCCAATACAGCATCTATCCAAAATTTTGCTTCGGCTATCATTTTTTTATCGCCCAGCATGTAGCCAATGTTGGCATAGCCTTTAAGCCAGTAAGGAAGTTCCTCCCAGCCGTATTCGCCTTTACCCTCTTTGTTGAGCCAGGCGTTGTCGGTTTTAGATAGCCAGATACTGATCTCGCCCAGGTTGCCGGTAAGCCCGTCGCGCTGTAGTTCCAGTGCTTTTTTTAACCAGCCACCGGCCTGTATGCTGCCCACGGGCAGTTTTACAAAGTATGCGTTTTGCAGCGGCGCACGGTTACTTACGTAGTTGGTGTTCGCCGGCCCGTTATCAACCTTTTTTAGCACTGTGGCTTTAACAGCCTGGGCCGTGGATGTTTCCATCCCGGCCCAGCCTAATAGCAGCGATAAACAAAATAGTTTACCAATAGCATTTATGTTATTCATCCTTCGGGTTTATTTTGCCAATTCGGGGTTGTACAACTTCATATGTTCCTGGTGTAACTTCTCTACGGGCATTTTTATAAATTTCCTGTCGTAAGTTATAAACCCGTTTACCTCGCCTTCTACATCGGTAGTTTGCGTGTACACGGCTGCCGATAGCCCCAGTTTTATAAGTTCCTGCAGCCTGTTTGTAAAGGTGATGTATTTTTTAAGCACATCCTCGCCGTTCTTAAAGTTTTGGTATCCCCAGTTTTTGTTCGATTGCCAGTTATGCCCCTCTACCGGCCAGCCTAAGCCACCAAATTCTCCTAATACTACCGCTCGTGTTTTACCAAAAAGATCAGGGTCGGGCATTGCGGGGTTAGGGTAATTGTGCAGATCGACAATGTGCCCTGTTGTATAAAAATTACCACCGCTGGCACTGTTAATCAAACGGGATGGGTCGTTTTTCATCGTCCATTCTGTTATGTCGATGGTTTTAAACTGGCCCCAGGCCTCGTTAAACGGCGTCCACACCACAATGCTGGGGTAGTTGTGCAAAGCTTTCATAATGGCGGCCCATTCCTTGCGGTAATAGCCTTCGGATTCCGCAGTGCGTGGCTGGTCTGTTGCCCGGTCTATCACGCCGGGGCGGTTTTCCCAGCCGTTGCCCAGGTCGCCGCTTGGCATATCCTGCCATAACAACATACCTGCTTTATCGCAATAAGTATAGTAACGTGCCGGTTCAACTTTAATGTGCTTGCGTATCATGTTAAAGCCCATTGCCTTCAGTTGGTCAATATCGTATACCATCGCCTCTTCAGTTGGGGCGGTGTACAAACCATCAGGCCACCATCCCTGGTCGAGCGGACCGTATTGGAACACAAATTTATCGTTCAGCATCATGCGTTGTACGCCGTGTGCATCAGGTGCCAGGGATATTTTGCGCATGGCAAAATAGCTTTTCACCTCATCAACCTGCTTATTGTTGCGGATTACAGCCACCTTCAAATCGTAAAGGAATGGGTTGGTTGTGGACCATAGTTTTTGATTTTTGATGTTTAGCACTGCTATAGCACTTGCGTCAACCGTTTGCTCGTCTACAACAGTATTGCCATCCAGCGCGGTTATTTTGAGTTTGTCGCCGGGTTGGCTGTTATCAACCTCTGCGGATATAGTAAGTGTTTTATTATCAATATTTGGCGTTTGTTTGGTAGCAGCAATATGGGTTTTTGCTACGCCCTCCAGCCAAACGGTTTGCCAGATGCCGGTAACGGGGGTATACCAGATACCTTCGGGCTTCTTTACCTGCTTGCCACGTGGCTGCGGGCCATCATCGGTTGGGTCCCAAACGCTGATGGTGATATCCTGCTTGCTCCCTTTTAAATAAGGGGTGATGTTGAAAGAGAAGGGATCGAAGCCCCCCTCATGCGTGCCAGCGCTTTTGCCGTTAACAAACACCTCGGTACGCCAATCTACCGCACCAAAATGAAGCAGTACATCTTTGCCTTTAAGTGCCTTATTTAGCGTAATGCTTGTTTTGTACCATAGCATGCTGTCTTTACCAACGGTTTTGCCAACGCCTGATAATGCCGATTCTATAGCAAAGGGTACCAGTATTTTACCGGAATATGCTGCCGGGGATTTTTCAGCTTTGGGTACAATGGTATAATTCCACAAGCCATTTAAGTTTTGCCAGGTTCCCCTTACCATCTGCGGACGCGGATACCCCGGTAGCGGTGCTTTAGGGTCAACCTTTTCTGCCCACGGGGTGGTGATCCTGTTTTTTATTAAATGCCAGTTTTGTTGTGCACTGGCGGGCAAATACGCGGAAAATAACAGAGATAAACAAAGTGTAATTTTCTTCATTGTAGCTTAGTAGTAATATATAAAAAGATTTTTTGGAGAACGAAGGATAAAAAAGGGAGGCCGCAGCAGCGGCCTCCCCGGTAGATGTTAGAACGTTACTTTTGTAACAGGCGAGAATACCATATCCTCTACCCCCGCTATTTTGATACCTATCCGGGCAAAAACATAGTTTTGCGTAGGCGTAATGCCGGGTATAGCAACACTCATGCTTATGTTGTTTAAGCTGCCAAGCGCCCCGCCGGCAATGCTGGTTTGGGCAATGTTATAGTCGCCGCTGCCTGATACGAACTGGGTTTTGTTGATGTATAAGGTTACGCGGTCTATATCCTTGGCGTTTGCATCGGTAACTATTTTGGCTATGTTAAAGGTAGCGTTAACATCTGTACCGGCTTTGGTAAATACCGGCTGGCGCACCAGGTAATACGGCATCACTTCAATATCAACCGTTTGGTCGCCGCTAAGGTTTATGGCAAGCGTGTCGCGTTTACCGGCGGCAACCTCTTTCCATAAAAATGGGCCCTGGTTAGCTGCCATGGTAAATTTATAGTTGCCTGCAAACGTCAGTACCGAATAGCCGCCATCCTGGTCGAAGGTGCCGCTGATAGGGCCCGACAAGCCAAAACCCGGCTGAAATAATTGAAAAGGGACCTGGTTAAACTCTACGTTCACATGCTCTCCCTGGTATACCAGATGCCCGCTCAGCTTTACCGAGGGTGCTTCGTAGTTGTCCTTTTTGCAGCCGGTGGCCGCAAAAAGAAGCGCGATGATTATATAATGAAACTTTATTTTCATGATCTGTTGGTTGATTGATAGCTATTGATTTGGTTGTCTTACGATCTTAGGGTTGGCCGATATAATGCCATCGCCTATTTGCGAATAATAATTACCCAACTGAAACCTGTTAGCACCCGTAACTGCAGCCGGCTTTACTTCTTTAAATATCCATTTGCCGTTATCTGGATTACCCGGATTAACGTATTTATACGGCCATAAGCCAAACGGCTGAGTGTTGCGTTTGCGCGCATTGCCAATATCGCTAATCAGGTCGGCAACGCTCATTTGATTGCCATCCCATACTACGGTGGCAAGCCTCCAGCGTTTCATATCAAATAAGGTGTGTCCTTCAAATACAAGCTCCACGCGGCGCTCGTGTACGATCCGGTCAAAAGTGATCTGGCCGGGGGTAAGCGGTGTAGTTAAACCTGCCCTGTTACGCACCTGGTTAATATAGTTGGCAGCGGTGGCCGCATCGCCAAGTTCAAATGCTGCCTCGGCTGCGTTTAGCAACACTTCAGCATAACGGTAACGGATAAAGTTAACATCGCTGCCACGGCCACGGCGGCCAGACCCTACTGTTGGGTCGAGGTACTTACGGATGTAAAAGCCTGTTTGTGTGCGGAACTCGCCGCCATTAACGATCCCGTCTTTGCCCACCACCTGTATACTGGTACCTACTCCCGGCACATCCCTGGTTTGGGTTGCGTCGCCACTGGAAATAACGGTACCGTCTGCTAACTGGTAGCCTGCAAATACTTCGGTACGTTTGCCTTTAAACAAGCCGTTTGGCAGCAATATGGTACCGGCAAGCCTCGCATCCCTGTCGGCAAAAATATCAAGCTGGTTAGCGTAGTAAATAGGGTCGCCTCCTGCTGTTTTTGTAGCGATAGGTGCATAGGTGTTGTCCAGTTTCTCGTATGCTTGTACCAGGTTAAGCGATGGGTTTAACCGCCCCGCATCCAAACCCTCATCAGATATAGAGAAAGGCTGATTATTGGTAGTAAAGCCATGGGTTTTACCGCCATTTGCCTTAAAATCTTCTACAAAGATTGATTCTGAACTGTTTTTATCCAGGAAAAGGTTGGCGTAGTTATCGCTGGCATCGGGCAATTGCCTGTACAAAGAGTATGTGCCACCGGTGATAATTTCCTGGGCGGCTGCAAGTGCCTTGGTATAGTAAGCCGTTGCCATTGATGCCGGTATACCAACTTCGCCACCGGCTAATGTTACCTGTGGTGTTGTTACGCCGTATTTTGCAATAGAGGCAGCATACAATGCAGCCCGTGCTTCCATTGCCAATGCAGCACCTTTTGTTGCCCTCGACTTATCGTTTATCCCCCCGTCAAATAACCCTTTTATCGCTTCGGCTTCGCTGATAACGAAATCATAAACTTCGGCTTCTTTAGCACGCGGCCTTTGCAGCACCGCTACATTGCCCGAAAAATCGTAATCAAGCGGTTCTGTGATCAGCGGCACACCACCCATCCTTTTCACCATCTCAAAGTAGTAGCTGGCCCGTAAAAAACGGCCTTCGGCTATAAACTGGTTTTTTTGAGCATCGGTAAGCGCGGTAGATGCGGTAGCACGTTGTATAAATAAGTTAAGCTCGCGTATATAGGTGTAATCCCATGTGTTCCACTCGCCGTAACCCCAGCCTGTACGCTGTACAAAAAAGGAGCTTCCGTTTTCTGAGGGGAAGGCTTCGCTAAAATCAACAAATGATGACCAACCGTTATCCAGGCCCGAAAAATCTAAGTAACGGTTATATAGGTCGCCCAGGATAGATAGCACCAGGTTAGGATCGGAAAACGCAACATTGGCATCAACGATTGCTTTTGGCGGTACGTCCAAAAAATCGCTGTCTTTTCGGCACGAACCCGTAATAAACAGGCCCGCACACATTAATATTATTGATATTTTTTTCATGTTGTTTAAACTTAAGGGATTAATTAAAAGGTTAAATTAACACCAAAGTTGAGCACTTTACTTTGCGGAAACTGCAGCCCGTTATCGTCGGTAGTTTCCGGGTCAACGGCGTATTCCTTCAAATTATCAAAGGATAATAAGTTGTAGCCGTTGATGTACACGCGTGCTTTCTTCATTTTTACTTTTGAAAGCCATGCAGTTGGCAACGAGTAACCAAGTTCGATGGTTCTTGCTCGCAGGTATTTAACGTTATGCAGCCAAAACGATGAATTACGCTGTCCGTTCAGTTCGTAACTGGAGTAACTGCTACCCGGGTTTATCCTGGTGGCCGGGTATTTACCGGGTACCCAGGCGCTGTTCAGGTCGTACATATTTTCATGGTGCCACCTGTCTGCGAATATATTATTGAAGTTGCCACCATTTTGGAATGCCCACCTCAGCTCCCAGTTTTGGAACCATGTATAACCGGCACCCCCCGAAAAATCTGCATGGAAATCAAAACCTTTGTAAGCCGCCCCTATTGACAGGCCAAAGTTGATGTTTGGCTGTTTGCCATAACCAAAACCAAGCGGCCTTTCGTCATACTGGTCTATTCGCCCATCGCCGTTTTGATCTTTGTAGATCAGGTCGCCCGGCAATAATGATTTGTTACCCCTGTTATCGTTATTAACAGGGTGGTTATTGATCTCTTCCTGCGAGCTAAACTGCCCAACTACTTCGTACCCCCAGTCGATATTTGCATACCTGTTTACAGGAGAGTTGCGGTACTGGTCCCACGAGTTATTAAATAAGGGGTTGTACACGCTCAGCGTTTTTTGGCGGCTGTATGAGAAAGTACCGCCAACATTGTAGGAAACTTCGCCCGCACGGTTATTATAGCTAAGTGCAAAGTCCACACCGGATTGAGCATCGCTATTTAAGTTCTCGAGCGGTAACGAATAACCAACTTCATTTGGCAGCACTACGTCGTTACGGCGGCCAAGTAAACCGCTTCGTTTTCGGTAGAAATAATCTACGCTACCTGTTAGCTTGTTGTTCAACAGGGTAAAGTCTAAACCAACGTCGGTAATTTTACTTTTCAGCCAGGATATATTGGTAGTTACCAAACCTTTATCTGCCGAAGTTACCAGCGGGTTACCGCCAATAATAGCTGTACCGGTATTGTAGTTATAGCCCGGTAAGTAAGCATAAGCCCCCACAATTGGGTTAGAGGAGTTGTTAGGGTCGCGGTCGTCTCCCAATACGCCGTACGATGCACGCAGCTTCAAATCGTTAATAAAGCTATTATCGCCCAGCAATTTTTTCATAAAGCCTTCCTGGGTTATCCTCCACCCTACAGAACCACCGGGGAAATAACCAACGCGTTTATCCGGAGCAAACAAGTAAGATGCATCGCGCCTTGCAGAAAGCTCCAGGTAGTATTTGTTGTTGTAGTTGTAATTAACCCGGCCAATGTAACCTATACGGGTTTCTTTGTTATCGCTGTCCTGGTATTGGTCGGCAGTTGGGAAATAGATCAGCGGCAGGTTGTTAGATACCGGCGAAGCGTGGATCCAATTGCGCAGGTGCTGCAATTCAATACGCTCAGAAACAAGTGTGGCGGCTAATGAATGCTTGCCGAAGGTATTGATGTAGTTTAACTGTACCTGTGTGGTTTTAGCAAACTCTTTCCGTTGCTCGCGCTCCCTCCATGGGTTTGTACTGCCACCGGTTACATCATAAGAGTCGGTTGCCGGCCTGTAGGTATAAGCATTGTAAGTATACTCCTGGTTATTAAGCAGGTAATCGGCAATATAGTACGAGTATAAGCCTTTTGCTGTTAAGCCTTTAATACCCGGTATCTGGTACTCTACGCCAAAGTTGGTTTGCAGTACGCGCCAGTCGTTGTGGTAAAGGCCCGATAATTTTTTATTGAGGAACGCGTAGTTCGACTCGGTGTGGCCAATATCGTTCAGGTAATCGGGGTTATCGTTTGCGTAAGGCCGCTCAAGCGGGGTGTTCCTTAACACGGCGAACCTGGCCAGGAAATAATCGTCCTGTCCCGGTACCCCAGGGTTTTCGCGGGTTTCCACGCGGCCGTTGATGTTTAAGTTAACCTTTAAACCGTTAGCTACTTTTAACGATACGTTAGATTGGATGTTAGAGCGGCCGAACATATATTCTTTACCCAATTGCGATGCCTGGTAAAGATGTGTTGCCGATACGTAGTAGTTAACACGCTCGGTAGAGCCCGTAAAGTTTGCATTTACAGAGCTGATAGGTGCATTGTTGTTTTGGCCTAATACGTAGTCGCGCCAGTCGAAACTGCGGTAAGCCGGGTCTGTACCGGCCTTGTATTTATCCAATTCTGCCTGGGTGATGGTTGTAGAACCATTCATATTCATTTCGCCTTCGGCCTTATACCGCATGTAGTCGTATGAATTGTTTGCCACTACAGGGAAACGGTAAAAGTTTTGGAAGCCCTGGTAAGCATCAATATTGATGCGGCCTTCGCCCGAGCCCCTTTTGGTAGTTACCACCACAACGCCGTTTGCAGCACGCACACCGTAGATAGCGGCCGAACCGTCTTTCAGTACCGAAATGCTCTCAATATCATTTGGCGCAAGGTTGTTAAACTGGCCTTCGTCTTGCTGTATGCCATCAATAACATACAGTGGGGTACCCATGTTCCTGATCTGGATAGATGCGCTTGCACCAGGGCGGCCTTCCGACTGCCTAAATGTTACACCCGGAATTTTACCCGCCAATGTAGTACTTACGGTAGAACCTCCGTGTACACGGTCGATATCCTTACTGGTAATGCTGGAGATAGCTCCGGTGAGCGATTCCTTTCGCTGGGTGCCGAAACCGGTTACTACAACTTCTTGCAGCGAAGTATTGGCCACTTTAAGCCTCACATTAAAGTTTGTTTGCCCATTTAAAGGCACTTCCTGGCTGGTAAACCCCACATAACTGAATACCAGTACGCTGGCGGCCGATGGTGCGGTAAGGCTAAATTTACCGTTTACATCGGTAGTTGTGCCTATTGCCGTTCCGCGGAACTTCACGGCTACGCCCGGCAACGTTACGCCGCTTGTATCAGTTACCGTGCCGGTTACACTTACCGACTGGGCAAACACGCTGCCTGATAAAAGCACGCCGATAATAACGGCACACATAACAACTAATGATTTGGGGTACCGCAAGCCATACAGCCAATGCGAACGCACGTGCCCCTCCCGGTTGGGTAGTAAAGTTTTTCTCATAAGTAAATGTT
>NZ_CAMLOV010000017.1 GCF_946481715.1 uncultured Mucilaginibacter sp. | reverse complement strand
CCCCGTAATTTTTGTTTGCGAAAACAACGGTTACGCCATGGGTACATCTGTAGAGCGTACTACCATACAAACAGATATTTACAAATTAGGCTTGCCTTACGGCATCCCTTCATCGCCTGTTGATGGTATGGACCCGGTTGCAGTACACAACGCGATGGACGAAGCAGTGCAGCGCGCACGCCGCGGTGAAGGCCCAACCTTCCTGGAAATGCGTACGTACCGTTTCAAAGGGCACTCGATGAGCGACCCGCAGAAATACCGTACCAAAGAAGAGCTGGAAAGCTATAAAGCAAAAGACCCTATTGAAGTGGTAAAACTTGCTATCCAAAAAGAAGGCTACGCCAACGACCAATGGTTTGAAGAAATTGACGCCAAGATAAAAGCACAGGTAGATGAGGCGGTGAAATTCGCTGAGGAGTCGCCATGGCCTGATGCATCGGAACTTTATACCGATGTTTATGTGCAACAGGATTACCCTTACATCCGCGACTAATTATTATACCTAAATATTAACAACAAACAGTATATGGCTGAAGTAGTTAAAATGCCCAAAATGAGCGATACCATGACCGAAGGGGTATTGGCTAAATGGCATAAAAAAGTTGGCGATGCGGTAAAATCGGGCGATGTTTTAGCCGAGATAGAAACCGATAAGGCCACTATGGATTTTGAATCGTACCAGGACGGCACCTTGCTTTATGTAGGCGTTGAAGAGGGTAGCGCTGTGCCTGTTGATGCTATTATAGCAGTATTGGGTAAAGAAGGCGAAGATTATAAAGCACTGCTTGAAGGTGGCGCTGCACCGGCTGCCGAAGAAAAGGCACCCGAAGCTGCCCCTGCTGCAAAAGAACAAGCAAAACCTGCACCAGCAGAAGATAAAAAACCGGCTGCCCCTGTTGAGGCAAAACCAAAAGTGGATCTTTCGAGCATCCCGGCTGCGGTAATACGCATGCCATTGTTGAGCGATACCATGACCGAAGGCACTATTGAAAAATGGTACTTTAAGGTTGGTGATACCGTAAAGGCAGACGATTCATTAGCTGATGTGGCTACCGATAAGGCTACCATGGAAGTTGTGGGTTACGAAGCCGGTACACTATTATATATAGGTGTAAAAGAAGGCGAAGCTGCCCCTGTTAATGGCATTATAGCCATTGTAGGTAAAGCCGGTACAGATATCACCCCGTTATTAGATGGTGGTGCTGATGCGCCTGCTGTCGAAGCTGCGCCGGCCGCAGAAGAAGCCGCACCTGCTGCAAGTTCTGACGCAACACCAACTGCTACCGCAACCGGTTCTACTGAAGACGATAGCCGCGTAAAAGCATCACCGCTTGCACGTAAAATTGCAAAAGATAAAGGCATTAACCTTAATGATGTAAAAGGCAGCGCAGATGGCGGCCGCATTATTAAGAAAGATATAGAAAGCTTTACACCATCAGCTAAACCTGCTGCACCACGAGCTGCTGAAAGTGCTGCTCCGGCCGCCGCTCCGCAAGCTGCTGCGCCAGCAAAAGCACCGGTTGTATTGCCAACATTTACAGGCGAAGAGAAATTCAGCGAAAGAAACGTTACGCAAATGCGTAAAGCCATCAGCCGCAGGTTATCTGAGAGCTTGTTCACTGCCCCTCACTTCTACGTTACCATGTCGATAGATATGGACCAGGCGATAGCAGCGCGTGCCAAAATGAACGATGTGGCCCCGGTTAAGATTTCTTTTAACGATTTTGTAGTGAAAGCTGTTGCTGTTTCCCTGAAACAACACCCGGCCATCAACTCATCGTTCCTGGGAGATAAGATCCGCACCAACGAGCATGTGCATATTGGCGTAGCCGTAGCGGTAGACGAAGGCCTGCTTGTACCGGTTATAAAATTTGCCGATGGTAAATCGCTTAGCCATATCTCGCAAGAGGTGAAGGAGTTTGCCGGTAAAGCAAAAAGCAAAAAATTACAACCGGCCGAAATGGAAGGATCTACCTTCACCATATCAAACCTTGGTATGTTTGGGGTTGACGAGTTTACCGCTATCATTAACACACCAAACGCATGTATCCTGGCAGTAAGCGGTATACAAGCAGTTCCGGTTGTGAAGAATGGTGCCGTGGTACCGGGCAACGTGATGAAGGTTACCCTTAGTGCCGACCACCGTGTGGTAGATGGCGCCCTGGCAGCCGCATTCCTGCAAACACTAAAATCATTACTGGAAGAACCGGTAAGGATGATGATATAATTTCGCATTTCGATTTCGGATTTAAAATAGCGATGGGTTTCGGCTCATCGCTATTTTTGTTTTAGGTAGTGTTATGTTGATTAGTTGTCCATTGTTGAAAAGATAAATTTATTATTGGTAGTATTTTAAATACCTTGTTATCAATTCTTTGAAATACTTAGTCATTTCGATCACCAGTAACTAAGTGCTGTATGCACTCAAAACGCAGCCTTGCGGCAAGGCTGCGTAAGTTTAATAAAATATCAAACCGGGTCGAAGTTTTTGAAACGCTCATGGTGATCGACATGGTTCATTGCGGCCGGAAAATGTTTTTCCGGAATAAAATCAATAACCATGAAAAAGCGTAAGAAAATGCGCCTGCAAATGGAAAAGTGTTATGCGAAGAGTCGCAAGCACCTTTCAAAAACGGAACGATGGACGCTAAAACTACTTTTATTGAAGTTAAAGTATCCTAAATTGAATTGGTTAAAAATAATTGTAAAGTTTGCACTGAGCATTATTTCTCCAGGTTCCAGGCCCGGTTTATTAATGAACATTTTTTATGAAAGTTATGTCCTCTCCTTTGAATAACATTCGGTCGCTTTTGAGAACTTTAGATACAAGCCCAGAGAAGCTTTATCATAGGCGAACTCAGCCTAAAAAAAAATTTGGACGCGATCAAGTAGATAAAAACGGCTCTACTAGAATGCGCAGTATTCGTATGCCGTCTGAATACTTGAAACTGAAGCAACGGGAACTAATTGTGCCACTTCAATCATTACCAACGCCGCATTGTATGTACGGCGGAGTAAAAGGTAAAAATAATATTGCGAATGCCAAAAGACATGAGAGCGGTAATTTTTTCCTAACAGTAGACCTTAGAAGTTTTTTTGCAAATATTGGACGTAACCGCATTTACAAAACATTGGTTGAAAGAGGATTTACCCATACAGAAGCGTACAAAATTACCAGACTAAGTACCTTGGATGGTGTTTTGCCGCAAGGGGCACCAACTTCCACGGCAATTGCCAATTTAGTGTTTTCTGCCACTGCAAGCTTATTAGACCAGTTTTGTATTCCCTATGGTATAACTTTTACCGTATTTGTCGATGACCTTAATTTTTCATCGAAATCCGATTTTGAAAAACACGTTCCTGAAATTTTAGCTATAATTAAAGACAATCAATTTTTTATAAATCACAGGAAAGTTCATTACAGGCGAGGGTGCTGTGAAATTACAGGATTGATTGTGAAGAATAAGAAATTGCATTTAGAGAAGAAGATGTCGCAAAATTTACACGTTCCGGGGGTTAACGCTTATGCTAAATTAGTTAATACTTATAATAATCTACAGGCAAATTTACGCTAATTGGGCGCTAGTCCGGATTTAGAATAGCGATGGGTTTAGGCTCATCGCTATTTTTGTTTTATACCCGGTGTTTTTTAGTTACGTGGTTGTACGGCCGTACAGTTCGTACAATCTCGTACAGCTCGTACAACCTCCGCTCGGTTTCGTACAACTCCGCACAGTTTCGTACAGTTTCGCACAATCTCGTACAGTTTCGTACAGCAAAAAGGCGGTTTGCGGAAATCTGCGTTTTTCTTTGATTTTTCGGTGTTTTTCTGTGGTTTTCCGAGTAAATCTTACTCGATCCGCGTTGCCGGTAAAAATGGGCATTTTGGGCTTTCGCCTGTCGCCGAAACAAGCTGTTGGAGCTTTGATGATATCGTTGTTGGCCCGGCTGTAATTGTGTTTTTTTATTATCTTGTTCCCATGCTCATTGTTGTTTCCGCATTCTTCATCGCCATCCTTTTTTATGCCATAAAAAAGATGCGCCATAAATACAAGCCAACGCAAGCTGTGCTAACACCGACACAAAAACAAATCCTGGCCAGCAACATCCAATTCTATAATCACCTTAATGATACCGACAAGCTTTACTTCGAAGATAAAATAGAACAGTTTCTGGATGATGTACGCATTGAAGGTGTTGGCCTGGAACTTACCGATACCGACCGCATTATGGTAGCTGCCAGTGCGGTGATACCTATCTTCGGCTTTAAGGACTGGGCCTACCGCAACGTAACCAATGTGCTTTTATACCCCGACACTTTTAACAAAGATTTTGAATTTGAAGGGAACGAGGGCGAAGGGCGCAATATTATGGGCATGGTGGGCAGCGGTTATATGAACGGGCAGATGATCCTATCACGCGCAGCATTGATGAAAGGTTTTTCTAAAAATTCGGGCAAGGAGAATACCGGCATCCACGAGTTTGTACACCTGCTGGATAAGGCCGATGGTGCCACCGATGGCATCCCCGAGGGTTTTCTTGGTAACGAATACATAGAACCATGGGTGAAGATGATGCACCAGGAGATATTTAAAATAAACAAGGGCCGTTCGGATATTAACATCTACGCCACTACCAACGAGGCGGAATTTTTTGCGGTTGTGTCGGAATATTTTTTCTCCAAGCCAGAGCAGTTTGAAACCAGGCACCCGGAGTTGTACGGGATGCTGAGCAAGGTTTTTGCGCAGCAGCCTGCACAAGATAAATAGCTGCAAAAATTTATAGCTTTATAAATCAAAAATTCATAGTCATGAGAAAAGTATTAACGGCAATTTGTATAGCGGCCGCCTTCACAGCTTGTAAGCCAAAGGGAGCCGGTAACAATAATGCTGCAACCGGCGATAATAAACAACTTGCTAAGTTGTTTGATAACTTTTACGAGGGATTTTTAAAGCTTGAACCCGTATTGGCCACCTACATTGGCGATAGCCGGTATAACGATCAGTTCCCTAATACGCTCTCGGCTGAGCATATTAAGCAAGAAAGCGATTTTTTCCAGGCATACCTGGATAGCGTAAGAACGTTCAATCGCGAAGAGCTAAGCGATAACGACAAGCTATCCTACGACATTTTTGTTTACGAGACGCAGATCAATATCGAAGGGGTTAAATACCACCTGGAATACATGCCTTTTAACCAGATGACCGCCGTGCCTTTAACCGTGGGCCAGCTTGGATCGGGCGGGAACGCGCAACCCTTTAAAACTGTTAAAGATTATAACGACTGGCTAAAACGCCTTACCGCCTTTGCGCCCTGGGCAGATACCGCCATTGCCAATTTTAATAAAGGTATTAAAACAGGCGTAGTTTTTCCGCGGGCTTTGGTTGTGAAAATGATACCGCAAATGCAAAGTTTTGTAGTTACCGACCCCACCAAAAGCATTTTTTACGACCCAATAAAAAACATGCCTGCAGATTTTTCTGCCGTGGATAAAAAGGCGTTAACAGCAGCTTATAAAGCAACCATTATGAACACGGCAGTGCCTGCTTATAAACGGCTTGCCGATTACCTGCAAAATACTTATTTGCCAAAATCGCGCAGTACTTCGGGGTTATCATCGGTTACAGATGGGGCGGCCAAATACGCTTATTTGGTAAAGCAGCAAACATCTACCACGCGCACGCCCGAAGAAATTTACCAAACCGGATTAAGCGAGGTGGCGCGTATTATAAAACAAATGGATAGCATTAAAAACCTGGTGGGTTTTAAAGGCGATAGGAAGGCATTTTTTGAGTACATGCGAACCGACCCTAAGTTTATGCCCTATAAAACCCCTGCGGATGTTTTGGCAGCGTTTGAAAATATCCACAAACGGATGGAACCGAACCTGAAGAAAATGTTTAGCCATGTGCCAAAAACACGGTTCATTATTAAACAAACAGAAGCTTTCCGGGCAGAATCTGCCAGTATCGAGTACAACCAGGGTTCGGCGGATGGTACGCGGCCGGGTATTTTTTATGTGCCGATAATAGATGCAACCAAGTTTAACACCACATCGGGCATGGAATCAACCTTTTTGCATGAGGCTATTCCGGGGCATCATTACCAGATATCGTTGGCCCAGGAGAATAGTACTTTACCAAAGTTCCGCCGGTTTTTGGTGAACGAGAATGGTTAC
Organism: uncultured Mucilaginibacter sp.; assembly: GCF_946481715.1. Next base: position 47,453 of record NZ_CAMLOV010000017.1, on the reverse strand, counting down.
GCCGAAGGTTGGGCGTTATACACAGAATCCTTGGGGAAAGAGCTTGGCTTGTATACCGACCCATATCAGCATATGGGTGCTTTGGGCGATGAGATCCATCGCGCTATCCGTTTGGTGGTTGATGTAGGTATCCATACCAAAGGCATGACGCGCGAGCAGGCCATCAAATATTCTATGCATAATGAAGCAATTAGCGAACCTGCCGCCGTTGCGGAAATTGAACGGTATATGGGTATGCCAGCCCAGGCTTTAGGTTACAAAACAGGTGCTTTAAAAATTATGGAATTGCGGATGAAGTACGAGAAACAATTGGGCACTAAATTTAACCTGGCAGAGTTTCATAACCAGGTATTGAAAGATGGGGCCATGCCCTTAAGCGTTTTAGAAACCAAGCTGGAAGCATGGGCAAAGGCGCAGCAATAGTAAATAAGTTTTATGAGCTTCGCCGATAAGGTAATAGCATTTAACCAACAGTTGGAATACACCGGCCCGCCGCTGCCTGCGGGTATCCGTATCATGAACCCTTATAAAGAGGAAGAGCTGGCCATGCGCATTTCCTCAGCATTTTACCGCAAATATTACAGCGATGATAATAAGCGCCACCTTATCCTCGGCATTAACCCCGGCAGGTTTGGCGGAGGCGTAACCGGTGTGCCCTTTACCGACCCGAAGCGGCTAATAAGCGAGTGCCATATCCCTTACGAGGGGAAGATGATGCACGAGCCATCCTCTGTGTTTGTGTACGAGGTGATAAACGCTTACGGCGGGCCGGAGGTATTTTATAAAGACATCTATATCAATTCCCTTTGCCCGCTTGGGTTTACCATTATAGATAACAAAGGCAGGGAGAAGAATTATAATTACTACGATAGCAGGGAGCTTTGCACTACGGTAACGCCTTTCATTATCCAAAACATAAAAAAACAAATTGGGCTGGGTTGCTATACCGATACCTGCTTTTGCTTCGGCACCGGGCAAAACGAAAAATTTGTAAAAAAACTAAACGATGAGTACGGCTTTTTTGAAAGGATAGTTGCGCTGGAGCACCCGCGCTTTATTATGCAATACAAATCAAAAACCAAACAGGCTTATATAGATAAATACCTTGAAGCATTTAGCCAATTGTAATACCTTAAAAGGCATATATGGCACCGTGCAATAAAATAATACCGGGAAAAGCCAATGGGAACGTAAATAAAAAATCGTTTAAGCCCATTAATAGTGCCGTGGAAGCATGGAAACACAATATGCAAGCCAGTGCGATAAATAAAGGTGCCTGGTAGGGTAGCAGGAAGGTTGCCGGCACGGCAAGCATGGTAAATATTGCCGAGTAACACATCGCTTTTTCTATCAGCGGGTGGCTGCTTAAAAAACTCGAAACCTTTGGTACGCCATAAGAATAAGTACTTAGCACACCAGCCAATACATTGCCGCCCCGCCAGTGTGGCGACATTAACTTTACCATGCCCGATGTTGCGTAGGAAATAAGCGCCTGCCCCCCGGTAAAAAATACCGAAATGAGTTGCCCCTGTTGGTTGGGTAATAAAAAGCAAAGGCTGTAGGATAGCAGCGCCAGCATCCGCATCTGATCAGATCCATCTTTACCGGCCTGCCTTTTACGGTACGAGTATAAGGTAACCGCTGTTAAGGCTGTAAATAGCATTTTAAAGTAAATATCGGCACCGTTAAAAAAAGCAATAAACGTTAGCACCGCCAAGCCCGCCTGGGCGGCGTGTATGGTTTGCCATGTCCTCTGTTTGTTTTTTATGCTGGTAGCCGGCAATACAAAATTGAGGTATAGTTTAGGGATGCTCAATAGTTCGGCAGCTGAGATAAATGCCGATACTAAAATAATAGCGACGCTTATTTGATAGGCGACAGGTGTGGTAAGCTGGTTCATGGTTAAATAATTTGATAGTATGATGCAAATACAACGTTCTTTATTTTGACGATGCCTGCCCCTTCCGAGCATATGATGGCAAAGCGGATCTTTTGCGGCTCGCTACTGTTTTTTTTAAGGCAGGCTGATATAGTGAGGAGGATGTTTAGGTAATGGGCCGAAACCTGTATAAAGTTTTTGTTTTCGAGCGCATTAAACTCGCCCACCAAAAAATTGCAGGTATCTATCATACCCTTATTGTAATATTTAAAGGGGTTCCAGCACAGGCGCATTATGCGGAAAGGTTTATACATGGGCATCTCCGTCCATTCGCCATCGGTTTCGGCAATGGTTTTGTACACCACTCTAAAATCGTTCATGAGCGGTTTGGGCGCAAAAAACGAATAGTTGGGCAGGATGCCCAGTTTATCAAACCGGCTTAATCTTCGTTGCAGGCTCTTTACCTGGAAGAAAACACTTGCTATAGTAAATATAGCAAGTGTTGTAATTACTAAATATTGCATAAGCTTATTTAGAATATTGGTTCCTTATCTTGATAAGATTATCTAATGATAAGTGCGACTGCAGGCCGTTTTTGTTAAGTTCGCCTACTAATGAGGCCACATCTTCGGTGGTAGAAGTTGCTGCAAGTGCTGCGGCTGCTACTTCGGCAACTACCGGCGCGGCCTCAACTACGGCTTCGGCAACGGCAGGGGCGGCATCTACTACAGCAGTGGTAGCGGCGGTAGCGGCATTGGCAACTGCGTTAGCAGCGGTTGCGGCAGTAGCTGCAACAACAGAAGCCACTGCCGATACTGCGGTGGCAGCCGATTCTACAGCATCGGTAATAGAATCCCAGAACCCGCCTAATTGGGTTTCTCCTTTTTCCTGCATGTGTGCGATCATCAAATCAATAGCGGCAAGCTGCGCTGCTGATAGGTTTTGGTTTTGTGACATTTTGATAAATGATTTATAAAAAGGTTCGACTACTCTGTATGCTTTTCGTCTGCCGCATTGCTTACTCTGTTGTTTGGTGTCGGTTTTCAGCACACCCGACCATTAAAAATTATTTGGCAAACTGGTTCCTTATCCTGATGAGGTTTTCTAACGTGAGCTGCGGTTGCAGGCCACTTTCGTTCAGTTTGCCTACTAAAGCGCTTACATCTTTGGTTGTTGGTGTAGCCGGGCCTACCGAATCGGCTGCGTTAATTACTGAGGCAACGGGGTGCGCATCGCCTAAATCGCCCATTCCGGTAAGTGGGCCTACCCAGGCCTGTGTTCCGGCTTGTTCGGCTGAATTGACGATGGCGTCCCAAAAGTTTCCTAATTGGGTTTGCCCGTTCTCCTGCATGTGGGCTATCATCAGGTCGAGCGCGGCAAGCTGTGCTGCCGATAGGTTTTGGTTTTGTTGTGACATAGGTAGATAATGGTAATAATTCTGGCTACTCTGTATGCTTTTCGCCTGCCGCATTGCGTACTTTTTTAGCTTATTGTCGGTTTTCCGCATAGCCGACCTTTTAATCGATGCGATTAATCAATAGTTATATATTTCGTTATGATTTTGCTCGTTTAAACTGGTGTGTAAATTTGAGTAAGCGCTGGCGAGTGCGTATCAATGTATCTGCCTTATTTTTAAGGGTTTAATTATTGTTATAAATTGCTTATAATCACCCTTGTATGTAGGGTGTTTACACCCTGTGGTTGTACGCTTGCCGAAAAAAATGGAAATAAAAAAAGCGATAGCTATTAACTATCGCTTAAATAAAATTGACTGAGTTGTTGGGCTATTTATGCGGTTATTCCTGCACCATGGCGGTTTTAGCCAGCAGCCGTGCACTTTCCGCCAGGCGGATAAATTCCGCACGGTAACCTTCGGCATCTTCGCCACGGGCAGCTTTGGCAATGCTGATGGCCTGGGCAAATGTTGAGCCTTGTTTAAAATGCGAATCGCGCAGCACCATCCCGGTTTCGGCAACGGCAGCAGCAAACCTAAAATCGGATGAAGTTTTTTCAAAATCTATCGGCGCATCTTTCACTATTGCCTGGCTTAGCTTGCTCTTATTGGATGTTGGCTCTTTGTACCGGAATTTAATGGTCAGCATCTCGTTGCTTGTGGCCATAAGCGGCGCTGGGGCTTTTGGTTTCTGGTATTTCAGCGGATCTACCGAACCACTAAAATCATCCTTTACGCCTACCGGAATAATTTCGTAAAAAGCGGTTACGTTATGCCCCGAACCCATATCGCCGGCATCTTTTTTATCATTATTAAAATCCTCTTTAGCTAAAACCCGGTTCTCATAACCCAGCAAACGGTAGGCTTGCACTTTGCCAGGGTTAAATTCTACCTGTAGCTTTACATCTTTGGCAACGGTAAATAATGTGCCCCCAAACTCGCTGATGAGAGTTTTGCGGGCTTCGGTTATGTTATCAATGTAAGCATAGTTGCCGTTGCCTTTGTCGGCAAGGGTTTCCATTTTGCTGTCTTTATAGTTGCCCATCCCATAACCTAATGCCGAAAGGAAAATGCCGCTTTCGCGTTCCCTTTCTATCAGCTTTTCCATGTCATCGTCGCTGGATGCGCCAACGTTAAAATCGCCGTCGGTAGCCAGTATAATACGGTTATTCCCTTTTTTCATCAGGCTTTCCGCCGCTATTTTATAGGCAAGCTTTATGCCCGCCCCACCTGCTGTTGAGCCGCCTGAAGATAAATTATCAATGGCATTATAAATAGTTGTTTTATTATCTCCCGGGGTTGATGGCAGCACCAGCCCCGCATTACCGGCATAAACCACTATCGCCAGCTTGTCCTGCGGCCGCAATTGGTCTGCCAGCATTTTTAGGGACGATTTTACCAACGGTAACTTATTGGGTGCATTCATCGAGCCCGATACATCTATCAAAAACACCAGGTTTGATAGCGGCAGGTTATCTGTAGGGATGGTTTTCGCTTTCAGCGCGATGCGCAGCAGGCGGTGTTTGGCATTCCACGGCGCGTTAGATAGTTCTGTATGGATAGCAACGGGCTCGTTATTTGTTGGGCCTGCCAGATTGTATTTAAAATAATTGATCATCTCCTCAATGCGCACGGCATCGGGCGGAGGCAGCTCACCATTATTAATAAACCTGCGGAAGTTGCTGTAAGAGGCAGCATCCACATCAACAGAAAAAGTAGAGAGCGGGTTGCTTTTAGCTTTAAGGAAGCTGTTTTCTACTACCGCTTTATAGCTTTCATTATCAACGTCATCGTAAACGCTGCGGTTGCCTCTCAGGGTTATTTTCAGGTTTGGGTCGATGTTGTTATTGGTATTTTGCACGGCCAGCCCGGCGGCTTTGCCAGATAAGCCAAAGGCGATGGGTGGAGGGCTGCTTTTGTACTCCTTGCCGCTGATTGTCGTAGTTGAATAGCCGAGCGCTTTTGAGGCGTGTTTTACCCCCAGTGCACCTGTAACAACCACTTCTCCCATTTGTGAAAAAGATGATTCCAGCGATATGTTAAGGGTATCGCTCGTTCCGATAGGGACTTCCTTGGTGGTATACCCCAAAAAGCTCACTACCAAAGTCTTGGCTGATACGGGTATTGTTAAAAAAAATGTGCCCGATGACGTAGTTTGCACACCAATGCTGGTGCCTTTTACCGCTACGTTTGCACCGGGGATGGGTAGTTTATCTTCGGTAGCAATTACGGTACCTTTAATGGTACGGGTGGTGCTTTGCCCGAACCCGCTGAGGGCTGTGGCCAATACTAAGAGGATTAATACAATATTTTTCATGATCGCTAAATTTTATAGGTAGGATGCTGCCGAAAGCAAATTTCCATAAGCCATAAAAAAAAGTTTATTTTGTGGCTTTAATGAACTTCTTCAGAAAACCAGTTAGGCCCGATGATACCGCAGATGAAGAGCTGGTTAACAGCTATCGCCTAAACGCCGATATAAGCGTATTGGGGAAGCTGTACGAAAGGCACATGCCCCTGGTTTTTGGTGTTTGCCTGAAGTATTTAAAAGACGAAGAACTTGCGCGGGATGCGGTGATGGGGATATTTGAAGAGTTGGTGATAAAGGTCAAACAGCACGATATAAAACAGTTTAGGAGCTGGCTGTATGTGCTTAGCCGCAACCATTGTTTGATGCAATTGCGGGCAGAAAAGAAAATGCCTACAGTTGGAATGGATGAGTTTATGGAATTTACCCCGGTTTTGCATCCTGATGATAATGATACGGATAAGGAACTGGCATTGCAGGCTTTAGAGCGTTGCATGGATAAATTGATGCCCGCGCAAAAACAAAGCGTGCGTTTGTTTTATTTAGATGAGAAGTGCTATAAAGAAATTGCAGAGCAAACCGGTTACACCTTAAACGAAGTAAAAAGTTATATACAAAACGGCAAACGCAACTTAAAGCTTTGCCTGGAGAAACATAGTGGATAAGCATAGGCCCGATATATTGCAGATACAGAAGTACCTTAACGGGGAGCTTGATGCCAAAGCTATGCACCGGCTGGAACGGGAGGCCCAGCACGACCCACTTTTAATGGATGCGCTGGAAGGCTACCAAACGGCAACCAATAACCAGCAGGCCAACCTGGATATACTGGCAAAGCAATTAAACAATCGGGTTGAAAAAAAAGAGCGCCGCATTATCCCGTGGACGGTTATCTCCATAGCAGCAGGCGTTGTTGGTTTTATGATAGTAGTTGGGCCGCTATATAAAAGCACCGATACGGTAAACCCTCCGCAAACGGCACAGGTAAAAGAGCCTTTGAAAAGCAACACCGATACAGTTGCTATCCCCATAATTACCGGGCCTACACAAAACGATGTTGCTGCCCTGCAGCCCCGGAAAACCCGAACGGTACCGCCGGTTGTTGCGGATAAACGCAGGCCTGCAGTGCTCAATAGCGATGTTGAATTAGTGCAAAGCGAACCGCCGGCAGTAGCAGAAATTGCAAGTAGTCCGGCTGTTGGTGTTGCAAGCGATAGTGCCCCATTAGATGAGATGGTAATAGGCGCAATGATGAAAAAGAAGGATAGCGCTGAAATGCCGCTTACGGTTGCTATTGCAAAGAAAAGTGCATCGCAGCCGCTTATTAGTAAGGCCGAGGGGGTGCAGATCATCAAAGACAAAAGAACGGACGCTAACCAATACGAACTTAACAAATTAGGCCTGCCACCAGGCTATTTAGCCGGTACTGCCAATACTGCCAACAATATAATTTTGCCTGATAAGGCAGCAACCACGGTTGCAAAGCCAACAGGAACCGTAATTGACAGTAAAGGGAAATTTGCAGCGCCGGCTGTAAACCCAACTACTGCCGCCGATGACGCAATAGCGGGCCTGGAAACACCGAAGTTGAATACCAGCATAGGCAACATCACCAATAGCGCCACACTAAATACAAATACCGCATCGTATAAAGCACCCGCGAATACTGTAGGCTTAAATTCAAACACAGCTTCGGTATACGGAAACCTAAATTCTACTGTTAACACAGCCGACTTAAGCCTGGCGCATCCCCAAAAAGGCTGGATATTATACCAATTATACCTCGCTCAAAAAGGCTATTTACCAGCCGGCGAAAAACCGGGTGTAGTGGAACTTAAAGTTACCATTAGCCCAACCGGTGCCCTCAGCAATATTACGGTTATTAAAAGCTTAAGTCCCGCAACGGACAAAAAGGCAATAAGCCTGGTTGCCCAGGGCCCTAAATGGGTAGGGAACGCCAACGGTAAGCCGGAGGAAAAAACGCTGGTGCTGGAGTTTGTTATTAAGAAATAGGGGGATTTCGGATTTCGGAGGTCCGATTTCGGTTCTTACTATTCAGGGATAACAGCTGTTGCATCCATTTCTAATAGAAAATCCGGCTGAGCCAACGCGGCTACAAACACACCAGTAATAATTGGCGGATGGGGCATTGTTTTTAGGTCTTCCTGAAGGGCCTGAAAAGCTACCCGTGCATCCTGCCCTTCAACAATATAGACATTCCATTTTATCACATTGCTAAGTGATGCACCGCCTGCTGCCAGCGCAATCTTCAAGTTATTCAGTGCCTGTGCTGCCTGGGCTTTCAGGTCACCTTTTCCAACGACCTTCCCTTCCTTGTCGGTTGCGTTTTGTCCTCCAACGTAAATGGTTGTTACAGGGCCTTTTGTGATTACCAGTTGAGAATAGGCTGGGTTTTTGAATAACCCTTCCGGACTAAGATAGGTCACTTCACCCTTTGTTTGTTTTTCCATATCACCTTCGTTTTTTTTATCATTGTTACAACTCGCCGTTAAAAGAAACAGCAGAGATACAAATGGTATGACGATGTTTTTTTTCATAAAATGTATGTAAAAAAGGTGCAATAAGTATGCCACCGCGATTGTATGAGTTTCAATTTCACGCTGTTGTATATCGTAAATGTGCAATTATTAGCAAGAAATCAGGGCGGTGTGATCCTTGCCACACGATATTTTAGCAAAATAGGGCCATGAAGGATCAACCTATCAATTACTATTGTAGTTTCCAGTCCCAGCTGGATTCTCTATCGAGAGACCCTACGGGGACAAAGAAATAGCAGGATTTCGGAGATTCGATTTCGGAATTATCGGATAAAAGGACGGTGGTTTTGTCCAAAGAACGGAATCATCATCCGCAGGGTCCTTTTTCAAAGAGACCCTGCGGAGACATAAATCTCCCAACGTTAAAAAGCGGCGCATGCGCCGCTTTTTAACGTTTCTCTACCGCGTCATTGCGAGTATCCACCAGGGGGAACCCTGAAAAAAATGGTTATGACGTGTGAAAATAAGAGTGTTAACTGTCAATGACTTACTGTCATGTCATTCCGAGGGAAGCGCAGCGACGAGGAATCTTGTTAGTAATGCAAAGCAGGCATGCAAAGTGGTGAGCTTTGCATCAACAACAAGATTCCTCCCTCGTTCCTCGGTTCGGAATGACAATATTATCAATAACTTATGACCACGTCATTATAAGGTACGAAGCAATCCTCGGCAAGCAGGTCGGGCATGCAAAGCGGCTCTGTAAGTTGAGCATTGCTGTGCTCAGTGCTATGTAAGGGTTACCCCAATAGTTAGAAGTAGTGATTTACCTCTTATTCTTATCGTAATAACCAAACACTTTTTGCAGCAATGGGGTGGTACGTGCCGATAGGTTTTGGCGGATGTTAAGCTCTTCTTTAGCTATTTCTACAAACAGGCCATCTATCGCCTTTTGCATCACATAGTCGGATATATCGGGGTTTATTTTGCTTACAAAGGGTACTTTGTTGTAAGCGGCGGCAGCATCGCCATAATATTTGGTTGCCCCAACCTTGTTCAAGCTGGTTTGTATCACCGGTTTAAAACTTGCGGTTAATTGCAAGGTGGTGGTGCGTTTAAAATATTCGGTTGCAGCATCCTGCCTGCCTAAAAGGATGTTGGTGACATCCTGTATGGTCATTTGCTTAATAGCATTAACAAATATGGGCCTGGCACCTTTGGCAGCATCCTCGGCAGCGCGGTTAAGCGATAGTATTACATTATCTGCAAGTTTGCCTAAGCCAATACTGCGCAGGGTTTTCTCTGCCTTCTGCGCTTCGGGCGGGAAAAGTATTTTTATGGCTGCATTAGCAAAAAAACCGTCAACGGCTGATAGCTGGTCGGAGCTTTTGCCCGTACCAATTTCAAGCGCCTGCTTTAGTCCGTTGCCTATCTCCAGGCTTGTGGGGTTGCCATATTGCTGTACAGTGCTTTGTGCCACCTGGCTAAGCGTATCGCAACCGGAAAATAAAATAAAAAGGATCGGAATAAACAGTATAAATTTTTTCATGATACAGTAATAGCAAAACTGCTGCCAATAAAAGCAATATTATGATATTGCCCTTACTAAAGCAAACACAAGCCCGGCCAATAGCGCCGAAATTGGTATTGTTATTACCCAGGCCCATACCAGGTTAATGGTTACACCCCACCTTACGGCGGATACGCGTTTGGTAAGCCCAACGCCGATGATAGAGCCTGTTATAGTATGCGTTGTAGAAACGGGTATGCCAAAATTTTCGGTAATAAACAGGGTAACAGCACCGGCGCTTTCTGCGGCAACGCCTTCAAGCGGCGTAACCTTGGTTATTTTGGTACCCATGGTTTTTACAATTTTCCAGCCACCGCTCATGGTGCCCAGGGCTATAGCGCTGTAGCAGCAAATAGGTACCCAGTTTGGCATAGGCGAGCCTGTTTGTGCCACGCCCGATGACACGAGCGCCACGTAAATAATACCCATTACTTTTTGCGCATCGTTACCGCCATGCGCAAAGCTAAGCGCTGCCGAAGATATCAGTTGGCCGGTTTTAAACCATTTTTCGGCCCTTGCAGGCCTTGCCCTTCGGCAAAGGTTAAGGATAAGAATGGTTATTACGTAAGCCATTATTAAACCTATAAACGGAGCTAAAAATATATAAGCAATAGTAGTTAACACTACTTTGGTGTTTACCGCCAGGAAAGCATTAGTGCCCATAAACATTGCGTTGGTCATCCCGGCACCGGCGAAACCGCCAATAAGCGTGTGCGATGAACTGGAAGGGATACCAAACCACCAGGTGATGAGGTTCCAGGTGATGGCAGCGCAAAGCCCTGCAAAAACCACCTGCATGGTAATAAACTCTTTAAGTACGGTTTTGCCAACCGTGTTGGCAACCTCAAAGTTGCCGCCGTGAAAGCCCCAATACCTTACGGCTACATAAGCCAAAAAGTTAAAAAAAGCAGCCCAAAGCACCGCCTGGAAAGGCGTTAACACTTTGGTAGATACGATTGTTGCTATAGAGTTTGCGGCATCGTGGAAGCCGTTGATGAAATCGAAGATTATTGCAAGGCAAACTACAACAACTAATAAAGTGGTAACCATTTAATGGGTTTTTGTTTTTTGTTAGGCGTTTTTAACTAAAATCGATTCCATCACATTGGCGGCATCTTCGCACATATCGGTAGCAGTTTCTAATGCAGCTAATATCTCTTTGTACTTTATAAGGCGTATTGCATCTGTTTCGTATAAAAACAAATCGGCAACGGCACGGTCGAAAACGTAATCGGCCTGGTTTTCCACACTGTTTATGCGGATGCACGAATCTGCAATGGCGCGCACATTACGCAGGTCTTTTAACTCGCGCACGGCTTTTTCCAAATCGCCCGAAGCTTGCAGTATAAGGTCTGATAGCTTGCGGATGTGTTCGTTAAAATCGTCTATTTTATAAAGCGCCATGCGGTTTGCAGCGCCATGTATATAATCGGCAACGTCGTCAATTGCGGTAGCTAATGCGTGTATGTCTTCACGGTCGAAAGGGGTGATAAAGTTTTTGCCAAGTTCCAGGTATATCTGGTGGGTAAGCTCATCACCTTTGTTTTCCAGTTTATCAATCTGCCTGAACAGCTCTTCGCGGGTAGCGTTATTGGTGCTGTTAACGGCTTCTACTAAAATGGTGGCCATATTAACCACATTGCTGGCAGCCTGCTCAAATAGCGGGAAGAATGTTTTTTTGTCTTTAGGGACGAAGTACTGGAAGATACTGTTAAGTGACATTTTTTAAATATTTGGTGTAAAGGTACGGTTGCAATGTTAAGTTAATGTTAACTTTTTAACACTGGTATATTTGGGAAAGGTAAAATTTGTTTGGTTTTTTGCAGGGTGAAACCAAATGTAGAGCCTAATCCCTCGGTGCTGCGCACATTGATGGTTTGCTGGTGTGCTTCAATAATATGCTTTACAATGGCCAGCCCCAGCCCCGAGCCGCCAATTTGCCGCGAACGGCTGGTGTCAGTACGGAAAAAACGCTCGAACAGTCGCGGCAGGAACTTTTCTTCAATACCCATCCCGTTATCGGTAACTTCTACCAGCACCTGCTCGTGCAGGGTAAAAATGCTTACCGAGGTTTCGCCGCCTTCTTTACCGTATTTAAAGGAATTGTCTATCAGGTTTACCAGCACCTGGCGTATTTTCTCACGGTCGGCATTTACGTATATACCGTCATCATATTTCTGCTTAAAAGTAAGTTTAATGTTGTGGTGCTTGGCTTTCAGCTCCAACGATTCAAACACATCTTTTATCAGGTCGTTAATCTTGAATTTGGTGTAATTGATTGGGATCTCGCCCGATTCCAGTTTGGATATTTCGTCGAGGTCTTTGATGAGGTAACTAAGCCTGTCTACGTTTTTTGATGCTTTATCCAAAAATTTAGTGGCCATTTCTTTATCTTCAAAATCATCGTCCTGTAAAGCCTCTATATAGCCCTGTATTGCAAACAGTGGCGTTTTAAATTCATGGGAAATGTTTGATAGGAAATCCCTGCGGAAGCGCTCTTGTTTCTTTAGGTCGTCTACCTCTATTTTTTTTAGGCGGGCCCATTCCTTTACTTCTTCTTCAACATCTTTTATCGGGTTAGCGCTTACATGCTCGCCCAGGGCATCGCGTAAGTCGCGGCCCAGTTTAAGGTTGTGGATGAGTTTGTAAATAAGTTTTATTTTAGAGTAAATGTACTTTTCTATCAGGTAGTAAAATACAATATAGCTGCTTATCAGCGTCACCAAAAAGGTGATCATCATATCGTACCACTTGTGCTGAAAGTAATAATTTACTGCCGAAAGGCTGATGGCAACGGCCGCGGAGTTGATGAGTACCAGTACACGCAAATTCATAGGGCAAAGTTACGCTTTGTATATGAATGATTTGCCGTTGGGTGTGGCGGCGCGGGGTTAAATTATTGTTATGAATTAGGGCTGATTATTTTGATGCCTCAACCTCAATGGTGATGTTTGCCTCGTCTGAAAGCAGCATGCTGCTTTTGCCAATGCCAAACTCGGCACGGCTTATTTTAAAGGTGCCTTTTAATGTAGCGGTGCTGCCTGCATCGCTATAACTGAAGGGTACGCTGATAAGTTTGGTTTTGTCTTTGATGGTGACATTAAATTGCCCAACATAATTGCTTGAATTTTTCTTGCTGAAAGAAACCGACTTCATGGTGATGGCGGAGTATTTGGCCACGTTTAAAAAGTCTTCTCCTTTGAGGTGTTCATCGCGCAGCCCGTTATCGGTGTCGATGGTGGTTGCATCGGCAATGGCATCTATTTTACTTGCAGCAAGGTTGGCAGGGTTGAAGGCAACATCTGCCTGAACACTGTTGATAAGGCCGCTGATAGTAAAGCCGGTATTTTTTATTTTAAACGTTACCAACGATTTGGTTAGGCTGTTTTTTACCTGGGCAAATGCTGCTGTGCTTACTATAAAAAATACGATAGCTAAAAATGCTTTTCTCATCAAGGGTTTGTTCTTTTTTATACGGACTTGATTTAACGGACGTAGTTTAACAACAGCAAAAATAAATGTTGTAACAGCCAACTCTATTGCCTAGAATTCTACATGCGCCCGTAGCGAAAAAACGTTAACCGGCCCGCGATCGTGGTTGTAAGCGGGGTTGGCAATAAACTGGTAGTCGGGCGTAAGCCAAAGTTTGCCCTGGTAAGCGTTAATTTTGTAGTAAAGCTCGGCTATCAGCTCGGCAGCATAGTTTAGCTTGCCATCGCCAATAATAAAACCATAGCCCCCTGCCGCCAAATAATCGCGGTGTGGTTTGGATATCCCGTTGCCTACAAACGCCAGCCCAAGCTCATCGTCTTTACGGTTCCATCCGCCGCCCTTTAATACAGCGCCGACGCTTACAGATCGGTCTATCTCCGTAAACGCCCAGGTCTCGGTTTTGCCATCGTTATAACTTGCTTTTGCAAATACACCGAAATTATTGCCAAGGTACTGGTCGGCACTAATACCGAAGCCAAATTTGTGTTTGCCGTAAACTAAATTGGTATCTACTTCGGGGTTAACGGGGTTTGTAGCCAGCGCTAGCCTATAATCGCCCATTTTGCCATTGTTGCGGAAACCCAGTAGCCTTAATGTACCCTTGCGCCCATTAAGCGTGTAGCGTTTTTCATATTCGAGCGACTGAGTGTTGGCGTGGGCTATGCGTTGGTCCCAGATAGCACCATTGGCGGATGTGGTGGTCATGCTGAAGGCAAATCGCAGCGCCCAGGTTGGCTGGCCCAGTTCGGCCATGGCGCCCATTACATAGCCGCGGGTATTGGCGGGGTAGTCCCAGGCGCCGTTATCCATCAGGCTCCAGTTCATAAACTGCGAGCGTGCATCATGGCTAAACTCGTTCCCGTCGAAAAAATCGGCCATGCCAAATTTGCCAATCGTAAAGTTAAGGTAGCGTTTGCTCCGTAGCCCGGCTAATTGGTTCACATCGTCGGCAAGGGTGTCCTTCTCATTGCCCCACTCAAAATTTTGGGAGAAATACAGCCGCGCTATATAAATTTTAGGCTCGGCACCGCCAACCCTAAACGTTTCGCCATTTGGGAAACCGGCTACCCCGAGCGTTTTGCTAAGGCCCGAGCCACCCGACAGTTCGGGGTTAAAATAGGCCGAAGCGCCTTTCCATAAGCGGGCACCACCAAAAAATGTGGTGGTTAACGACGTTTGTGTTTCTTTTATGGTAGATAGGCTGTTATCGCTGGTATAAGGCGCGCTAAAACCCAGTTTAGACTGGGTGATTACCGTCTGTTGAAAATGGAAGTTAAATCGCTGCTGCTTAAGTGTGTCCTGCGCCAGGCCGGCTTTACAAACAAATAACGATGCTAAAAAAAGAATAAGGGGGGCTTTATTCATAACGATATAATAAAAAATGTTGATTACTGCACTTCGCTGTAAAATTGCTGCAGGTAGCTTTGCATAAACTCGTGGCGTTGTTGTGCCATTTGCTTACCCGTGGGGGTGTTCATTTTGTCTTTCAGCAATAAAAGCTTTTCGTAAAAATGGTTGATGGTAGGGGCGGTGGTATTTTTGTACTCAGCCTTGCTCATGTTTAGGTTGGGCTTTATTTCGGGGTTGTAAATTTCGCGGCCTTTAAACCCACCGTAGGCAAAGGCACGCGCTACGCCAATTGCGCCAATAGCATCAAGCCGGTCGGCATCCTGTACAATGGCAAGCTCCGGCGAAAAAAAAGTAGCTTTATCAAAACTGGATTTGAACGACATGTGCCTGATGATCTGCTGTACATGCTCAATAATATCGGCTTCAACATGAATGCTTTTGAGGAAATCGCCTGCCGTTTTTGGGCCGATCTCTTCATCACCGTTATGGAATTTAGCATCGGCAATATCGTGCAGCAGGGCCGCGAGTTCAACTATGAGTAGGGTACAGGTTTCGGTTTGCGCTATGCGTTTGGCATTGGTATGTACGCGTTGGATGTGCCACCAATCGTGCCCGCCTTCGGCGTTCTTTAACGTATCCTGTACAAAAATGGTAGTTTGGGCTATGATATCTGCGCTGCTCATCAATTACAATTTGCTGCAAATATATTTATCCGGAAACAGATCGGCTTAATAAAATAAATTTAGGCGGCTTCGGCGCTGTCGGTTTTAATAAGGTCCATCAAATCGGTTTCTAAAACCTCAGATATCTGGAACAGGCGTTCGAGGGTGATCTTGGTATAACCAAGTTCAATTTTACTGTAGGCATTTTGTGAGATATTTAGCTTGGCGGCCAAATACTCTTGAGTGTAATTGAGTTCTTCTCGCTTGTTACGGATGTTTGTTGCAACAGCTTTTACCTTGAAATTCAATAAGTTCTTCATCTTCGCAATTTACCGGGGGATTAATAATTAACATACTAACGAGAAATGCTTAAAGGCGGATTTTGTTTTATAAGGTTTTGGTTAATTTTTTTTCAAAAAAAGATTACCGGAGGCAACAACTAATCCAGGCACGGCTTTCGATTGAGAAAGCGGATGTTTTAAAGCCTTTTAGTCGAGAACATGGCCTAAATAAGCAAGCCCGTCAGTTCCGGGTAAAAAAAATGGCCACCCAATTGGGCGGCCATAAAAATTTTAAAGGTTACAAATTACAAATCGTACTTCACTACCACGGTTGGCAGCAGGGTGGCCGAGTTTAGCGGTATTTGGTCCTGGGCTACGATGGGTTTGCGGCTGCTGTAAAAATTGTAAGCCGCTTTCTGTACCTCGGCCTCGCCGGATGAAGGCGTGTTGTACCCGATAGAGAATGGTATAATAAAATCATGGAATTTTTCCTTGTTGGGGATTATCCATTTTTTGGTTGTTTTTTTTAAGGCCTGGATGATAGGCATCGTAAGCAGGTAATCATCGGCGTAGTAGATCACAATTTTTTGAATATTGCCATTTATATCCGCCGTGAATTTAAACACCGCCATACCGGTTGCTTTTTTTGCTTTTATATCGTCGCCAATTTGCAGGCTATCCTTAAAAAAACGGGTCATAACGGGGTTGCCACCCTGAAAGGGGAACGCCAGGTCGGCATCCTGCGCTTTGCAGTAAGCGGATGATAATAACAGGGCAATAATTAATAGCTTCTTCATTTAATCTACTTTAGGTTCGCGTTTGCTGCCTTCGTACAATTCGTACTCAAACAGGCGGCAATCAAGTTTGCCGTTGTAAAACTCAATTTTGCGGCTCGGGCGCAGGCCTATTTTCTTGGCCAGGTCCGGGTTGCCGGTAAAAACGTAGCCGCGGTAACCGCCGCATTGTTTTTTTAGGTAATCGCCAATACGGGCGTAAGTAATTTCCAGTTTGGTATGCACACCAAGGCGCTCGCCATACTCGGGGTTAAACATTACTACGCCAGGCTCGGCGGGTACTTCCGTATCCGCAAAATCACAAACGTTAAATTCTATTAAATGTTCTACCCCGGCAGTATTTGCATTTTTACGGGCAATATCCACGGCATCGTCAGAAATATCTGTTGCTATAATTTTAAAGCCTAAAGCTTTTTTTGCTTTATCCTTCAGTTTACGGCGTTCTACAAAAAATACCTGCTCATCGTAACCCATAATATGCATAAAGCCATAGTTCATGCGGAACAACCCGGGGTGCTTATCGGTAGCCAGCAAAGCAGCTTCGATAGCCAAAGTGCCCGAACCACACATGGGGTTAATGAAGGTGCTCTTCATATCCCATTTGGTAGCAATAATGGTTGAGGTGGCCAGCGCCTCCAGCATTGGGGCCTTGCCCGGTATTTTGCGGTAGCTGTGCTTGGCAAGGGTTTCGCCCGAAGTATCTATATAAATATCGGCTTTATCTTCCTGCCAGTACAGGCTTATAACGGTTTTATTGGCATCGGCACCGCTGTTGGGGCGGATGCCTTTTTGCGCCTTTATCCTGTCCACAATGGCATCTTTTACCTTCACGTTGGCAAAAAGCGGGGTGAGGATGTGCTCGTTATTTACGTTGGATGTTACCGAAAAATAGCCGGTAAAATCAATCAGTTGTTCCCATTCTATTTTTACCAGCTCATCGTATAGCTGGGTGGGGTTTTCGGCTGTAAAGCTTTTTAAAAGGTATAGCACCTGGCTTGCGCAGCGCAGGTTAAGGTTAAGCGCAATGGTATCGGTAACGGTACCCATTAACTCAAGGCCTGTTTGGAAAACACGGGTGGGCGTAAAGCCCAGTGCTTCAACTTCCTGCTGCAGGTAAGGCGAAAGCCTTTTGTTGCAGGTGATTATGATTTTACTCTCGGTGTGGAAAACTTGCATGATATATTTTGCGAATTTATGAATAAATAACCCCGGTTTTAATTTCTTACTGCTAACTTTACATTTTAAATATTTCGGAACTATGGAAATCAAAGGTAAAGTGTATGATGTGTCTCCAACCGTGCAGGTTACGGAGTCGTTAAAAAAAAGAGAATTAATACTTGAATATATCGAGAACCCACAATACCCTGAGTATTTAAAGTTCGAGGCTATACAGGACCGTACCGCCCTGATGGATGCCGTTAAGGTGGGCGATGACGTAGAAGTGTTCTTTAACCTAAAAGGCCGTAAATGGACCGATAAAATGGGTAAAGTAGTGTACTTTAACACCCTGCAACTTTGGAAAGTTAACGTATTGGGTGGTGCAGGCGCAGCTACCGCACCGGCTTATGCAGCCCCTGCGGATATCAGCTCAACTGCTGATGATGACGATCTGCCGTTTTAATGAGTAGTTTAATTACTGCTCAATTAGCTCATAATATAGAAAAGAGGCTGTATCATAAATCATGATCAGCCTCTTTTCCGTTTAAGCGATTCAAATAACCTGGTGCAGTACATTTGTGCAGACGGTTCTCCGAACGCCGATCTTATCTATCGATACGAGTTCTTCTTATCCCCGCCGGGAAATATCTTCAAACCTTTTTTAGGAATATCTTAAAGATTGGCTCCTCAGCCTTTCGGTTCGGTACTGCCACTACAATTTTTAACGGTACAGCAAATGTTTCACGGCCTATACCCGCTAAATGGTGAAAAACCGCCACATAGTGAACAAAAGTTGACTTTTAATGCCGAATAGTGTGATGAAGTCTTTTCATGAAAGTATAGTTTTGGGTTGATGGTTATTGCGCACCACTTTAAACCGAAAGAGCTTTAAGTTAAATTATCTACTATGAATATTAAACGTACTGCACTATTGCTGGCGGCTGGCTTTGTAATTTTGGCTGGATTAAAATCACAAGGGCAGCCCCCTGGTTCTGGAATCAGGATTGATAGTATCACGAAGAACGATACCAACCGAAGTATCGCCCC
Organism: uncultured Mucilaginibacter sp.; assembly: GCF_946481715.1. The sequence goes on along the minus strand of NZ_CAMLOV010000017.1, from coordinate 28,964 downwards.
GTTTTTCACCAGGGCCACTACGTCGAAAAAAGGACCGACTCCTGAGGGGTTTATTCAGCGTTGGCTGCTTTTAGAGCCGATCAACAAATCGATACGGAGCAATGTCGTTTTTACAGACAACTACCTGAAAACAGAATTCGAAACGGAGTATTTCCCAAACCAATTTACCGGTATCCCGAAAGACGGGGACAAAGTAAAAGTTGGCGAGCAGGAATTATTATGGCATGCATTAGAAAGCCCCACTTTCAATGTCAAATTGTTTCGGTTTGCCTATGGGTTAAAGAAACAGACCTATGCAGTATTGTTTTGGGCGGTTACTATAGTTAACAGCCCGAAGGAAATAAAAAATGTGCGGTTGGCGGTTGGGTCAAACGGAGGATCGATGTGGTGGGTGAACGGAAAAAAAGCGGTAACGCTTGATGGAGACAGGCGCATGGTGATGGATGATGGCGCCTCCCCCCGGCTAACGCTGAACAAAGGGAAAAATATCATACGGGGAGCAGTGATCAACGGCCCCGGCTTGAGTGATTTTTGTGTCCGCCTGCTGGATGAGGAGGGGAAGCCGATAAAAGACCTCACTATCACTTTACAATAAATTATTGGTCATCCCATTTAACGTAGCATTTGTCTCTATCAATTGAGTAATTATGAAATTAACAGTAAAGGTAATAAGCACTATAGCCCTATTTACATTGTGGTGGGCCGGGGCAGCGGTAGCCCAGATTGGCAAACCATTTATACACGATCCCTCAACCATTGCAGAATCTGATGGGAAGTATTTCACATTCGGAACGTTTGGGGGCGGTTTAATCTCCGAAGACGGATGGACATGGAATGAGGGCGGAGTACGGCCGGGAAGAGGCGCTGCCCCAGATGTTTTGAAAATTGGCGACCGCTACCTTATTACGTATGGCGCAACGGGTGGTGGCTTAGCCGGCGGCCACAACGGGAAAATATTGACCATGTGGAATAAATCGCTCGATCCAAAGTCGCCGGAGTTTAAATATTCGGAGGCTATTGTAGTTGCTTCATCCGATGGTATAGAGGATAATGATGCGATAGATCCGTCGCTTCTTTTAGACCCAACCGATGGCAGGTTATGGTTAACCTACGGCACTTATTTTGGGTATATCCGCATGGTGGAGCTCGACCCCAAAACAGGTAAACGTGTAGAAGGTAATAAGGCATTAAATGTGGCCATTGATTGCGAAGCCTCAGATTTAATATACCGGGATGGATGGTACTATCTGCTTGGAACACACGGCACCTGCTGCGACGGGCCAAACTCAACCTACAACATTGTTGTTGGCCGCGCCAAAAAGGTAACCGGCCCATACCTGGATAACATGGGAAGAGAGATGTTGAAGGGTGGCGGTAAAATGGTTTTGGCCGCCGGCGACAGGCTGATTGGCCCCGGGCACTTTGGGCGTACGGTAGTTAGCGAGGGCGTTGAAAAGATGTCCTGCCATTACGAGGCAGATTTGGATCAAAGTGCACGCAGCGTATTAGGTATACGCCCGCTACTATGGAAAAATGGCTGGCCCGTTGCAGGGGACAACTTCAAGGAAGGGACTTATGAGATCGAGTCGGAACGAAGGGGGTATGCCTTAGAATTAGGTGTAGATTTTACCAGGATGCCGGGCGGGATGCGATTTAACCGTAACAATGATGAACCGAAAAAACCGGTACCGTCTCAGGAATTGGCAGATGTAATTAAAAGCTGGCCAACCACAAACATTGGTGTAAGAATGGCAGATTATATGTTTCGGCCCCATCAAAAATGGGCGATCTCGCCGGTTGCCGGTGCAGGAGGATACCTGGGCGGGCCGTATTACAAAATAGTAATTGCCGGTACCGACCGTGCATTAGCGGCAACAGCAGACGCTGAACTTATAACAGTGCCAACATTCACCGGTGCGCCTGAACAATTATGGCGGATAGATCAGTTGACGGATGGAACCTATAGGATTACGCCAAAGGTGGTTCCAAACTCCAAAGAGCAGCTGGCTTTGGTATCGTCCGGAGACAGCACGCCAACCCTCGGCAGGTTTGATATGAATAGTGATAACTCCAAGTGGAATTTTAAGGCTCACTAATTGTTTTAGAAATGAGCTGTTCAATTTATTTGAAGAATTCAATAAATTGAACTTATCCTAAAAGAGAAAGAGGCTGTATCATCAATCATGATCAGCCTCTTTTTTTATAACCAAATTCTGCAGTCACTAGCTCGTCACCAAACTAATCCTCCTTCACTATCCTCTTCACTGCAGCGTTTGCTCCTTGTTTTACTGTAAGGAAGTAAATGCCGTTGCGTGGCAGGCTTATTTTTTTGCTGAAGCTGCCGCCGGTGGCTTTATCGCTAAAAAGCGCTTTGCCTTCGCTATCGGTAAGTTTAACATCCGCAGTAGTTTTGGCATCCAGGTTAAAACTCAGGGAGGTTTTACCTGTGGAGAACTCGGGCGATAAATTCAAATCGTTAATGCCCAATGTAATTTTATCTGTGCCGGCTATGCGTTTTGCGGTTTCTTTGGTAGCATCGTTTACACGGAAGCTGATATCTGTGCTTATACCATCGTTATCGGTACTGCTGTAATTAAATGTTTGTGTGTTTTTGCGGTTAAAGGCCATCATGCGCTCGCCACGGCGGCCGGGGCCGTCAAAGCGGAACCTTTCCATCGGCATCGGCGGGCCATCGTTAAAGCCTAATTCGCGTTCATCATTAAACCTGAAACCGCCTTCGCCATTATCAAATTTAAAAGCAAAGGTACTATCGGCACCCGGCACCTTTTTGAGGCGGAAAGTGAATTTTTTGTTGATGCTGTCGCCCATCCTGGCAGAGAACGGCATATCCATATCGCCATCCATACGCCTTTCTATTACCACATCGTCTTTATCGCCCATTCGTTTGTTCCTGCGGATAACAATATCGGTGTTGCCTCCTTTATCGGTGCGCTTAAAGGTAATGTTGCCCATTTTATCCATTTCGCCCAGGGCATCTTTACGCTCCTCGGCAGATAGTTTTTTAATGTCTTTACCATTGATGGTGGTATCGCCGTTTGTTATTTTTATTTCGATACTTTTTTGCGTTTGGCCCATCACCAGCGGTGGCAGCGCCAATATAGCTACGAGGCTAAGCGAGAATGCGATCTCGATGCGGGGGTGTAAAAAAAGCTTCTTCATTTTTATGCGGATTTAAGTTTTTGATCTATCAAAGGTATAAAACAGGTATTAATCAATATGTTAAATGCCTGTAGCGCAATTGTTAAAAATTGTTAAATGCGCCCTTTATCAGCGTAATTAAAATATTTTTGCTGTAGAGATGAAGAAGAAGAGTATCAGTTTGATCATCGGCTTAATGGGCTTTGCGCTTTTGGGTGTGGTGGGGATGCAATATTATTTCCTGCGCCAGTCGTACCAAATGCAGTCGGACTTGTTTAGCCGTACTGTAGATGATGCCCTGGGCAGTGTGGTGGCCAAAGTGGCCAAGCAGGATGCTATTACCTTTTTAACCGCAAAAACGCAGGTACACGCCTTCTCCTTAAAAAATGGCCCCGATAAAATTACCGAGATCAGCATCAATGGCAATAGTTCGGGCATAAACGATTCGGTAGACTTAAAAAAACGCCAAACCAAGCGCCAGCGCAAACTGGCTATGCTGCGCGACAGCCTCAAGCGCATGATTATGCATAAAAGGATGGATGATGAAATAGCCAACCTTACCCAGCAGGGTACCGTTAACCTGCGCATCAGGATAGAGGAGTATACCGATGAATTTGGCAATGTGCAGGGCCGCTTTATCCCCGAGATTGTAAAATCGCCGCATCTGCTGAAAAGCAGGATTTATAAATATGATACCATCCGTGGCACCTATATCGACCCTCAATTTGGCCGCCAGGTGGTAACCGCCGTAAGTATAAACCCGGCATGGGTAGAGCAGCAAAAGCGGCTGCAAAAAGAAAAGCAGTTTATGCAGGTGAAGAAAATGCTGGAGGCCGATTCGCTGGAGAATATGCCGCGAAGCCCTGCAAAATCAAACGTAATTGCCAACCTTGCCGAGGAATACCGAAAATCTAACGAACCGCTGGATAAGCGCCTGAATGCTTTTTGGATCGACTCACTTTTAAGGTTCGAGCTGCATAACCGGGGGATATCGTTGCCCTTTAGCTACGAGGTAGCCACCGCCAACAGCGACTCGCTCATCTTCTCCAGCGCCATGGACAATACCGGCAAGAAGCCCGAGTTTAGCGAAGCCAACACCTATCAAAAGGCCATTTTTAGTAATGAGGTTATTAACGACCCCGGGCGAATAAAAATATCCTTCCCGGAGAAGAACTCCTTTATATTGGGTAACATGAAGGCAACTATGGGCACCACCGGCGGGCTGCTTTTGGTGCTGATATTTTGCTTTGGCTACACCATATTCTCCATACTGCAGCAAAAGAAGATCTCGGAGATGAAGATAGATTTCATCAATAACATGACGCATGAATTTAAAACCCCGGTATCAACGATTATGATAGCCAGCGAGGCCTTAAAGGACGAAGAAATTGCCGAAGATAAAACACGCGTAGCCCGGTTGGCCAATGTTATTTACGAGGAGAATGTGCGGCTGGGCAGCCATATAGAGCGGGTGTTGAACATTGCCCGGATAGAAAAGAACGACTTTAAGCTGGATAAAAAACCGGTTGATGTGAACGAAATGATAAGCATCGTGCTGGATAGCATGGCCCTTAAGCTGCAAAAATGCAATGCCATTACCAGCCTAAATTTGACAGACGAAAACGCAATTATTATTGGCGACGAGCTGCACATTAGTAACGTAATGTACAACCTGATAGATAATGCCCTAAAATACAGCAATGATGTGCCCGATATTACCATTACCACAATAAAGCGCAATGGTTACGTTTGTATTAAAGTGGCCGATAAAGGTATTGGCATGAACCGCGACCAGCAGAGCAAAATTTTTGAGCAGTTTTACCGTATACCAACCGGCAACCTGCACGATGTAAAAGGCTTTGGGCTGGGGCTGAGCTATGTAAACACTATCGTAAAACGGCTTGATGGTACCATCAGCGTAAAAAGCGAGAAAGAAAAAGGTTCGGAATTTGAATTGAAGTTTCCGGCGGTGTAACAATCTGGCCAAAAAATATACTAAAACCTACGGGCGCTGTCACCTTACCGGCACCCGCAACAACCATCATGAAGAAAATACTACTTGTTGAAGATGACCCAAACCTGGGCCTGTTATTGCAGGATTACCTACAGCTGAAAGGCAAGTTTGATGTGGTTTTATGTAAGGACGGCGAGGAGGGCTTGCGCTCGTTCACCAAACACACTTACGACCTGCTGATACTGGATGTAATGATGCCCAAAAAGGACGGTTTTACGCTGGGCAAGGAAATAAGGAAGATAAACGCTGGGGTGCCCATCATTTTTGCTACGGCAAAAGCCATGATAGAAGATAAAACCCAGGCATTTAACCTGGGCGGCGACGATTATATTACCAAACCCTTCAGGATAGAAGAACTGCTGCTCCGTATAAACGCGCTGCTTAAACGCACCGATAAAAGCGACAAAAAAGTTGCCGACGATAACCCCACACAATTTAAATTGGGCAGCTATAGTTTTGATTATACTATGCAGATGATAACCCGTGGCGATGTGCACCAAAAGCTATCTACCAAAGAGGCCGAGCTGCTACGCTTACTATGCATCCGTAAAAACGAGGTGCTTACCCGCGAGGAGGCTTTGCTTAATATATGGCACGATGATAACTACTTTAACGGCCGCAGTATGGATGTGTTTTTAAGCAAAATACGCAAATATCTGCGCGATGACCCTACGGTAGAGATTATTAATGTGCATGGCAGGGGGTATAAGCTGCTGATTAATTAAGCTGCGTTTTAAAGTAGCCGCGGAGGTAATGCGTACTGCTTTCTTTCTTATCCTTCAGAGTTGTAATTTCTAAAAATACAGCATCAATAAAGCCGCTAATTACCTTTGATGCGGTGTGGTTTTTTTGATTGACTGTAAGCTGCAGACTTTTTATTTGATAAGCCGTTTTTTGTCCCGGCACAAATTGCGGGTATATGAGCCGCGGTTCGAAGGATACTCCGTTGTTTTTAATACCTGCTGTAAATATGTTGGCATAAGCAGGTAATCCATCTTCAAAAACTAGTGTTATTGTGCCATTTTTTCGGGTTGCGTGGCAGTATCGGATAGAATAACCTCCTTGTACGTCAGTTTTGCAATCGGCAGTAAAGTATAAATGGGCTTTATCTGCTTTAGTTATCTTCCCATCGATATTTTTAATGAGTTTTCCATTGTCGTCTTTATCCATATACCATGGGTAAGCCCAATTTTTGGTGAATGCAAAATTTGTTTTAAGCGCTTCATCAATAACTATTGGGGTGTAGGTTTTTTCCTGCGCGTTTACTTTATTGCAAGTAAACACAAGCAGCAGCATACTGCCGGCCAAAAGTTGATTAATCTTCATCGTTCCCTTGTATATCCTCTCCAAAGTGAATAATGTTGCCCGCGTTATCCAGGATGCTGAACTGGCGCATGCCCCAGGGCATATCTTTTAGCGGCCCGTTGGGATGCACTACACCTTGTGCCTTTAATTCTTCGTACAGTTTATCTACTTCGGTTACATTAATGTAGCAGCCCGTGGCTTTTGGTATCTCCGGATCGGTGCAAGGCCAGTGGTGGATAAAGATGCCATCGCGGCTGAATATGAGATACCCATCCCATGCAGAATGGAACGTAAAGCCCAGTTTCTCGGTATAAAATTTTACGGTTTCTTCTTCGTTTAGCGAGGCTAATATGGGGACGGCGGTGGTTAGCATGATGATTTCTTTCTATAAATAACCCAGTGTTTAGTTTGGGTTTTGATATAAAATGCAGTGCGATCCATCTTTGGTGGATTATCTTCAGGGTAGCTGTAATATATGCTATTAAGATACTCGCATATTCTCAGCCGCTCTTGCCATGACATCGCCTGAAAATAAGCGCCCTCATCTCCCGATTGCTTTGCTTTTTGTACGCAGTAAGCCGTCCAATGTAATTTATATTCAGCCATACCCAAATATACCTCATTTAATTATTTCCCTGTAACAACTTTGTTAAATCGTTTGCTTAAGAATTCCGGTTTTATTTAGATAAGTTTGCTTATTGCTCAATTAACTGATTTACAATGAAATTAAAACTACTTTACACCTGTATGGCATTTACGGGCTTAACGGTCAGCGCCCTCGCGCAGGAAACCGTTGATGTAGCCGCTGTTGCCAGGATCCGCGAAGAGGGGCTTAACCACTCCAAAGTGATGGACATTGCTTTTAACCTTACTGATGTATCTGGCCCGCGCCTTTCAGGTTCGCCGGGTTTGAAACGCGCACAGGACTGGGCTGTTAGCCAACTGAAAGAATGGGGGATGGCCAACTCTAAATTAGAGGCCTGGGGCAAATTTGGCAAAGGCTGGGAAGTGCAGAAAAACTACGCTGCCATTACCGTACCTTACTATCACGCCATTATTGCAATACCAAAGGCCTGGACACCCGGCACAAACGGCCCTATAAAAGGCGAAGTGGTATTGGTGAAAGCCGATAGCCTTGCCGATTTGGATAAATACAAAGGCGCCCTTGCCGGTAAGGTTGTAATATTTGACACCAAAGCCCTTACCGAGCGTACCTTTAAATCTGACGCTGCCCGTTATACCGACGAGGAACTGGATAAAATGGCACAGGCTACTATGGCCCCACGCGGCCAGCGCAACACCGCTTTCGACCCTAATTCGCCTGCTATGGCTGCAAGGCGCAAGCAAATTGCTATGCGTGCTGCAATGGCAACCTTTTTTGTTGACCAAAAAGTTGGGCTGGTATTAAGCCAGGGCCGGGGGACAGATGGCACCGTGTTTACCACTAATGGTGCATCGTACGCCGATACCGCTAAAGCCGTTGCACCCGAACTGGAAACCAGCAGCGAAGATTTTCAGCGCATTTTACGCCTGGTGAAAGCTGGTAAAAAGGTGGAATTGGAAGCAGACATCAAAACGGAATTCTTCACCAAAGACCTGCAGGGTTACGATGTAATTGCCGAAATACCCGGCACGGATAAAAAACTGAAAGAGCAGGTAATTATGATTGGCGGCCACTTAGACTCGTGGCATGCGGGTACCGGTGCTACTGATAACGCCGCCGGCAGCGCTGTAATGATGGAGGCCATGCGTATATTAAAAGCTATTGGCTTTAAGCCAAAACGCACTATCCGCATTGCCTTATGGAGCAGCGAAGAGCAGGGCTTATTTGGATCGCGTGGATACGTGCTTAACCACTTTGGCGACCCTAAAACGATGGCTCTAAAACCAGAGCAAGCTAAACTTGATGCCTATTATAACCTGGATAACGGTACCGGGAAGATACGTGGTATTTACTTACAGGGCGACTCTGCCGCAGGGCCAATATTTAAAGCCTGGCTGGAGCCGTTTAAGGACTTGGGTGCAACAACTGTAACCGTTAGCAACACCGGTGGTACCGACCACCAAAGCTATGATGCCGTTGGCCTGCCGGGCTTCCAGTTTATACAGGACGCTATCGACTACGGCTCGCGTACGCACCACAGCAACCAGGATACTTACGACCGCCTGATAGAAGAAGACCTTAAACAAGCCTCAACCATCATTGCCTCGTTTGTATACAACACCAGCGAGCGTACGGAGATGATCCCACGCAAACCGCTGCCAACAGTGGCTCCACCGCGGCCACCGGTTGCTCCGGCAAAAAATTAAACCCTAAGCCCCTGAAGGGGGAATTTAAAGGGAATGAAAAAGCGATTGGTTATTGGCCAATCGCTTTTTTAATATAGTATATCAACGGTCCCTTACGACGCTCTTGTATGCTTATTGCATTTAATATCTAAGCTTTGTACGCGGGCTACAATGGCTGCGGCATCATAACCGCATTCGGCCCAAAGCTCGGGTTGCTCGCCGTGCTCGATGATTTTATCGGGGATACCCAGGCGAATTACATTGGTGCCCAGGTATTTATTATCGGCCATAAATTCAAGCAGGGCGGTACCCATGCCACCTTCAATACAGCCATCCTCCACCGTAATTACGCAGCCAAACTTGCTAAACACCTCGTGCAGCATGGCTGCATCTAACGGTTTTACAAAGCGGAGATCGTAATGTGCGGGGTAGTAGCCAAGGTCGTTTAGTTGTGCGGTTGCTTTTACCACTTCGTTGCCAATGGCACCTATAGAAACTATTGCCACATCCTCGCCATCGCATATTTTGCGGCCTTTGCCGACCGGGATAGCTTTAAATGGTTTGCGCCAGTCTACCATCACCCCGTTGCCACGCGGGTAACGTATGCTGAAGGGGCCCATATTTTCCTGTTGTGCGGTGTACATCAGGTTGCGTAGTTCTTCTTCGTTCATAGGGGCAGATACCACCATATTGGGGATACAGCGCATAAAGGCCAGGTCGTAAGCACCGTGGTGGGTTGGGCCGTCTGCACCTGCAATGCCGGCACGGTCCAGGCAAAAGATAACATTGAGGTTTTGAAGGGCAACATCGTGTATCACCTGATCGTAAGCACGCTGCATAAAGCTGCTGTAGATGTTACAGAAAGGCACCAGCCCCTGTGTAGCCAATCCCGCAGAAAAAGTTACGGCGTGCTGCTCGGCAATGCCCACGTCGAACGCGCGGTTTGGCATGGCCTTCATCATCAGGTTGAGCGAACAGCCCGATGGCATGGCTGGGGTAATACCCATAATTTTAGGGTTCGCCTCGGCAAGTTCTATAATGGTATGCCCAAAAACATCCTGGTATTTAGGCGGTTGCGGCTTATCGTATTTGGTCTTCTTTATTTCGCCGGTTATCTTATCAAACAAGCCGGGCGCGTGCCATTTGGTTTGGTCCTTTTCGGCCAGCGCGTAGCCTTTACCTTTTACGGTGATGCAATGCAGCAGCTTAGGGCCGGGGATATCGCGCAGGTCTTTCAACAATTTTGCCAAATGCTCTACATCGTGCCCATCAACCGGGCCGAAGTAACGGAATTTAAGCGCCTCGAAGAAATTACTGCGTTTTAGCAGGGTGCCTTTAATGCTTTTTTCGATCTTCTTGGCAATTTTAAACGCATCCGGGCCAATAGCCGATAGCTTGGTAAGTACGTTTGCTATATCATCCCTAAACCGGTTGTAGGGCTTGGAGGTGGTAATATCAGTAAGGTATTCTTTCAGTGCACCCACGTTCGGGTCTATCGACATGTTATTGTCGTTCAGTATCACTAAAATGTTGCTGTTTTCTATACCGGCATGGTTCAGGGCCTCAAATGCAAGCCCGGCCGTCATGGCGCCATCGCCTATTACCGCTACGTGCTGCCTGTCGGTTTCGCCTTTGTATTGCGATGCCACGGCCATACCCAATGCTGCCGAAATAGAGGTAGAAGAGTGCCCAACGCCAAAGGTATCGTACACGCTTTCGCTGCGTTTTGGGAAACCACTAATGCCGTTATGAAGTCGGTTGGTGTGGAATTGCTCGCGCCGGCCGGTAAGTATTTTATGCCCGTATGCCTGGTGCCCAACGTCCCAAACCAGCTGGTCGTATGGGGTGTTTAGTACATATTGTAAGGCAACCGTTAGTTCAACCGTACCCAGGCTGGCAGCAAAGTGGCCGCCGTTTACCGATACCACATCAATAATATACTGGCGTAGCTCGTTGCAAACCTGTTTTAAATCTTCTTCCTTAAATTGCTTTAAATCAGATGGATCAACAATCCTTTTTAACAAATCACCGGCGGGTACCTGCATGGACATTCTTTAGAAGTATTTAACTTACAAAGTAAGCTATATTATGTGATAAAATCAGAATGATATAAAGGTAATTATTGTTTCGGAAAATAACAATAAGTAAACGGTTAACTGTATTATCTGTATTTTTGAACGTATGTTGGATAATGATTTCGCAATAAAGCTGCCCCAGTTTGAAGGCCCGTTCGACCTGCTGTTGTTTTTTATAGAGCGGGATGAACTGGATATCCACGATATCCCCATCGCCAAAATTACCGACGATTTCCTGCACTACATCCACCAGATGACGGTGCTGAACATGGAGCTGGCCAGCGAATTCATCTTTGTGGCAGCCACCCTCATGCGTATAAAAGCCAAAATGCTGCTGCCCCGCTACAACACCGGCGAGGAGGAGAACGAGATGGATACCAAGGAAGGGTTGATACGCAAACTGATTGAATACAAGAAGTTTAAGGAGCTTTGCGAGGAGATACGCCCCTACGAGGACGAGCGTTTTAAGCAGGAAAAACGTGGCAACATCAAACTGGACCTGGAGCAGGTGGAGAAGGTTGCAGTGCCCGGCGAGGAACTATCCGAAATAAACCTGTACAAGCTAATGATGGTTTACAACCGGGTGATGAAGCAGTTTTTAACCCGTACTGAAACCGTTACCCATACCGTGGTGCAGTACCCTTACACTATCGAAAAGCAAAAGCTGGCTATCCAAAACCTGTTGCAGATAAACAAAAAGCTTGATTTTAAGCATATTGCCAGCAACAGCGAGAATAAAGTGCAGTTCGTTTACAACTTTTTAGCCGTGCTGGAAATGCTGCAGCAGGAAATGATCGACATACAAATTGGGCTGGGATTTAATAACTTTTGGATAGCACCGAGGGAGAAGATTTGAGATGTGAGATATGAGATTTGAGACGGGAAGTAACAACCTGTTTCAGGATTAACTGTACGATTCGTACAGTTTGTACAATTTCGTACAGTTCGTACAAATTTTGGGGAGATTCGTACAGTTTCGCACAGTTTCGTACAGTTTCGTACAACTTCGTACAGTTTCGTACAGCTGTTTTGGCGATTTCGGAAATCGGCGAAAATCTTCAAAAATCTTTGAAAAATCGGTCATATCCGGGGTGTTTTTAGCAATCAACAAATCTGCCTTTTTTCCGCCATTGTTGGCCTTGTGGCCAACAACCCCAATGCCTTTTAAAAAGACGCACTCCTTGCGCCCTTCAACCTCCCCCTTAACATATTTCCTATCATCGTTTACATAAACGTTTAGCCGGCAGGGGCAGCCCTTGTACTTTTACGTCGTATAAGCCGGGCTTGCCGGCGCGCCAATAATTTAACCAATATGAATTTTTTAAAACCCGTAACGGCCCTGCTGCTGGCCATGTTTATTGCCTGCCGCTTATTTGCACAGCAACCCGCGCCGCCTGCGCTGGTAACCCCTAATGCCAGCCCGGAGGCTGTTGCCCTGTACAGCTATATCAACAGCATCAGCGGGAAGCAAACGCTAAGCGGCCAGCACAGCGTACCCTTGCTGGGCTCTACCCGGCTAAGTACCGTGTACCGCATCACCAAAAACTACCCCGCCGTTTTTGGGCAGGATTTTGGCTTTAGCTACCCCGGCGACTGGGACGGCATCAACTACCGCCAAAACATTGTTGACGAGGCCATCAAACGCAATGCCGAGGGCTTCATCATTACCCTGATGTGGCACGCTGTACCGCCAACCGAAGACGAGCCGGTTACTTTTAAAGAGTCGATACAAGGGAAGCTTAGCGATAGCCAGTGGAAAGAGCTGGTTACCCCCGGCACCCGGCTAAACGAGCGGTGGAAATCGCAGGTGGATGTAATTGCCTGGTTTTTAAAACAGCTGCAATATGCCAAAGTGCCCGTAATTTGGCGCCCCTACCACGAAATGAACGGCGGCTGGTTTTGGTGGGGCCAAAAGAAAGGCAAGGATGGCTACACCAAGCTGTACCGCATGATGTACGATCGCCTGGTAAATTTCCACGGGTTGAAGAACCTTATATGGGTATTTAATACCAACGAGTTTAAACCCGGTGTTGACAGGCTGGACGAGTACTACCCCGGCGCGGATGTGGTTGACATCATCACTACCGACGTGTACACCCAGGGTTTCGATCAGGAGAACTACAAGCAGATAACCGCCCTTGCCGGCAACAAACCCATTGCCCTCGGCGAAGTTGGTGAGCTGCCCTCTGCCGACATACTAAAACAACAACCCCGCTGGGCTTGGTTTATGTACTGGCACGACCCATCCGGCAAAGGCTTCGAAGCTTACCAAAACCCGCAGGTGATCAACTTAAAAGATCTGCCATGGGTAAAGGTAAAGCAGCCAACCATGTTTTACCCGCTGATCAAATAGGGGAAGGGCTACGTCAACAACACGATTTTCCTTTTGTCATCCTGAGCGATAGCGAAGGGTCTTGTTAGCTCTGCAAAGCGGGCATGCATAGCGGCGAGCCTTGCATCAACAACAAGATATCTCCCCGCTATCGCTCGTTCGATAGGTCAAGTTTTATTAAAGTCCGCCGCTAATTGATCTGTTTGATTGCCTAATCCCTTTTATAGGCATTCATTTTGGGATATTTTTCATCTTCGTACCAGGGCGTTTGCGGCCGGTTGGCAGGGAAGCCATGCTGTTCGCGGTAAGCCTTACGTTCTGCTGTAAAATGCCACCAGCGCTTGCTATCGTCCCGGTTTTCGATGTAATGGGCCAGCAGCCTGTAGGAATCTTCCACACATGGGTCGGCCCAGGTACCACAAAATTTTTCAAAGGCATCAAATAGTTCTACCGCGTCTTTCCCTTTAAGCTGGGCTAAGGAATAATACCCCTGGCCGATAAGTTCTTCTGCGAAGTTGATGCCCAACGAGGGGATGCTTTGAAACGCTGCAAGCGCTTGTAATTCTTTAGCGCGATGCGGCGATGCGTTCAGTAGCACAGCAACTTCATCCGGAGCATGATCCTGTAACATCTTTTGGCTGATCTTTTGGGCTTTCAGCGGTTGCTTTTCTGTTTCGGTCAATCGGTAATTGATATTCTTTTTCATAACACCTCCACATAGTTGATAATGAATTTCGCTACCTGTTCCTGCTCAATAACATTCAGGTCGTTTCCATCGTAAATCCAATAACCATCCGCATCAAATAAAACCCTGCCCAGGTTTTCGCCGGTTTCATCATAAGCGGCATATAGTTCGTAACACTGGTGCCCAACAGGTGCATAAGACGGCACTACCCTAATTACCTCACTGGCACCGTTATGCCGGTTAAGCCAGGCTTTTGCCTCATCCCGCAGGAATATTTTCGACTTGAGCTGCTGCATCATTCAAAGCTTTTTTTCAAAGGTAAATGAAAAGCTAACATTTTTAGCATTGCCGCGCCTGAAATATCAAAAAAAATGGCCGATGATCCTGTCGGACGGTTTCTGCCAGCAGCGTAGCATGCAGGACGGACAGGCAAACACGATGCAGTTCTTTTCTGGTTCCTGGCTCTTAATTCTTCGTTCTTGATTCTTGGTTCTTGACTCTTAATTCTTAACACTTGGTTCTCCACTCTTAATCCTTGCTTCTATTCAGAAAAGGTACTGTTGTGATACTTCGGTTGGGGTTGGTCCCGCTTTCTGTACAAGCCGCTGATAGAAGCGGCTTGTACAGAAAGCGGGTTTATTGCCGAACGGTTCTGCTGCACATGCCATAAACTTCCCGCCCAAGTCATATCGGTGGAAGCGCAGCGACGAGATATCTTGTTCGATAAGCTCGGGAACGGATATTATGAGGAAACGGAAATAACGGATAATTTTACCCCAACTGCCGAACGATCGACCTAAAATTCTCCAGCCCTGCTTCCAGATTCTCCATAATATCCAATGCCAATACATCCGGATCGGGCAGGTTATCAAGGTCGGCCAGGGATTTATCTTTCAGCCAGGTGATGTCTAAGCTGGTTTTATCACGGGCGACGATTTCCTCGTAGGTATATTTTCTCCAGCGACCTTCGGGATTGGTTTCGGCGTTGAAGGTTTCTTTGCGGGTGTGGCGGTTATTGGGCTGGTAGCAGGTGATAAAATCCTGCAGGTCGTCCAGTTTTAGCGGGTTCTTTTTGAGGGTGTGGTGAACATTGGTACGGTAATCATAGTACCAAATCTCTTTGGTCCATGGGTCTTTGGCGGATGGTTTGGCATCAAAGAAAACTACATTGGCTTTAACGCCATTTGCGTAGAATATACCGGTAGGTAAACGCAGGATGGTGTGCAGGTCGGTAGTTTCTAATATCTTCTTTCTAACGAGCTCTCCGGCACCTCCTTCAAACAGAACGTTATCGGGTAGTACCACCGCTGCCATGCCGGTTGTTTTAAGCATGGTGCGGATATGCTGCACAAAGTTAAGCTGCTTATTGCTGGTGGTGGCAAAGAAATCCTGTCGGTTGTAGGTTAAGTCCTCCTTTTCCTGTTCGCCTTCCTCGTTGGTGAACGTTTGGCTGCTTTTTTTGCCAAATGGCGGGTTGGCCAGCACATAATCGTAAGTGGTGCTGCTTTGGGCTATCAGTGCATCGGCCGGTGAAATATTGTTATCGCTGTCGATATCGCCGATGTTGTGCAGGAATAGGTTCATCAGCGCCATGCGGCGGGTACCGGCAACTATCTCGTTACCGAAAAAAGTATCGTACTTTAAAAATTGCTTTTGCTCCCTATCCAGTTGGTAGTTCTTTTCATCAGCAATGAAATCGTAGGCGGCCAAAAAGAAACCTCCTGTACCGCAGGCCGGGTCGGCAATGGTTTTGCCCGGCTGGGGGCGAATACAAGCTACCATAGCGCTTATTAATGCACGTGGAGTAAAGTACTGCCCGGCACCGCTTTTGGTGTCTTCAGCGTTCTTTTCCAGCAGGCCTTCGTAAATGTCGCCTTTTACATCGGTACCCATCATTACCCAGCTTTCCTTGTCTATCATATCAATCAGCCGGAAAAGCTTGGCAGGGTCCTGTATCTTGTTTTGGCTCTTGGTAAAGATCTGTCCCAGCACACCTTTATATTGCCCCAATTCGCGCAGCAATACCGAATAATGTAGCTCCAGCTCGGCCCCACGTTTTTCGGTGAGGCTGTCCCAGTTGTATTTGGCGGGGATTGGTAGCGGGCGGTTGTACGGCGGCTTGCTGTACTCATCGGCCATTTTTAAAAAGAGGAGGTAAGTAAGCTGCTCCAGGTAATCGCCATAGCTTACGCCATCATCGCGAAGGGTATTACAAAAAGACCAAACTTTGGATATAATTGCGGAGGATGTCATAGGATCAATTTCTGAGTAAAGGAAGTTCTTTCCTTATTATTTTTGTCACTTTGTTAAATGCAGATTCAGAACTGTATCCACTAAATGTTCTACCTACCTCCCAATCACTTGTTATCAATGGAGATCTTTCTATGATTTCTTGATATACACCTATGCATCTTTGAGAAAAGCCAAGTTGATTGACAACATCGGATAGTAAGTAATTTAAAGACTTGGTTCCAAGTGTTTTTTGGATGTAAGATCTGTTATTATAGTAAAATTCCTTAATTTCTTGATCGTAATCTAATTCTTGATTTTTTAAACTAAATGCTCCTGGCCATTTTTTATAAATTATATTATTCCAAGCATCATTTATAAACGCTTTTATAACGATAGCAGCATCCTTTGAATAACTAATAAGTGCGGCTCCATTTAAAGTCAAATATTGGTCATTGCTTTGTAAGTACTTGTTTACAATTCCTCTTAGGGACTCAATGAACGCACTTACTCCAATAATACCTACTTTCTGCTCATCGTGTATCCCAAATTTAATCGCATTGTACCACACATTTCTTACTTCCAATCCTTCAGAAATAACTTTTGAATCATCTTCATTTAACAGATTAGCTATTTGCATTGAAATATGTTCGTTTAGTTCAGAGACACCTACATTGTTTTCTAAAATTCTGTATTCATATCTCGCTAATTGAATAAGATCAACTTTAATCCTTTTGCTTTTGGAATTAATTGTATTAAAAATTTCCATTTCTAAAGATCTCACATTATGCGGCGTCAATAATATTACAACACTAAGCTGTAAATTATAAATTTCATTGTTAACCCGGGATGCCTCGGCGAGACCTCGTAGGCGGTGCTGCCCATCTACGATCCTAAATAATGGTAAAATTTCGTCATTTAGGTCAACTGTAATAGGATCAGACGTTCTATTAATAATTGATTCGTAGTTTTCTTCGTCAATTCCAAGAATGATTGATGTCGGAAACAAAAAATCTGGTGTATCTAGAATGTATTTCTTTATGTTATTAATATGGCGCGTATCCGGCTCACGCTGGTATCCTCCCTCGTCTTTGTCATAAATTAAAACATGACTATGATTGTTTATATACTTAAACGGAATAATAGCTGATATAAATTTGTGACTATTTTGATTGTATTCTATAACTTGGAAATTCATACTTTTTAATTTAAGAACGATTAATAATACGTTGTAAAACCTCAGAAATCTTAATTTTTAGCTTCTTAGCTCGATTGTCAATTTTGTCTCTAATCAAAATTAGATCAGGGTGCAGTTTTTCAATTTGATCATCGTCCAACGTCTCGCTTATAAATCTATGAACTGAGCCTTTATAGATCTCTATAAAGACAGTTTGTATTATAACATTTATTCGGTTTTCTTCAACTATTGAGTCCGCTATATCATTTAGATACGATCGTGCTTCCATGAACGCATTAAGACCATTTAAATTCAGTAAAAATGACTCATTCGGTACGTATTTAAATCCAATGGTTTGATAGGAATTCAGTAGCGTGATGATTTCATCTATATCATATCCTTGATGCAGTTCACAAAGAAACTGTGCACTAGCCACCTTTATTAAATTTAAATAACTTAATAAAACTTCATCAATATTTTCTGCGGTTATATCGTAATCGCTTTCGTATAGCCAACTTAATGTTATGCTTTCTAGGATTTTTAAGTCGTATATTGTGTTGCGAAGATTCACATATTTCTCTATCAGGGAATTTGCTGGAGTTAATTCAAAATGAGCAAAACGTAAGTCTTTTGAAGCAGCTTCATCACCTATTGTTAGGTGACCGTAGATGGCGTAAAGCAATTCAGCAATTCCATCTACGCGATATCCAATTTTCCCCAATTTTCCATTAATTCTTTCAGTATATTTAATATCAAACCACTGTAAGAAACTTAGCGCTTGGGCATTCTTAAGATAATCTTTATTTGCGCTCCGTATACTTTCTAAAAAATCGTCGATATCATATAGTAGCTTTCCGACATGGTTCATCGATGATTGCGTAGTGTCTCTAATAGGTGATATTGAATAATCTTTATAAAAGATCGCGTGCTCCATATCTCCCCACGCAGAGATTATTTTGCTCTTTATCTGCAATTCAAAAGAATAGTTATTATACGTCCCCTTAATTTTATAAATGTTCAAGCCATTTCTCATTACTTGTGGTTGGGCAGCCAAGTCATCTTTACATAATTCGATATTCTGGGCAATTGCTTTCTCCTTAAATTCCGGTGAATTAATAAGTTCCAGCATTTTAACGCAATCCGTATTTAAATCAGCTAAGATTTTAATGCCAATCAAGTCATCTAATTTCAAGAGATCTTTTTTTACTGTTTTTATCAGCTGTCCGTCTTGTGGATTGAAATCGTCAGCAATTTCAAATTCCTTGTTAAAAAGATTGCCCCTAACCATTTTCTCTTCAAGACTGTCTGTCTCTTTTACTCTTGGTGAAAACGAATAACGGTTAAGTTGCCTGACGCTATTTGAAGAAACTAAAGAATAAAAAGGAGCCAACTCAACGATTACCTTTTTCAGCTTATCGGTGATAGTTTCGGTAATTTTTATCAATGAATCCCGTTCATCGGAAAACTGTTTAACAATGAAATTTATTTTGACTAATTCTTTATCAATTAAATCCATATAATTTATTTTGGTAATTCACTTTTAAACAATTTCCCCTCAAAAGCCTTTTTTAAAATACTTTGCCTTAATGCTTCGGCTTGCTGCAGGTTGGTGCTTATGGTTTCTTCTATTTTATCGCAAACACTTAGGCGGCTTTCTAAAGCGTCAACGACTATTTGTTGTTCCTCAAAAGAACAATAAGGGATGTTATAGTCCTTAATTATATCAGTATTTAAATTCGGCTGCGCAGCGCCCATATTTATATTCCGCAACTCCCGAGTTTTACTCAACCAGAAATAATATAGATAATGATTTGACCGAATATCAAGATTGAGGAATGCTGCAATTCCGTCATTCATTGTTGCATCAATTATACAAATTTTAGGAACCCCCAATGTTGCACCACTATTTGACAGTAATAATGTATTAGGCTTTATTTTTCTGGTTTTAGTTAGGCCAGCTTCCTTTATTGTATATTTAAAAGTAGACAAGTAAACGCCATCGCCTTTGGTTAAATCTGCGACTTTTAAAAAAGGTATATTGCCATCATAGAACTTTGGATCTCCTGCTGGTCTTGGTGAGCCACCTCTGACCACATCGCAAAGATTGGATATCTTTTTCCATTCCCACCCCTCCGGCAACTCCCCATCCTTTACATGCTCATTGGTTAGCTTACCCTCAAAAGCCCATTTTAAAACTGCTTGCCGGTAAACTTTAAGCTGCTGCTGCGCGGTTTTTAAATTTTCAATCCCTTTATCCAGCTCGCTAAAAAGTTCTTCTATTTTTTCTACGATTTGGTGTTGCTCGTTTATGGGTGGTAAGACAACCGACTTAGCGTAAGCGTCATTCCTATTTAGTCCAGGAATCGCAGTTGATGTTTCAAGTGCAGCAAGTCCTAAAACAGTGAGTTGATAATAAAGAAATTTTAGAATGAATTTATCGTTACCCTTTATGAAATAAGTAGTGTCAATAGGCCAACTGGGCTTTAACGATAAATGCACAACTCCGGCCGCACCTTTTCTTCCAATTATAATGCACGGTTGTCCAATTAGATATTGTGAGTGTTTTCCAACTATGCCATTGGAACCATATACGTCAAAATCACCTGTTGCATTTCTATCTCCTTTTACAAGCCCTTTTCCATATTCAAATTGACAAACTTCGCCTAATTTGCAACTTGTCCAACCCTCCGGCAATTCCATTTCCTTATCCATTTTATGCCGCTAATACTTCGTTCAGTTCGTTTATAATATCGCTGGTACTGCTGCCAAACAGCTGGTACATTTTGCCCAGCCCGCCGTTTTTGTTAAAAGGGTCCAGCTCAAAATCGTCCTGCTCTACATGGAAGCTGGCGGCTATGTAATCTTTTATCATGCGTAGCCATTGCATTTGCTCTTCGTTAAACTTGGTGGCTGCACCCGCCTGTTTGCTAAACACCCATTGCTGAAAGGTAAGGTCAACCGTTTTATCAAACGCAACCAGGCTTTCATCCATCCCGCTTATTTTACGGAGGAGCGAAACTAAGGCTATTAATTCGTTTTTGGGCTGTCCGTCCACCTTTTCCAGCTGGGCATACGCGCGCCATATATTTAGCGGGGCAAGCGTTGGCTTGCTGGTTTTTATGGTTTCTACCAGGCCTTTTATCATTTTGTAGGTGAGTTCGCGCCGCTGGTAGGGCTGCCCGTAAAACAATTGCAGGGCGGTTATCTCGGTTTTGTTCTCTTCTATCCAGGTTTTAAAATCCTGCACCAGGCCTTCGGCTAAGGTGGCATTATCCTTCACCCAGCCCAGATTCAACAATTCGTCGGGGTTAATATGGTCTATCACCTGGTCGTACTGCTTACGGATATCAATCACATAGTTGCGCAGTTCAAAGCTGTTAAACACCTGCGTGGCTTGTTCTATCAGTTCGTTATGCCTTTGGTTAAATACGGCATCCTTATCCAGCGGTGCTGCACCAGGCATTTGGGCATCAATATCGCGGCGCAGGGTTTCCAGCGTATCGGCATCGTGTGCGTTCAGCAATTGCTTTACCACGTGGGTAATGGTTTGCCCCTGTGCCTTTTCGGCAAAGGCCATCTTTTCTTTTTCGTTAATCTGTTTATCCAGCCGTATCAGGCGGTTGGCCAGCGTGGTCAGCATGTCCTCATCGGTATTGCCCATGTGTACGCTTTCTATCACCTCCTTCAGGCTCATGCCCGGTTTCTTTTCCAGCGGGCGGCTATCGGTCTTTTGGCTTTTCTCCACGCCAATGGCATCAATGATGACAAAGTGGTCCTTGGTAAACTTTGCGGCCGGCGTGCCGGACGATTTAAGTTCTTCTATGCTACAGGTGCGGGTGCCGCGGCCTTTCATCTGCTCGTAATAGCTGCGGCTTTTTACATCGCGCATAAATAGCAATACTTCCAGCGGGCGGATATCGGTACCGGTGGCAATCATATCCACCGTAACCGCCACGCGCGGGTAATAACTATTGCGGAACTGCTGCAAAATGCTTTTAGGGTCTTCTTCGCTGCGGTAGGTTATCTTTTTACAAAACTTATTCTCTTCGGCAAACTCCTCGCGAACGATATTGATAATATCATCGGCATGGCTGTCGCTTTTGGCAAAGATGAGCATTTTAGGGACCTCGAAGGTGGAAGTAGCAGGGGCGGTGGCAGTGGCAGGGATTTGTTCCACCCTATCTGGGAACATTACGGGCAGTTGCTCTTTTACCGCCTTGATGATCATGCGCAGCTGATTGGGGTTTACCACCTTATCATCCAGCTGCTTGGCATTGTATTCTACCTCTTCATCCAGCGTGTTCCAAAACTGTTTGCGGGTAAGCTTTTCTCGCTTGCCAATGTATTCGCCCAGTTCAATTTTTGAACCTTGCTGCGTTATTTTTGTAACGATCTCGAAGACATTGTAAGGTACCAATACGCCATCTTCCACGGCTTTTTGATAGCCATAATCGCAAACCAAATTCCGGTTAAAATAACCAAAAGTGCGGTTATCCGGCGTGGCGGTTAAACCTATTTGGAAGGCATCGAAATAATCCAACACTTGTTTCCACAGGTTGTAGATGCTGCGGTGGCACTCGTCTATCACTACAAAATCAAAAAACTCCATCGGCGTTTTTTGATTGTAGATAACAGGCAGGGGTTCTTTAGGCGTCCATTTGTTTTCGTTGGGGTTTTGTTCTTCCTCGCGTTCGTCAAGCTCCGTCCCTTTTAATATAGAGTAAAGGCGCTGTATGGTGCTGATATAAACCTGGCTATCGTTTGGTATGAATGAACTACTTAAACGCGTTACGCCATATAATTCGGGGAACAGGCGGTTATCATCCTGCGGTTCGAAGCGTTTAAACTCCTGCTCGGCTTGTTCGCCCAGGTTCTTGGTATCTACCAAAAATAAAATGCGCTTGGCTTTGGCAAATTTTAGCAGGCGGTATATAAAGGTGATAGCCGTAAAGGTTTTGCCCGAGCCGGTTGCCATTTGTATGAGCGCCTTGGGACGGGCATCCCTAAAGGATTGCTCTACATTGGTAATAGCAGTAACCTGGCAATCGCGCAGCCCATCGGCTGCTAAGCCCGGTGTATCATGCAGCCGGGTACGCAGCGTGCGGCCTTCTTTTATCCATTTTTGGAAAGTTTCCGGCCGGTGAAAAGTGAACACAGGGCGCGATCGCGGCTTAGGGTCGCGGTAATCGGTAAAGCGGGTAAGCTCGCCCGTACTTTCGTAAACAAAGGGCAGCGGGTCGTTTTTGAGGTATTTTAATTTGGATGTGGCGTATTCAACAGATTGATCCTCCGCCACGGTAAGCCTTACACCCTCGTCTTCCCGTTTGGCTTCGATGATGCCCACCGGCTTTTTATCAACGAATAAGATATAATCAGCCGGCCCGGTTTCGGTTTGGTATTCGCGAATGGCAACACCTATGCCGGCACCAATATTGGTTTCCTTTTTCCCTTGCACCAGCCAGCCGCAAAGCAATAATTGCTTGTCGATATTATCGCGGGCTTTTTGTTCGGGATTTTGGTTCAACGTAATTGGTTAAGGGTTGCTAAATATAGCATTTCCTTTTAAAACAAAATTGACCAATCGCGAAGGCAAATTTTGGCTTTTATTCTTAAAAAGGGAGTATTATTATACCCGCGCATCCTTGCAAATCGAAAATGCAATATTACAATTGCAAGGTTGCAAGCACAGAAGGAAAAAAAACCGCCGGCATCAACCCTCAAAGTCAACACCGGCGGCGTAAGCCAATAGCATACTTATGCCTTTACAACACCCTGTTTCACCGCCTTGTTCAGCCTAAACGCTGCCAGCAGGTAATAAAAAGCGCCAAATGCGGCGTAGCCGCCCAGGCTGGCAATGCCTTTGGTTGGGTCGTGTGCCAGCAGGATAAAGGATGCGCCTGCCAGTACGGATTGGCCACCGCTAAGGATCATGGGCCATTGCCCGTCTAAGGCCTTGCGGCGGCGTAAGCCTAATATCAGTTGGATCAGTCCCGTGCCTATCGCCCAGGTGCCGAAGACGGTCAGCGCTTCGGGTACGCCTTTTTGCAGGGCAATGCCTACGGCTATGGTGGTGGCGGCACTAATGGCAGCATTTACATATTGCGGTGTTAACGAGATAACGGCGCGGTTGGCGCGGATATCCAGCAAGGTGCCCACTACATCCCAGGCGGGGTAGATAATGAGTAACACGCTGGCGATAGCGGGGGATGTTTTTGCAAACAGGGCAACGAGGATAACCCAGGCAATAGAAAAGGCAGCGCGGGTAAAATACAGGTTGCGTAATGAGGTAGCAGTTTCGGCAGCCTGGCCGGCCGGTACTGTATGAGATGAAGCGTTTGTTGTCATGATGTTTTGAATTCTTATTTTTATTGCTCCAAAGGTGTGGAGGATTGCGCCGCGCGATTTTCACTTAAGTGAAAATGCCCGGGAAATATTACGGTACAATTACAGAGGGTTACTGTTGGGTTTTCACTTATTGAAAATGAATGTGTAATATTCGGATTAAATTTGAGGGATTAAGTCGCGCAACGGTTAACCGAACAGGCCACATTTTATACCACTACCCATGGACGATAAAAACGAAATAATAACCCAGCACCTTAAAAATTTTGCCCAGTTGAGCGATAGCGACATTGCCGACAGTCGCCCGTTTTGGAAAGCGCGGAAGATGGTTAAAGGCGACTTTTTTAACATGCAAGCCATGGTTTGCAACGATTTGGGGCTGATTGTAAAAGGCATTTTCCGCATCTACTACCGCGACCCGGATACCAAAGAGGATAAGAACATCTTCTTTTTTTCGGAGAACCAGTTTGTGGTTTCGTTCCGCAGCTTTGTATCGCGTAAGGCCTGCTGGTATTTTATTGAGGCGATGGAAGATTCGGAGATTTTCTTCATTTCGTACCACGACCTAAACAGCCTTTACGAAACCAACCCCAATTGGGCAAAATTCGGCCGGCTGCTGGCCGAATTGTTTTTCACCATTGCGCAAACGCGAACGGAAGAGTTTATCTTTTTCTCGCACGAGCAACGCTACCTACGCTTGCTGGAAGCGCACCCCGATATTGTTGAGCGCATCCCGGCTTACCATATTTCCTCGTACCTCGGTATCACCAACCCGTCATTAAGCCGGATAAGGAAGCGGGTGGAGAGTAGGAAGGGGGAGTAAGAAAAAAAAATGCGTCATTGCGAGTATCCACCAGGGTGCCCCTGAAAAAAAATACAATGACGTTTAGGTGGTACCATTTGTTGTGCTTCGTTAGGTAAGGCAGTAGGTTATTTAAAACCTGTGGATGTCACTTTTCTTTGGCAGCAAAGAAAAGTAACCAAAAGAAACTGCCGGCTGCGCCCTGTCCTATGAAAGGCAGTGCTTTATCAGTTTCAGTGGTTGCCGAACAGGACAAGGCCGGTTTTTGTGTTCTTCGTTGGATCCGGTTAGTGATTAAACAGGTATTGACAATCAAGCATTTAACGTCGCGTCATTATAAGGTACGAAGCAATCTCTACGAAGGCAGAGCGGTCATACAAGCAGCCGTGTGTTAACCACCTCGTACTGCCGTTATCGAGAATAAAGCCGCTCTGTAGGTTCGCCCTGCTAATCGGGAGATTGCTTCGTGCCTCGCAATGACGGGGGGATTTGCGCAAGGACGAGGTGGGAGGGCTTCGTACAATCGTGCATGACGGGGGGGAGGGCTGGTGCCTATAATGGCGGCTTTTGCATCCTTTTTATCTCAAATCTCACGTCTCAAATCTCATATCTCCCGCTCAAATCTCCCATCTCAATTCTCATATCTCCCGCCCCAAAACTAAATTCTCCCGTCTCAAATCTCATATCTCACATCTCAAATCTAAATCCATCTATCTCAAATCTAATTTTATAGCTAACTTAGCGCGCATTACACATGACAATGAAAAGAGATAAATTAATATTTAAATTGCTGGATGAAGAGCAGCAGCGCCAGGAAGAAGGCATTGAGCTGATAGCATCAGAGAATTTTGTAAGCAAGCAGGTGATGGAAGCCGCTGGCTCGGTAGCAACCAACAAATATGCCGAAGG
Source organism: uncultured Mucilaginibacter sp. (assembly GCF_946481715.1). The sequence goes on along the minus strand of NZ_CAMLOV010000017.1, from coordinate 3,646 downwards.
CTTACCCGGCAAACGCTATTACGGCGGCTGCGAGGTTGTTGATGAAATTGAAACCATAGCTATTGAGCGCGCCAAGCAATTGTTTAATGCCGAGTGGGCAAACGTGCAGCCGCATAGCGGTGCGCAGGCCAATGCTGCGGTAATGCTGGCTGTTTTAAACCCCGGCGATAAAATATTAGGGTTCGACCTTTCTCATGGCGGCCACTTAACACATGGCTCGGCCGTAAACTTTTCGGGCAAACTGTACGAGCCGCATTTTTATGGGGTTAAAAAAGATACCGGTTATGTAGATTATGAGCAACTAAAAGAAGTTGCCCTGCGCGAAAAACCAAAACTGATCATCTGCGGTGCTTCGGCCTACTCGCGCGATTGGGATTACGCATTTATCCGCGCCGTTGCCGATGAGGTTGGCGCATTGGTGCTGGCAGATATTTCGCACCCGGCAGGTTTAATTGCCCGTGGTTTGCTTACCGATCCGCTGCCGCATTGCCATATTGTTACCACTACTACACACAAAACCCTGCGCGGCCCGCGTGGTGGGCTGATATTATTGGGTAAAGATTTTGAAAACCCGTGGGGCTTAAAAACACCAAAAGGCGAGATCCGCATGATGTCGGCCTTGCTGGATATGGCCGTTTTCCCGGGTACACAGGGCGGCCCGCTTGAGCACATCATCGCTGCTAAAGCAATTGCCTTTGGCGAGGCTTTGAGCGATAGCTACATGAAATATATCCTACAGGTGAAACTTAACGGCGCCGCTATGGCCAAGGCCTTTGTAGAGCGCGGGTATGATATCATTTCGGGCGGTACAGATAACCACCTGATGCTGATTGATTTGCGCAACAAAAACATCAGCGGTAAAGCTGCCGAGAAAGCTTTGGTAAGCGCAGATATCACCGCCAATAAAAACATGGTGCCTTATGATGATAAGTCGCCGTTTGTAACATCGGGCATCCGTGTAGGCACTGCGGCCATTACTACCCGCGGTTTAAAAGAAAAACACATGGATACCATTGTGGAACTGATAGATATGGTAATAAACGACCCTGAAAACGAAACTGTTTTGAAGAAAGTACGTAAAAGGGTGCACAAGCTAATGGAAGAGCATCCCCTTTACCGGGATAACCACCTGGGCTAACAAATGGACGTACAGCATCATACCCCTTCGGAGTTGGAAGCTAAGCGCTTAAACGCCTTGCATTCCTATGATATCTTAGATACGCTGCCCGAGAAGGAGTATGATGCTATTACCCGCCTGGCTTCCTATATATGCCAGGTACCCATTGCCTTTATTTCTTTTATAGATGATTCGCGCCAATGGATGAAATCGGCCATTGGGTTGGATATTGCCGAGGTACCGCTGGAAGACACGTTTTGCCAGCACACCTTCATGCAGGGCGACTTAGTAGCTATTCCCGATGTATCAAAAGTAGAACCCTATCGCGGCCATGAAATGGTTACCGGCGAGTTTGGGCTGCGGTTTTATGCCAGCACCCCGCTTATAGACCCCGACGGTTACCGTATTGGTACCCTATGCGTGCTGGATACCCATGTGCGCGAGGTAACCGAAGAGCAGCAGGATGCCCTTAAAATATTGGCCAGCGAGGTAATATCGCACCTGGTACTGCGCAAGCAAAAAAAGGAGCTGGAGCAAAGCCTGCAGGTGCATAAGGATTTTTACACGCTTTTCAATAATTCAACCGAGATCCACTTGATTGCCGGTGCGGATGCTAATATCGAACTCATCAATAACTGTATTTTCGATATTTTAGGCTATACGGTAGAAGAAGCCGTAGGGAGAACGTTATGGAGTTTTGTGGCCGGGCAAAACCGGGAGCAGTTTGTCCCGGTGATAGAAAAGGCCGTGGCGTCGCAAAAGCCGTTCGAAATTGTGACCGAAACGGTTACACGTAGCGGCGAACTTAAGTGGATAAGCTGGACCGCTGTACACAAGGCCGGCAAATGGTACTGCAGCGGCCGCGATATGACCCTGCAAAAAAAGCTGTTGACCGAAACCGAGCAGCTATCGCTGGTGGCCAGCAAAATAAAGAACGGCGTGGTGATAAGCGATGCTGATGATAAGGTAATATGGACCAATGCCGCATTTGAAAGTATTACAGGGTATAACCTAACCGACGTTGAGCATAAACTTTTGGGCGAAGTTATAAAAGGCAAGCCCAAAGATGAAGCTGCCGAACTGGAGTTGCGGGATGCCATAGCGAACAAAAGATCGTACGAGGTGGAGCTATCCATGTTCACCAAAGGGGGTGAGCCTATCTGGATCTCGGTAACCAATTCTATCATATACGCGGCGGATGGCGCGATAGAAAAATACATCCGCATTATTATTGATATCACCACCCGCAAACGTGCCGAGCAGGATGTAGAGATACTTTCTTTTGCGGCACGCAAATCTCCAAGCGGTATCATGATCCGCGATAACGAAAGCCGGATAATATGGATGAACGAATCCATGGAGCGGATAATCGGCTACACGCTGGACGAATTAAAAGGGCAAACCATAGGTACTAAGCTGATAGGCGCAGAAACCGACCTGGAAGTTTTTAAAGGTGCGGTACAAAAAGTAAAAGAAAATAAGCCTTACGAGATTGAAATAAAAATATACCGCAAAGATGGCTCGGCTGCCTGGGTGTTTATATCCAACAGCCCGCTGTTTAACGAGGTAGGCAATGTAGAACGCCAGATAGGCGTAATGGTTGACATCAGCAGCCGCAAAAAAGCCGAAGAGCAGCTTACCATGCTATCGCTTGTTGCCAGTAAAACAACCAGCGGCGTGGTTATTAACAATAGCGAAGGCAAGGTGGAGTGGGTGAACGATGCTTTTGAGCATATTACCGGCTATTCGCTGGAGGATGTAAAGGATAAGCACCTCGGCGATTCGTTGAAAGGCGAATTGACGGATGTATCCATTATCACCAAGGCGCGCGAACTATCCGCGAAAAAGCAATCCTTCGAGGTTGATCTGCTCATCTACCGTAAAGATGGGAGGCCGGTTTGGATCTCGGTCATCAATTCGGTAATTACTGATGATACCGGGAAGGTGGATAAGTACATAGAGGTGATCATTGATATCACATCTAAAAAGAAGGCCGAGCAGGAACTGATAAATGCCAAAGAGGAAGCTTTGCAACTGAGCCGCGCCAAAGACATGTTTATTGGCGTGATGAGCCACGAGATACGTACACCGCTTAATGCCGTTATTGGTATGAGCCACCTGTTGCTGGATGATAACCCCCTGGAGTCGCAGCGGGAGAACCTCAGCATCCTCAAATTCTCGGCAGAGAACCTGATGACGCTGATAAACGATGTGCTGGATTTTACAAAGATAGAGACGGGTAATATCGAGCTGGAGAAAGCGCATGTAGATATCCGCGATATGATAAAAGGGGTTACGGCCTCGATGCGGTACAAGGCAGCAGAGAAAGGCATTTACCTGAAGAGCACGATAGAGCACGCCATCCCCGACGTAGTAATTGGCGATAGGGCGCGGCTGGTACAAATTTTGTTGAATTTGGTGAGCAACGCTGTTAAATTTACTGCCACAGGCGGGGTAGATATCGACCTAAAGGTAATTGAACAGACAAAAAAGACGGTAAGGATACGTTTTGCCGTATCTGATACGGGT
>NZ_CAMLOV010000016.1 GCF_946481715.1 uncultured Mucilaginibacter sp. | reverse complement strand
GGCTTTCCTCCCGGCCAGCCGGTGATGGTATGCTGCACCTGGTTAAATATGTCGATATTGATATTGTACACAGGCCCCTGCTCAACGGCAAGCTGTGCCATGCCGTGGTTGTTGTAGTCTTCCTCGGTCAGCTTCAGTATCGGCTTGCCCACGGCGCCGGATAGCCAGATGACTGCTTTCTTCTTTAAACTGTTATCCCAGGTGCAATCCTTTACCAGCCATGGGGTACCGAAGCGCGTTAAGTCTGAAGCAGCGCCTTCGTCCAGCACAAACTCTACATGGTCGGATAGCTGTAAAAACGTAGCAGGCACTTCGCCGGAGATCTCGCCTTCTACGGCTTTGCGCACGATTGGCGCTTTTTTGGCGCTCCAGGCAATCAGGATGATCTCGCGGGCCTTGAATATGGTTCCTACGCCCATGGTGATGGCTTTAGTAGGCACGTTCTGCTTGCCGCCGAAATCGCGCGAAGCATCGCGGCGGGTCAGGTCGTCAAGCGTCACCAGCCTGGTGCCCGAGTTTGGCGCAGAGCCCGGCTCGTTAAAGCCGATGTGCCCTGTGCGGCCGATGCCCAGCAATTGCAGGTCCAGGCCGCCCAGGTCTGACAGTTGCTTTTCGTAATCCAGGCAAAAGGCGGCAACGTCCTCCTGCGCCAGGGTGCCATCGGGGATATGCACTTTCCTTTTATCGATGTCGATATGGTTGAACAGGTTCTCGTTCATGAAAGTAACGTAACTTTGCGCTGCATCCGGCTTCATGGGGTAGTACTCGTCCAGGTTGAAGGTCACCACATCCTTAAACGACAGCCCCTCTTCCTTGTGCAGGCGTATCAACTCGGCATAAACGCCAATAGGCGTAACGCCTGTTGCCAGCCCTAAAACCGTTTGCTGCCCTAAAGCCTGCTTGCCCCGCACCAGCCTGGCTATCCTTGCCGCTACTGCCAGCGATGCCGAATGCTGGCTTGCATAAACGCTCACCGGCAGCTTCTCGTAGCGTGTCTCTTCCAGTAAATTTAATCTTGCCATAAATGTTGGTTTGGGTTGTAATTGGTATACAATGGGTAAAACAAATATATAGGATATTTATATACAGGGCATTTTAATTTACATTTGTGCATAGCCCTAAAACAAGAGTTAACATATGTCGCCATTGAATAAAAACCTGCAAAAATTGTTTGCCATAGCCCAAAAAGAAGAGCGGCTGGGCATTGGGCTGATGTCGGGCACCTCGCTGGATGGCTTGGATATCGCACTTTGCAGTTTTAGCGGCTATGGCTTGCAAACGCAGTTTAAACTCATCAATTTTATCACCGCACCTTACCAGGACAACTTTAAAAAAGAAGTGCAGCAGGTATTTGCCCAAAAGCAAGTGAGTTTGGAGAAGGTAACTTTGCTGAATGCTTACATCGGCACCTTCCATGCGGAATTGATACTACAGGCACTGGCGGAGTGGCGGGTTAACCCGGCTGATGTGGATTTCATAGCCAGCCACGGGCAAACCATTTACCATGCGCCAAAGCGGCTACATCAGCAAAAAAATTACGGCAACGCCACCCTGCAGATCGGCGATGCCGACCATATTGCCGTAAACACCGGTATATTAACCATCAGCGATTTCCGCCAGAAACATATTGCCGGCGGCGGCGAAGGCGCACCTTTGGCCTTATATGGCGACGTACTTTTAGGCAGTAAACCCGGCGAAAACCGCATCCTCCTCAACATCGGCGGTATTGCCAACCTTACCTATCTGCCGGCCGATGCAGATCATAGTAAAGTGATGTGTACCGATATTGGCCCGGGCAACACGCTTATAGATGCCGCCTGCCGCGCGTATTTTGACAGGCCTTTCGATGAGGATTCGGCAATAGCCTACTCGGGTACGGTAAACGAGGTTTTGTTAGATGCCCTTTTGCACCACCCGTTCTTTACCGATACCCTGCCTAAAACTACCGGGCCTGAATTGTTCAATTTAACATTTGTTGCCGATGCGCAACAAGCCACCCGTACCTTAAATTTAGCCAAGGCCGACCTGGTTGCTACGCTCAGCGCCTTTACGGGACGCAGTATCGCCAACTTTATACGTTCAAATTTTAACCACCCTGATATTAAACTTTTCACCAGCGGCGGCGGGGCAAGAAACCCCTTTGTGGTGGAATATATAAAGAAGGCATTACCCGGCGTATCGATAGCCGTTACGAGCGAACTTGGGATAAACCCGGATGCAAAAGAGGCCATACTTTTTGCCCTGCTGGGCAACGAAGCACTATGCGGCGAGCCGATGGAGATAGGTAATAACCCCAAGGTGTTGATGGGAAAATTCAGTTTTTCGGGATAAAGTCAATTCCATAGGGAATGCACAGAAAAACAAAGAAAAACACCGAAAAAGCTCGGGAATTCCCCTGTTATTTCGCGGGTAAATAAACATCCAAACTGCATCCGAAAAAAACTTTTATCCTTATATTCGAACCAAATTTTCATACCCATGGCTTTATACAAATTCCTCCTGCTGCTCCACTCCGGCTTCCGGTATATCGTAATGATACTATTACTGCTGGCTATCCTGCAATCGTTCGCCGGCTGGCTTAGTAAAAAAGAGTATACCGAAGGCAACCGCAAGGTTAACCTGTTTGCCTTAATTTCGGCCCATACGCAGCTTTTAATAGGGCTGGTGCTGTATTTTATAAGTCCGTTTGTAGTATTTGCCAAAGAAACCATGCACGAAGCAACAGCCCGCTATTGGACGGTTGAACATATCAGCATGATGATATTTGCCATTGTATTGATCACTATCGGGCATTCAAAATCTAAAAAAGAGTTGCTACCCGAAAGCAAGCACCGTACGGTTGCCATATTTTATACACTGGCCCTGGTAGTGGTTGTTGTGGCTATTTTGCAGAGCAAACGCGCCCTTTTTGGCATGAGTAGCTAAAAAAGAACAGAAAAAGTTTGCAATCTCAATATTCTTTATAAATTTGCTCCCCGATCATGAAAAAAACTTTGAACAATATCTATTGGTGGCACCAAACAAACTTTGGCAGCCGGATGGTTTTTTGTATGAATCACTAATCAAATATAAACCTATATTGAAACCCGGCGAGCACCAATTCGCCGGGTTTTTTTGTTTAATAAGCTATTGAAAATGACAACTTTTAAAATAAATACAACACATAAAAAGCTGCTTGCAGATACTACCACGCCGGTGAGCATTTACCTGCGGCTGCGCGATGTTTTCCCAAACTCGTTGCTGCTGGAAAGCTCGGATTACCACAGCCGCGAAAACAGCGTAAGCTATATCTGCTGCTCGCCTATCAGTGGTTTTGTGCTGGACAATGATGAGTTAAAAAAGAAATTCCCGGATGGCACTACCGAAGTAAGCGCACCCGGCACGTTTGAACTAACAGACGAGATAAATAACTTTTTAAGCCGTTTTGAAACGGATGCACAAACAGGCAAAATTATTTCCAATGGTTTGTTTGGCTACTTTACGCACGAGGCGGTAGAGCATTTCGAAACGATTAAACTGAAAGTAACCCCCGATAACCCGCGCAAGATACCGGTAATGCAATACCATATTTACAGTTACATCATTGCGGTTGACCATTTTAAGAACGAACTCTACATTTTCCACAACCAGGTAGTGGGCGAACCCGAAACCAATGGGCTGGAGAAATTGGAATACCTTATCAAAAACAAAAACTTCCCGGAGTATACTTTTGAAAGCAAGGAAGCGGAGCAATCAAATTTAACCAACGAGGAATTTATAGCGATAGTGGAGAAGATGAAAACGCACATTTACCGTGGCGATGTTTTCCAGATAGTGCCTTCCCGCGCTTTCTCTCGTAAGTTTTTGGGCGATGAGTTTAACGTGTACAGGGCGCTACGCTCTATCAACCCTTCGCCGTATTTATTTTATTTCGATTTTGGCGATTTTAGGATTTTCGGGTCATCGCCGGAGGCACAGATCACCATAAAAAACCGTGTTGCCAGTATCTTCCCAATAGCCGGAACCTTTAAACGTAGCGGCGATGATGAAAAAGATGCAGAGATAGCCCGCCAGTTGGAAGCCGACCCAAAAGAATCTGCCGAGCACGTAATGCTGGTTGACTTAGCTCGCAACGACCTTAGCCGCCACTGCGGCCAGGTAAGCGTAAAAGCATTTAAGGAAGTGCAGTATTACTCGCACCTTATCCATTTGGTATCGCATGTAAGCGGGCAGTTAAAGCCGGGCGTATCCTCTTTTAAAATTGTAGCAGACACTTTCCCGGCAGGCACGCTAAGCGGTGCGCCGAAATACCGCGCTATGGAGATCATCGACGAAAACGAAAAAACCAAACGTAGCTTTTACAGCGGCGCTATTGGTTACTTAGGGTTCAATGGCGATTTTAACCACGCTATTATGATCCGCTCGTTTTTAAGCAAGAACAACACCCTGCATTACCAGGCAGGTGCGGGCATAGTAGCAGGCTCTGTTGCGGAGAGTGAGTTGAAGGAAGTAGATAATAAGATAGCCGCGTTGAGGAAAGCGATAGAGTTAGCAACAGAGTTATAGAATTAGTTAAAAATTTATAGTTACCCTCTTGAGAGGGATTAGGGGTTTGTAAGCCATGAGCAATATATTAATAATAGACAATTACGATTCGTTCACCTATAACCTGGTGCATTTGGTTAATGAAATTGGGCTGGAATGCGATGTTTGGAGGAACGACCAGTTTAAAGTAGAGGATGTGGATGCATATAGCCATATCATCCTCTCGCCCGGGCCTGGCATCCCGTCGGAAGCGGGCTTATTGCTGCAGGTAATAGAAAAATATGCGCCAACAAAAAGCATTTTTGGCGTATGCCTTGGTCAACAGGCTATTGCCGAAGTTTTTGGCGGCAGGTTATACAACTTGCCGCAGCCTATGCACGGTATTGCCACGCCCATAAAAGTAACGGATGAAAGCGAGCAGCTTTTCCTGGGTTTGCCCCAGAGCTTTAAAGTTGGCCGCTACCACAGCTGGGTAGTGGAAAAAGACTTGCCCGAGGTGCTTAAGGTTACCGCTATTGATGAAGCCGACAATTCGGTAATGGCTTTAAGGCATAAAGAATACGATGTGCGCGGCGTACAGTTCCACCCGGAATCGGTGCTGACGGAATACGGTAAGGAAATGATGGAGAACTGGTTAAAAGGATAAATTATTAACTTTGAAAAGCAAAAATCCCTCCTTCAGGGGGGTAGAGGCATGAACATACTCGATAAAATAGTAGCATACAAAAAGAAAGAAGTGGCCCGCGATAAGCGCGAAACCACTTACATCGAACTGGAGGAATCTGAATATTTCCACCGGGAAACGTATTCTTTAAAAGATTTTTTATTGGCGCCCGAGCGTACCGGCATCATTGCGGAGTTTAAGCGTAAATCTCCATCAAAAGGTATCATCAACGATGAAGCGCTTGTAAAAGAGGTAACCAAACAGTACGCCGATGCAGGCGCTTCAGCGTTATCCGTACTTACCGACCGGAACTTCTTCGGTGGGCGTAAGCTGGATCTGAAGCGTGCCCGGCGCGCCAACACCATCCCGGTGCTGCGTAAGGATTTTATGATAGATGAATATCAAATTGTAGAAGCTAAAGCCTTGGGTGCCGATATTATCTTATTAATTGCCGCGATACTTACCCCCGCAGAGATAAAGAGATTAGCCGCCCTGGCCAAAAGCCTGGAACTGAATGTGTTGCTGGAGGTGCATAATTTAGAAGAGCTGGAGCGCAGCATAGATACCAACCTGGATGCCATTGGCGTAAACAACCGCAACCTGGCCGATTTTACGGTGTCGGTACAAAACTCCTACGATCTGGTGGACCATATCCCCAACGAATTTTTAAAGATATCTGAAAGCGCCATTAGCGATACACAAACCATTAAGGACTTGAAGAAAGTTGGGTTCCAGGGTTTCCTTATCGGCGAGAATTTTATGAAACAGGCAGACCCCGGTAAGGCAATGCATGAGTTTGTGAAGGGTTTGTAGAATTGTTTAAATATTTATTCGTCAAACGATAGCCATACACCCAATTTTTTCTTTCCCTGCAAAAACATTACCTTTGCCGCACTACCAATAAAAAATGTAATTCTCAAACACTCCACATCATTCACCGGTTACCCGGTGTATCCATGCAGCCGGCAATATTGGCCGCTTTACTATTGTTTTACCGAATACGCCGTACGCATAAATGCGTAAATCCGCGTATCTTTATATTGATTTATGAAACAGAAATTTTATGATACTGCTGTGAAGCAGGAAAAAGTTGTGCTGGTGGGTGTAATAACACCAAACGAAACCGAGGCACGCGAAAAAGAATACTTAGAGGAATTAGAGTTTTTGGTTGCCACTGCCGGCGGCCTCACCGTGAAAACCTTTACCCAAAAATTACAGCGGCCAGAACGATCTACCTTTGTCGGCACCGGTAAACTGGAAGAAATAAAAGAATACGTTGTTGCCGAAGAGATAGACATTGTTGTTTTTGATGATGAACTTACGCCATCACAATTACGTAATATAGAGCGCGAACTGCAGGTGAAGATACTTGACAGGAGCAACCTCATCCTTGATATTTTTGCAGGCCGTGCCCAAACGGCACAAGCCAAAACACAGGTGGAATTGGCACAGTTGCAATACCTGTTGCCCCGTTTGACTCGCCTATGGACGCACTTAGAGCGCCAAAAAGGCGGTATTGGTATGCGCGGCCCGGGTGAAAGCCAGATAGAGACCGACAGGCGTTTGATCCTGAATAAGATCTCCCTGCTCAAAGAACGACTTAAACTTATCGACCGCCAAAATGAAACCCAGCGCAAAAACCGCCAGCAACTAATACGTGTGGCTTTGGTGGGATACACCAACGTGGGGAAATCTACCATCATGAACATGCTGGCAAAATCGGATGTGTTTGCCGAGAACAAGCTGTTTGCCACGCTGGATACAACTGTGCGCAAGGTGGTTATAGAGAATGTGCCGTTTTTATTGTCAGATACGGTTGGGTTTATCCGCAAATTGCCGCACCATTTGGTAGAGTGTTTCAAATCTACCCTGGATGAGGTGCGCGAGGCAGATATCCTGATCCATGTGGTGGATATTTCACACCCTACTTTTGAGGACCAGATACGTACAGTCAATGAAACCTTGAAGGATTTGAAAGTGGTTGATAAAAAGACCATCACTGTCTTCAACAAGATAGATGCGTTTAACCCTGCCGACCACAACATAGATATTAAAGACACCCCGTTAACCATGGACGACTTTAACCACAGCTGGATGGCAAAGAATAATGCCCCGGCGATATTTATCTCCGCCACCCAAAAAGAGAACGTGGAGGAATTTAAAACGATGCTGTACGACGCGGTGAAGACGATCCATACAGAGCGTTACCCGTACGATAATTTGCTTTATTAAGAGTAAAATATCGAACACCGAACGCCGGATATTGAAGTGGAAAGTGCTTCTATATCCGGCGTTTATATTTGCTTGCCTTTTTGGCTAGGCGCCTTCTCTTCCCAAATGCTGCATAAATGCAATATAGTGTTTACCGCTTTTTGCATATCCTGTACGCTTACCCATTCCTGCTTACCATGGAAAGCATGCTCGCCTGCAAAAATATTGGGGGTAGGCAGGCCCATAAACGATAGCCTCGAGCCATCCGTGCCGCCACGGATACTACAAAGCTTTGGCTGCATGCCTGCACGGCGGATGGCTTCCAAGCCATATTCTACAATCTGCGGATGCTGCGCCAGTACATTCTTCATGTTGCGGTATTGGGGCTTTACATCGAGGGTATAAGTGCTATTCGGGAAGTTCTTCAATACCTCTTCGGCTACCTCCTTAATGGTATTCGCATGGCTTGCCAATTGTTCGTCCTCAAAATCACGGATAATAAAATCAATGGTAGCGGTTTCCACATGTCCGGCTATATCTACAGGGTGCACAAAACCCTGCATGCCCTCAGTGCCTTCGGGCGATAACTCATCAGGGAGAGCGGCAACAATTAATCCGGCAATTTTTATAGCACTCTCCATTTTACCCTTGGCAAAGCCGGGGTGCGAGCTTACCCCGTTGATGGTGAGCCTTGCGCCATCTGCCGAGAACGTTTCATTTTCCATATTGCCCGCGCTCTCGCCATCTATCGTGTAGCATGCAAAAGCTCCAATTTTTTCTACATCCGCTTTATCAACACCTCTGCCAATCTCTTCATCGGGGGTAAACAATATTTTTACCACGCCATGCTTTATGTCGGGGTGGTTGATGAGCTGGTAACAAGCATCCATTATTTCGGCCACTCCGGCCTTATTATCGGCACCCAAAAGGGTCGTGCCCGATGCTGTGATGATATCATTGCCTGCCTGGTTTTTCAGGTCGGGGTGCTCCGCCATGCGCAAAACCTGTGTACTGTCATCCGGCAACACAATGTCTGCCCCCGTGTAATTTAAATGCACCAAAGGCTTCACATCCTTACCGCTGCAATCGGGTGCGGTATCCATATGCGAGCAAAAACAAATCACGGGCACATCCTGTTTGTTCGTATTGGCAGGTATGCTGGCATACACGTAACCAAATTCGTCCAGGTGAGCATCGGCAACGCCGATGTTTAATAGCTCTTTTACTAAAAGCCGCCCAAGGTCCTTCTGTTTTTCGGTAGAGGGACATGTGGGCGATGCCGGGTCCGATTGTGTATCTATCGTTACGTACCGTAAAAATCTTTCGGTAACGGTATAAGTTAGCCGTGTGTTAAAATCCATATAAAACCTATATTAGTAAAATATTTTGTAAAAGGTGCCGATGTGCAAAATTGTGATAATCTTAATTTAATTATTTTGAAAAAGTACATATTATTGATCGCCGTTACATTTGCTTGTTTTGCTGCAAAAGCACAGGGTGGCTACAATTATAATTCATTTGGCTTCGGCATCGGGGGCGGTATTGTGCATCCGCTTGCCGATTTAAAAAAAGCATATAATGATAAGGCCTTTAATGCCAGCTTTATCTATTATTACAACCCTTATGTGCCTGTAGTATTAGAATTTCAGGTAGGAAAGCTAAAAGGTGGCGGGGACAATGTTGTTATTGATAAAGATACCCGGAAATTCGAAAATAAATACAAAGCGCTGATGCTGCATGTAGACTACCAGTTGGGTGATGCAATCGATTATTACCGAAGCGATTTTTTAAACATCATCAAAAACTTTTACGGGGGCATAGGCGTGGGAGCAATCTTTAACGATGTAAAAACCAACCGTTATAGCCTACTTGACCCTACGTACCGCTTCCCGGGGAAAGATAAATCTGTAAACGTTATTGTGCCTGTACGCTTCGGCTATGAGTTTAAAATATACGATTATTACGGTGTGCCAAAATTTGGTATTGATATAGGCTATCAACATTATGTAACGTTCGGCGAGGGGCTGGACGGCTACGAAGACCCAACCTCAATATTTAAAAACAACGCACCCGATCAATACCGCCACATCACCATTGGGTTTAAATATAACTTCGGTACCGAACACGCTTACGATAAATCGATAAAAGGGAATTGAGTTGAATATTGAAGAGTTACGCGATTACTGCCTTGCTTTGCCTGCTGTAGAAGAGGGATTCCCTTTTGGAGAAGACACGATGGTGTTTAAAGTGGGCGGCAAAATGTTTTTACTGGCCAGCTTGGAGGACGGACGCCACTTTAATGCCAAATGCGACCCTGAGCGGGCCATAGAGTTAAGGGAGCAGTATACCGAGGTGCAGCCCGGTTACCACATGAGCAAAGTGCATTGGAACACCGTTTTTATGGGCGGGGCACTTACCCGCAAGCAGCTTTGCCAAATGATAGACGATTCGTACCAATTGGTATTGAAAAGCCTCCCCAAAAAGTTACAGGCAGAAATAAAGGAAGCAGGGAATTAATTGGCCGCCTGTTCTATATTTGTTTAATAGATATGAAAAAACAACTGGCCACCCTGCTTTGCATTTTTGGCTTTTTACAAGCCCATGCCCAGCTTACCCCGTTTGAATTAAGCAAGAATAAAAACTATTCGGCCACGCATGCCGAGGTTATTGCTTATTACCAAAAACTGGCCAAGCAATACCCGCAGATGCGCACTATTGATTATGGGATGACGGATGTGGGAAAGCCCTTAACGCTGGTGGTTTTATCAAAAGATAAAGTTTTCGATCCCTTGCTTATCAAAAAGCAAAACAAACGCATATTGCTTATTAATAATGGTATCCATCCCGGCGAACCTGAAGGTATTGATGCCAGCATGATGCTGACGCGCGATTTGCTGAAAGGAAATAAACTGCCAAAAGACGTGGTGATTTGCATCATAGCGGTGTATAATATCGACGGCAATATGAATCGCGGCCACTCGCGTGCAAACCAAAACGGGCCGGATGCCTATGGCTTCCGCGGTAATTACCGCAACCTTGATTTGAACCGCGATTTTATAAAAGCTGATAGCCGCAATGCCCTTGCCTTTACGCAGATACTGAATACCTGGCAGCCCGAAGTGTTGCTGGACAACCACGTAAGCGATGGTGCCGACTACCAGTACGTGATGACGCTGATAGAAACCCAAAAAGATAAACAAAACCCTTTATTAGCCGATTATACCGCCAAAGTAATGACTGCCGACCTCTATAAAGGCATGAAGAAAAGCGGCTTTGAGATGATACCCTATGGCGCAGGCGAAAGCGGGCTGCCCGATAGCGGTATCGTTAGCTTTATGGAAACGCCAAGGTTCTCTACGGGCTTTGCGGCGCAGCATAACATGATTAGCTATATGACGGAAACGCACATGCTGAAACCCTTCGACAAGCGCCTGTATGCTACCTATAACTTTATGGAGCAACTGATAGCCATTTGCCAGCGCGATGCCAGGGTAATTGGCGATTTGCGTAGAAAGGTGGATGCGGAAGTGAGCAGGCAAAAAACTTTTGCGCTTGCCTGGGGACTGGACGAAACCAAGGTGGATACTATTACCTTTAAAGGGTACGAAGCCGCGTATAAAACCAGCGAAATAAGTGGGCTAAAGCGGTTGTATTATGACCGGAATAAACCCTACACTAAAACCATAAAACTCTTTAATACCTATAAAGCTACCGCTACTGCTGATAAACCGATAGCTTACGTTATTCCGCAGGCATGGGGTAAGGTTATCGACTTGTTTAAACTGAACCGGGTTGCTATGAAGCAGCTGGCGCATGATACTACGCTAAGTTTGCAGATGTACTACATTGCCGACTATAAAACCGCTACCCACCCCTACGAAGGGCATTACATGCACAGCGGGGTAAGGCTAAATCCGGTGGATAGCAAGGTTAAATTTTACGCAGGCGACTACGTTGTATATGTAAACCAACCCATAAACCGTTACATTGTAGAAACTATGGAGCCGCAGGGTGTAGATTCTTTCTTCGCCTGGAACTTTTTCGATTCGGTATTGGGGCAAAAGGAATATTTCTCGGACTATGTGTTTGAAGATATTGCCGCTGATTTGTTAAAGAAAGACCAGGAGCTGCGCAAAAAACTGGATGATGAAAAAGCAAAAGACCCCAAAATGGCAGCCAGCGCAGCGGCACAGCTTAATTTTGTTTACCGCAACTCGCCCTACTTCGAAAAAACCTATCTGCGTTACCCTGTGGGAAGGTTGCTAACTGATACTAAACTCGACCTGAAATGATGGAATACCTTACGATGGCCCCGGTGGCATCGGTAATTTTTGTAATAACATTGGCAATGTCGCTCTGGGCTTTTTCCGACCCTAACGTTTACGCCCGGTGCATCCTCAACCCCTACGAAGCATCGCGTGGCTATCGGGTTTACACAGTAATAACCAGCGGGCTGATACATGCGGATTGGAACCACTTGTTCTTCAACATGCTGTCGTATTATTTCTTTGCTTTCCAGTTGGAATCAGTTCTTGGGCACTGGCAATTTGGGGTACTATACCTCGTAACCATGGTACTTGCCGATCTTCCTTCCATCTATAAACACAGGGACGATTCCTGGTATAATACGTTAGGGGCATCCGGGGCGATAAGTGCAGTTGTTTTCAGCGCCATCCTGTTCAATCCAACAGGGGAAATGGGTTTGCTGTTTTTACCCTTCAGGATACCCGCCTGGATATTCGGCATCCTTTACCTTGTGTACTGCCATTTTGCATCCAAGCACGCGCGCGATAACATTAACCACGATGCACACTTTTTTGGTGCCGTGAGCGGTGTTTTTATAACTATACTCCTTCATCACAACATCATTAACGAATTTATAAAGCAGTTTTAACGCGGCAGTTCGATTGCCGATGCAGCAATACGGCTGCCATCGGGGTTAAATAAAAAGCTAATGGGCTGGCTGGGGTTTTTGATGATCTCTAACAGTAAGAAGCCCCAGTTTTTCCAGAAGCTTTCCAGCACTTGCCCATAGGTTTTATTGGCCCATTCATCAAACAAGGGCTTACTGCTGATGCCGCGCAAGGGCATAGCTTCCACAAATATATCCTCGCCAACGGGCATCACTTCATACTCGGGCAATCGGTTAAACAGGTAGTTGGAGTAGAACACCCGTGCAGAAAACTCCTCGAACTGAATAGGATGCAGGGTATCCTCCTTTATCTGCTCATATAATTCGCGGTGGTAGCTGGCGTTTGCGCCATTATCCTGCAGGCACATCACCAGCCCAAAATTTGCTATCCGCAGGGCAAATGTTTGGGTGTTTATCTCGTCGCGGTAGCCAAACTCGTTCTCCTTATTATCCACTTTAAACAAAAATAAGCTGTGAGGTTTAAAATCTTCAAACTGTATGGGCAGGTTGATGCTTTGCAGCATTAGGTGCAGGTGGCTGAATTTGTGGATGATGGATTGCGATATATTAAACTCCTCGCCCTGCGCATGTTGCATTTTTATGCCGGCCTGCAATTCGTTAAAAATAATGCCATATAGCAGCTTGCTTACCCATTGAAAAAGCATTAGTTCATCAAGCGCTTTTACACCTTCATAACCTGCGGCAACAGCTGCGGATATTTCTGCCTCCAGCGGTTCTAAATAGCTTTCGTTTACAGCGGCCGAGCAGGGTATCTTGAGGTCTTTGTAGGTAGCAATGCTCTCGTCGAGCAGTTTAAAGGGCTGGTCCTCCAGGCTGTAAAGGCTCATCAACCATTGGGGAAATACCTGTATTTTTTCTTCGATACTGCTTAATTCCTGCCCCGTTAAGAAGCATTTGCTGTTACTGAAATTAAAAGTGCTGAAGGGGTGGTAAATTTGTGCCGCCATGCCTGCAAAGATAAGCAGCTTTTAGAAGTATTATTTTAGCTTTGAGTTTTATGTAGTAAATATGACTTTATCTCTTTTAAGCCTCTCGGAAAACGAGCACGAGATCTACAAACGAACGCAACAACAACTAAATAGCAACGTTGCTACCGAGAGCGACTGGCAGGATGATAAGTTGGTGCTGGATAACTACAAAGCCATACACCGCGAGTACCTGCGCATTTTTAAGGAAGTAGAAGACGAGTCCACCAGGCTGGAAGCACTTAAGCGGCTGGTATTTTTAAACTGGAACTTAATTGTGGAGACCGATTGGCTTACCGGAATAGATGACCTGGACGAGGCGGTTATTTTTGAATCGTACAGCATCCTGAATGACTACATGAAGCAAGGCAAATTTAATGCTGAGTTTACCTGGATGCTAAGCCACTACGCTGTTTGGGATTACGCCATCCTGCAATTTGTGGAAGATAAATTATTTGAACTAACCCAGTTTGTAAAAACGATAGATATATCAAAAAAGAAATTCCCAACAGAACAACCCTCCGGCACTTTTGATGACCGCGGCCAAATGGGTATTTACTGGGCGTTAATGATAAATACGGAGGCCTGAACATGAAACTTACTTACCAGCCTTTTGAATTGCAGCTAAAGCATACGTTTACCATTGCTAAATTTTCGCGCACCAGTACGCCGGTGATGCTGCTACAAGTGGAGCACGAAGGCGTGATTGGTTATGGGGAGGCCTCGATGGTGCCCTACATGGGCGAGAGTTACGAAACGGCCAACGCATTTTTGAGTAAGGTAGATGCCGGGCAATTTAGCTACCCTTTTGATTTTGAGGCGATCATCAGCTACCTCGACAGCATCGCCCCCGGCAACCCGGCTATAAAGGCGGGAATAGACATTGCCCTGCACGATTTGCATGGCAAACTACAAGGCAAGCCCTGCTGGGAGTTATTGGGTACCGATCCCGCTACCATGCCCATCACCAGTTTTACTATTGGCATTGATACCAAAGAGGTTATCATTCAAAAACTAAAGGAAGCCGCCGATTTTAAAATTATAAAAGTAAAGCTTGGGCGCGATAACGATAAGGAAATCATCCAAACCATCCGCTCGGTAAGCAATGTGCCGCTGTTTGTAGATGCCAATCAGGGTTGGACCGACCGCAAGCAAAGCCTCGATTTGGTTTATTGGTTAAAAGAGCAGGGTGTGGTTTTGATAGAGCAACCCATGCTAAAAACCGATGTAGACAGCAACGCGTGGCTAACCGAACACAGCCCGCTGCCACTTATTGGCGATGAGGCCGTACAGCGTTTGGCCGATGTGGAGAAAGCTAAGGGTGTATATCATGGCATCAATATTAAGCTGATGAAATCTGCCGGTATGCACGAGGCTAAACAAATGCTGGATAAGGCGCGCGAACTTGGCCTAAAAGTAATGATAGGCTGTATGACCGAAACCAGCTGCGCTACCCTCGCAGCAGCCTCCCTTGCCCCGCAATGCGATTGGTCGGATTTGGATGGACCGTTCCTCACCAGCAACAACCCTTACAGATTGCCGGAGTTTACAGATGGCAAATGGGTACTGGACAATGCTCCGGGCTTAGGATTGAAACTTAGCGGAAATTAGCGTGACTTTATGGTACAAGCTTAGCCGCAACGATTGAGGGATTTTGCCTCGATTCGTAAAATTCGTGTTTGCTCCGCAAAAATCAGCTTATAAATGGTTAAATATCAACTGTCATTAAAACAATAAAAGGCTTAATTTCAGCCCACCATTTCAAATCGCCATGAAAACAAAAATATTGCTGCTGCTGGCGGCGCTGCCATTTTTTACAAACGGCCAATCGCCAACCAAAACTTACCATGTAAAATCGCCCGATGGTAAAATAGATATGGTTGTAAACGCTGGCGCCACAATCAATTGGGCCGTAAAATATGAGCAAACGGATGTTATTATGCCCTCGAACGTGTCGCTGGTTTTAAACAACGGATCGGTTTTGGGTTTAAACGCCGTAGTAAAAAGCGATAAGACAAGCGACAGGGACGAATATTTTAATACCCCTATTTACAAACGGGCAAAGGTGCATGATAATTACAACCAGCTCACCTTAAAATTTAATGGGGATTACGGGCTAATCTTCAGGGCGTATAACGATGGCGTGGCTTACCGCTTCACTACGGAATTTAAGGAAACCATTACTTTAAAGGATGAGGAGGCCAATTTTAATTTTGCTGCCGATAATAAAGCTTTACTACCCTTTGTGAATGATTTCCGCGCCAAGGATAAATACAATACTTCTTTTGAAGCCCATTACGATACCGTAAATGTATCGGCTGTGAAAAAGGATACGCTGGCTTTTTTACCGGTTTTAGTAAATATTAACGAGCGGATAAAGGCCGCCATTTTAGAGGCTGATATTGAAGACTACCCCGGTATGTACCTTACTAACGGTAAGGGAAACGGCCTGCGCGGCACCTTTTCGCCCTACCCATTGGAGCAAACTACCGGCGGTTATGCCGATATGAACTACATTGTAACCCGCCGCGCCGAATACATCACCAAAACAAACGGTACGCGCCAATACCCATGGCGTGCGGTTGTCATTAGTACCGAAGATAAGCAGCTCGCCGATAACGATATGGTCCAAAAGCTGGCATCACCCTCGCGCGTTGCCGACCAAACCTGGATAAAACCCGGCAAAGTAGCCTGGGATTGGTGGAACGACTGGAATATTACGGGAGTAGATTTTAAGGCGGGCATAAACGTTCCTACCTATAAGTACTACATCGATTTTGCATCGGCTAATAAACTGGAGTATATTATTATAGATGAAGGCTGGTCGAAGGATACTGATTTGAACCAGATAAATCCTGATATCAACATTGAAGAACTGGTTGCGTACGCTAAAGAGAAAAACGTAGGCATTATCCTATGGGCAAGCTGGTATGCTACCATGCAGCAAACCGATGCCGTTTTTGATAAGTACGAAAAAATGGGCATCAAAGGTTTCAAGATAGATTTTATTGACCGCGACGACCAGTTTGCTGTAAACTCCCTGTACGAGATAGCCCAAAAGGCGGCCAACCATCACCTGTTGGTAGATTATCATGGTATGTACAAACCCTCGGGCTTGCAGCGTACCTTTCCTAATATCCTCAACTTTGAAGGCGTTAAAGGACTGGAGAATATGAAATGGGGCGTAAATAACCAGCCTCAATATGATGTGAGCATCCCTTACATCCGTATGCTGGCCGGCCCATTAGATTATACACCTGGTGGTATGCGCAATGCTGTTAAAGCGGCATTCCGCCCCGTAAACAGTAACCCGATGACGCAGGGAACGCGCACTCACCAGTTGGCCATGTACACCATCTACGAGGCACCTTTACAAATGCTGGCCGATAACCCAACCATTTACAAAAAGGAGCAAGAAAGCACCGATTACATTGCCTCTGTGCCTACAACTTTTGATGAAACCGTTGCGCTTGACGGCAAAGTTGGCGAGTTTGTAAGCATTGCCCGCCGCAAAGGCACTACCTGGTATGCAGGCGCTATGACCAACTGGGACGAAAGAGAAATCACTGTTGACCTTTCCTTTTTAGGAGAAGGAAGCTACAAAGCGGTATTGTTTAGCGATGGCTTAAACGCAAACCGCAATGCTAGCGATTACATACGCAAAGAAGTTACCCTCACTTCCAAAGATAAACTGAACGTAAAACTGGCATCAGGCGGGGGCTGGGCAGCAAGGTTTGAGAAGGTGAATTAAAGGCTACTTAATATCGAATGATGAAGGGGGAAATTCATCATTCGATACGTTGCTTTTTAGTGGACCCTCTCAAATACTAAATACGTTCTTCCCGCCTTTCAGCGGGTAACTTTTGCCTTTCCATACAAATTTTCCGTCGGTGCGCATGGGCAGGGTAACACTGATAGCCCATTTACTACCATTTTTTGCGTAGCTAACAGCCACTACGCCATTGGGGTGCGGTATTTCGCCACTGGCGTTTTCCATTTTGCCCAGGCGCGGCTCTACTTTTATTTTGCTGAAACCCGGAGCGTAACTGTCGATGCCCAAAACGGTACGGAAAAACTCGATATTAGGGCTGGCGCCCCAGGCGTGGCAATCGCTGCGGACGTGCTCCAGGTCTGATATTTCGGCCCAGGTGGTTAGGCCCATTTTGATATTGTTGCGCCAAACGTCCAGCCAGTTCATATAATCATTGCCCAAGCCGCCTTTTACCAGCGCCTGGTGCAGGTAGTATTTAAAGTAAATAGTGCATTCTACCAGGCTCGAGTCCGCTGCTATTTTTTTAGCGAGAGCTACAGTATTAGTGCCTGCTACGCCGCTTAAAATAGCCAGCGCGTTGGTATGCTGCGAGTAGGTTTGCTTGTTGTTTGCGTCGGCATAAAAACCTTTGGAGGCATCCCAATATTTGCGCTGGATGGTAGCTTTTAGCTTCACTGCGCGGGCCCTATACAATTCCGCATAAACGGGCATGCCTATTTTGGCTTCCATTTCGGCGGCTTGTTGGAGGGTCCATAGCAATTGCATATCCAGCATGGCCGAGTTGCCATTGGCATCTTTTGGCGGCTGGCCAAAATCCCAGTCTTTGGTCCTTACCCAATCTACAAACGTCCAATAGGGGGTGTTTTTGAGTGAGCCGTCTGCCTGCTGATACTTGGCAAAGAAAGCCAGCACCTGCCGGGTACCGTCAAGTTTATCTTTTACAAAGGCCTCGTCGTTGCGGTACATCCAGTAATCGTGCAGCATACAGATATACCAAAGGGAGAAGGTGGAAATAATTTGTGGGCTGTAGGATGGGTGCCTGCTGAGAGTTAGGCCTTCCGCCTGGCGCGAGTGGTTCATTTGGTTTAGGGCGTTGCAGGCAAGGCGGTCATCGCCGGTGTTGAAGTAGGAGACCAGTGCCTGTATGCGGCCATCGCCAATGTATTGCAGCTGTTCGTAATACGGGCAGTCGAAATAAGTTTCCACGGCGCATGAGCGGGCCGTACGGAAACCAATATCCAGCATCTGCTGCATCTCGGTACTGCCGGTATTCAGTTTTGCATTGAATTTAAACGGATAGCCGGTAAAGGTGCCGTAAATATCATCGATGGTAAGCGGTTCGTCTTTTGTAGAAATATTGACCAAAATATACCGGAATGTGCGGAAGGCGAGCGATGTAAAGCTCTGCTTTGCGGTCCCGTCTGATATAATACTATCTTTTCTGCCAATGAATTTATAGCCTTCCACCTCATTGCGGTTAGGCTTTACAATCTGGTAGGTGTTGCCCACATTCTTCATCGGCGATTCGCAATAGGTGAGCGACATGCCTGCATTGTCGCCGCCGCTAAAGTTAACCGTAACGTACGCATTAGTAAGGAAAGATTGATCGAGTAGCAACGAAGCCTTTGTGTTTGCCGGTATGGTGACTGAAGTTTTCTGTGCGGGAAATGATGATGGGGCATTAACTCCAACAGCTTTCCGCATGGCGGCTAAACGCTGTTGCTTCATCTCCATTTGCGGGATCGAGGATGGCACCAGCATCCAGCCGAATGCATTGGGAATGCCTTTTGGGTTCCCCCTGTCTATTTTTTGAGCGTTTAACCAGCCACTATCATTGTCCTGCCAATCTTTAACCGTTTTATGCATATCTACCAATTCGCCCGGGCCGGCAACATAGTAGGTACTGTAGCCAACACCAAGCAAGGGTTTGTAAGCGTTATCGCGGATGCACTTCCAGCCGGCATCGGTATTAAAAACTTCCTCAATGCCGGTATCGCCCTGCAAAATAAAGGCAGTTTGCTGGGATATCTGCGCTTCAGGGCGGTAATCGCCATCGTTCCAAACCAAGGCGGCTATGGTATTTTTGCCACCGGTTAGGTACGGGGCTATATCCACCGTTTCATAGTTCCAGTAATAAGTATCGCCACGGGCCGGGCCAAGGGAAACCAGTATGTGGTTCACATACAGCTTGTAGCGGTTATCTGCCGAGATATGGATAACAAACTTTGCCGGCTTGGTGGGCAGGTCGGCCGATTTTTGGAAATGGTAAATGCCATAATCGTGCGCGGGCTCATTGGGTACGCTTATCCAGGAGGCTTTCCATGGGCGGGACAGCAGCGCAGGGTTAATGTTTTGCGCCCCGGCCATAAACGATAAGAGTAAACAAACCGTTGCCAGCAAATTGGTGAAGATCGATTTCATGTTAGTTGTATATAAAATTCGTTATGGTGTCTCGAGCAGTTTCGTACAAATCCGTACACCTGTTTTGCTGATTCGAAAAACCGAAAAAACCGGAGAAAATCCGAGAAAAATAGGTGCTTTTCTTTGATTTTCTAAAGTTTTAATTCATTCCGCTCTTTTCTACCTGTTTGCACCATTAGACTTATTATTGTTTGTAATTATTTACTCATCTGCATCAAGGTAAAATCAAGCGAAGCTTTATCCGGCAGGGGTTTGGCTTCGGGCTTTTCGCCCAGTATCATCACCTGATTGCTATTGTTGTTATAAGCAGGCCATGCCGGCAGGCCCGGGCCGTTTGGATTGCCCGATGTTGCAAAGTTTACCCAGTAACTTGACATCGTGTCTGCCAGCTGCTGGTCTACCGGCTCGAACGGGCGGTTTAAAAATTTGAGGTTATTGAAAACATAACCCACCTCGCCGGTATGGAAGGCGCCGTATTTTTTAAAGGCATCGGTAGCGGGTACGCGGCGGGTAAAACGGTATAGGTATACCTTCGCCTTGTTTTTGGCGCTTTGCATATTTGCCCAGGTGTAATTCTGGATACCGAACATGCCATCGCGCGAGATCCTGATCTGTGAAGTTTCGGCTTCTGCATCGGTACTACCCGGGTAAAGTATTAAAAACTCTGCTGCCGATTTGCCATAGCGCTTTTGGATGCCTGCGGTGTAGTCGGCTGCGTTTTTTAAACTGCCGATAAAAGCATCATCCTCGTTCCAGCCGGTAAGCAAGGGCACCTGGTTTTCTTTGTTCGCATCAAAAATATCAGCGGGTACCTGCGGTAAAAAGTAGCCGTCTATTATCGGGCGGAAATTGTTTTGCTTCAATACTTCCTCGGCAGGTAATTTCCTCAATTCGGCAAGGTTGGCAGCGTGTAATGCTTCGGCTGCTTTTACCCCGCTTTGTTCCGCTTGGGCTAAGGTTACGCCACCGTTGGGGCCTTTCAGCATGTGCGCACCACTTTCGGCAATTGCGCCTTTAAACAGCCCTTTAGCCAATGGCGATGCAACCAAATAGTTCACCCCAAACGAGCCAGCCGATTGCCCGGCAATAGTAACATTAGCCGGGTCGCCGCCAAAGGCAGCTATGTTTTTCTTCACCCATTTTAAAGCTGCCAACTGGTCCATCAGCCCGTAATTGCCCGATGTGTGGTTAGGCGATTCTTTTGTTAGTTCGGGGTGCGCAAAAAAGCCGAAGATGCCTACGCGGTAATTAACGCTTACCAGTATCACGCCTTTTTGGGCCAATGCTTCACCATCGTAAATGGGCACATTGGTGCCGCCGCTTACAAAGCCTCCGCCATAGATCCAAACAATTACAGGCCGTTTTTCTACCGGTGTTTTTGCGCCGGTCCACACGTTCAGGTACAGGCAATCCTCGCTCAGCGGCTCATCTTTAATTAAAAACTCGCGGGTGTAAACTCCAAATTCATTGGGCTTGCCTTGCATAGGGCTTTTAGAAAACTCGGTGCATGCCTTCACCCCATCCCACGATTTTACAGGCTGAGGCGCCTTCCAACGCAAATCGCCAACCGGCGGTGCCGCAAAGGGGATGCCTTTATAGATATGCACGCTGCCATCGCTGTTTTCCGTACCGGAGATCTGCCCGGCATCAGTCTTTACAGTTTTAAAGGGCGTTTGTGCCGATGCAAAAGCGCATAGCAAAGCCAAAGGCAGGGTAAGGAAGCGTTTCATAATCAGATTTATCGGTTGGATAAATATAAGGCGAATTTCACGAAATTTAGATTTAACCGCAGAGATACACAGAGAAAAAAACGCAGAGGCACACAGAGCTTTAATTTTCTCTGCGCACCTCTGCGAGCCCTCTGCGTGCTCTGCGGTTTAAAAAATCTGCTAACTGCAAACTAAACCTACCCCGTAGTTTTCCTGTAATTCAATATCGCCCAGGCATTCAGGAACAGGCCTATCAGCAAGATAGCAAAAAGATGGTACGCGATATCACTAAAACCACTGCCTTTTAAAACTACCATCCTCATTATTTTAATGAAGTGGCTTGGCGGGAAAGTTTCCACTACGGTTTTTGCCCAGGCAGGCATACTATCTACCGAGTTGAACACGCCGCTAAGCATGTTGAATATGTTGATAAAGAAGAACGACAGCGACATGGCCTGCTGCTGGGTATTGGCATACGTGGATATCAGCAGCCCCATCCCCAGCATGGCAAACAGGTAAACTTCCAGCGACACAAATAATACCGCCAGGTTACCTACCGGTACAATACCATAAAAAACCCTCGCCAACAAAAGCCCCAGGCTGAACAGGAAGGTACATATTACCAAAAAGGGCAGCAGCTTGCCGATAATGAAGATATGCTTTTTTATGGGCGTAACATTTATCTGCTCAATTGTGCCTTTCTCTTTTTCCTGTACAATATTAAATGCCGATTGCATGGCGGCCATGGCCGTTACCAATGATACCAGCACAGCGGGTACGATGTACAGGTTGTAATTCATGAAAGGGTTGTACCAGTTGGCGGCTGATACGGTTACCTGCGGGGCTTTTTCCCTTGCAGCTGCGGCCGGGAAGTTATCCCTTATCTCATTATTATAATCGGCTATGATACTGCTGAGGTAAGCGCCGCCAAGGTTGGCTTTGGTGCCCTCGATGGCGTTTACGGCTATAAACAGCTTTGCAGAGTTTTCCCGCACCAGTTGCCTCTCAAAATTAGCAGGTATCTGTAAGGTAAGGTCGGCTTTATCGCGCTCCACCATCGATAAGGCTTCCTGGTAAGATGCTGTATAACCGGTTAGTTTAAAATAACCCGAAGCAGTTATTTTGTTGATGAGTTTTTGCGAATAGGTGGAATGGTCATGATCTACCACCGCTATCGAAATATTTTTTACGGTATAGTTTGCGGCCAATGGCAGCAGCAGCAACTGTATAATTGGCGCAATGATCAGCATCGGTATGATGGATTTGCTGCGTTTAATTTGGTTAAACTCCTTTTCGAGCAGGAATAATAATGTCTTCATTGTAACCTGTTTTTAAACCGTTTAAGGCTGATGGTAAATAGTAGCGTACACATGCCTGCAAGTACCAGCATCTCTTTCCAAACATCGGCGAAGCCAAGCCCTTTAAGCATCACCTTTTTTACGATGATAAAATACCAGCGCGAGGGTACCAGGTTGGCCAGCCCCTGCATCACCACCGGCATATTTTCTATCGGGAACATAAAACCGGTAAGCAGCAGAGTTGGAAGCATCATCCCCATCAGTGAGGCGCTCATGGCCGCCTGCTGGGTATCGGCGCCGATGGAGAGTAACAACCCAACGGATAGCGAGGTCATGATGAACAGGATGGTGCAAATGGTGAGCAGTATAACGCTTCCCTTTACATGCAGATCGAGAAAGAGCGAACTTAACGTGAGTATGATAAACAGGTTGGCGATAGAGATGATCAAATTCGGCGTTAGCTTGGATATGATGATATAAATCGGCTTAAACGGCGATACCAGCAATATCTCCATAGTACCCAATTCCTTTTCTTTTACAATAGCTACCGAGGTCATCATGGTACAAACCAGCATAAAAACAAGGGCCATTACACCGGGTACAAAATTTGGAGCACCGCGCAGTTCCGGGTTGTACAGAAATTGCATTTCGGGCACTATCTGTAAGGGCTGCCCGGCAGCTATGCCGGCTTGGCTGTTATAATCGTTAATTACCCGTGTAATGTAATTGGTAATGGTGGTTGCCTGGTTTGGGTCGGATGCATCGGCTATAACCTGTACGGTTGCTTTGCCGGTATGTTGCAAATCGTTGCCAAAGTTAGCCGGGAATATAACCCCCATTTTTATCGTGCCTTTTTTAAACTCGGCCTGCAGCTGATCGGCACTTTGCAAACTTTCTTCTATATCAAAGTATTTGCTGGCAGCTATTTTACTGATGATATGCGTAGTGATGGCGTCCTTCGAATAGTCGGCAATTACTATCTTGGAATCCTTTACCTCGCTGGATAAAGCAAAGCCGAACAAAACGATCTGCGCTATAGGCAAGCCAAACAGCATCAATAGCGATTGCCTATCGCGAAAGACCTGCAGGAACTCTTTTTTTATAAAAACTAATAACTGTTTCATCGTTTAATCGGCTTTACGTTTTGCGTTGCGCGCCAGTTCATAAAACACATCTTCCATGTTATCGGCACCGTATTGTTTTTTGAGGTTGGCGGGGCTGTCCAGCGCGGCAATTACGCCATCCACCATTATGGATACCCGGTTGCAGTATTCGGCTTCGTCCATATAGTGCGTGGTCACAAAAATGGTGACACCCTTGTCGGCCGCATGGTATATCAAATCCCAAAACTGGCGGCGGGTAACCGGGTCAACCCCGCCCGTTGGCTCATCCAAAAAAACAATATCCGGCCCGTGGGCAATGGATACCGAGAATGCGAGCTTCTGTTTCCAGCCAAGCGGCAGTTCCCTTACCAGGGTTTTAGCTTCCTTTTGCAGTTCCAGTTCTTCCAGTAATTCTGCTGTTTTATCTTTTATTTGCTTGTTGCTTAAGCCGTACACACCTGCGTAAAAACGGATGTTTTCTGTTACGGTCATATCATCGTACAACGAGAATTTCTGGCTCATGTAGCCAATCTTCTTCTTTATCTGCTCGGTTTGCTTATATACATCAAACCCTGCTATAGTGGCCTTGCCCGATGATGGCGTCAGCAATCCGCAAAGCATGCGCATGGCAGTGGTTTTCCCGGCGCCATTAGCGCCCAAAAAACCGAAGATCTCACCTTTTTCTACCTCAAAGGTTAGCTCGTTGGCGGCTATAAAACTGCCGAAGCGTTTGGTAAGCTTATCTGTTACAATTACAGGTTGCATGGCTTAATCTTTTAAAAGGTGAATAAAACAATCCTCCACGCCGGGCGTAATGGGTTCAACCGTGGCATCGGCATTACCAAGCTTGTGCAGGTAACGGATCAGTTCCTTATCCGTAGAATCTTTGAACGTGGCATGCAGCGAATCGCCGAAGGCAAAACAGCTGGCTATACCAGGGAAACTGCGGGTATCCTGCAGTAGCTTAAACAAACCCGATGATTTTGCCGATTTAACAGCATACAACTTCTCGGGAAATGAACGTATGATGTTGGCAGGCGTATCTACCGATAGGATCTCGCCTTTTTGTATCAGGGCTATCCGGTCGCATAAATTGGCCTCATCCATATAGGCGGTAGATACCATAATGGTAATGCCCTGGCTTTTCAGCCTTTTCAGCATCTCCCAAAATTCGCGGCGCGATACTACATCAACCCCAGTGGTTGGCTCATCTAAAAACAGCACATCAGGTTTGTGGATCAATGCACAGCAAAGCCCCAGTTTCTGTTTCATCCCGCCACTGAGTTGCCCCGCCCTGCGGTTTTTAAAGGGTTCTATCTGCTGGTAAATTTCTTTTATCAGGTGGTAATTTTCCTGTATGGTGGTACCGAATATCGTCGCAAAAAAATTAAGGTTTTCTTCGATGGTGAGGTCCTGGTAAAGGCTGAATTTGCCGGGCATGTAGCCAACGCAGCTGCGGATCTGCTTAAAGTCTTTCACCACATCAAAGCTGTTCACCACGGCTTCGCCTTTATCAGCCAGCATCAGCGTGGTAAGTACCCTAAAAAGCGTGGTCTTCCCGGCACCATCAGGCCCTATCAGTCCGAACAGCTCGTTGCGCTTCACCTCTAAAGAAATATCCTTTAAGGCCAAAACCGCACCCTTGTTAAAAGTTTTGCTTACGTTTTTTATGGTGATCATCGCCTTAAAATTTTACTTCGCCGTACATGCCCAGCTTCAGGTAGCCATTGTTTTTTACGCGTATCTTCACAGCATATACCAGGTTGGCGCGCTCGTCCTTGGTTTGTATGGTCTTGGGCGTAAATTCCGACTTGTCTGATATCCAGGTAATGGTGCCCGGGTATTCCCTGTAATTTTTTGCGCCGTCATCGCCATAAACCTTTACCGCTTGCCCAAGCTTTACACCGGTTAGTTGCGCGCCGGTGATATAAGCGCGTAGCGTAAGTGTATCCAGGTTGGCAATTTTGTATAGCGCTTTCCCGGTGCTGGCCATTTCGCCTTCCAGTGCGTATTTGGTGAGGACGGTACCGCTTATAGGGTTTACAATTTTTCCTTTGTTAATATCGTCCTGTATCTTCGCTACTGATTTTTCCAGCGGGCCTTTCTCGGCAGAAATGCTGCGGTTTTGCGTGGCGATGTTCGATTCATTTAGCTTTAGTTGCTGTTTAGATACGGCTATCTGTTTCCGCATCTGATCTATCGCGGCATCAATATCATCCAGTTGTTTTTGTGTAGCCGCGTCGGCTTTTAAAAGGTTTTGGGTGCGCGTGCGTTCCCTTAGCTGCTGGGCCAACTGCGCTTCCTGCACGGCTATTTGCTTCTGGGTGAGTTCGATAGAAGGCATGGGGTTGGTTTCTTTTTTGCGCAGCGATTGGATAGTGGCCTGCACCTGTTGTTGTTGCAGCACTGTGCCCGATACATCAATATTGCCTGCGATTGCACCCCGTTGCAGGTTGTCGCCCTCCTTTACAGGGAATGACAGGATCTTGCCGTTTTGCTCTGCCGATACAACCACCTCGTCTGATTCGAACACTCCCGAGGCATCTGTTTGCAGTTTGTTATTATTGCAGGCCGAGGCAAGCACTGTAAGCGTAAATAGTATAGCTGATAATTTTTTCATTTTTATTTTGGATAAGCGGTTAATTGCCTGAGGTTGTTTTGCGATCGTATTGTGCCATTAGCAGTTGCACCTGGTGGAGGGTACGGTCTTGCCTTGCGCGTGCTTCTGCATTAATATCAAGCAGGTAGTCGTTGGCTGTCATCACGCCGTTTTGCAGCTGCACGGCCGAAGTTTGTTTTACCGAACTGCGCAGTTTGATGATCTCGTCGTCCGAGCGGATCAGTTCGCGGTAGCGGTCCACATCCGCATTTTGCTGGCGCAGCGTAAGGTTAGTGTTGAACAGGAAAGTGTTCTTCCTGTCGGCAACCATATCCTGGTTGTTTTTACTAATGAGTTTAGATTTGTGGTAGGTGTACAGCCCGGCCATATTCCAGCTGAGGCGTACGCCCGTAATGTAATAAGATGAAAGGCCCGATGCCAGGAAATTTACCGGCGATGGATTGCCTATCCCTCCCTGGAAAAAAGCGCTTAGTTGCGGGTAATTACTCACTTTAGTAAGGCGTTGCTGCTCGGCGTACGAGCGCATTTGAAGGTTGTAAGCCTTTAGCTCGGGCCTGTTTATGGAATCTGTCAACACCGGCTCTGCTGGTTTTGTAAATACGGTATTGGTATCTATCGGTTGGTTAATGAAGGCAGCAAGCATATCGGCATATGCCTTGCGCGATGCTTTAAGTTCGATAGTGTGCTGGTCGGCAGTAAGCAATTCGGCTTTGAGCTTATTTACGCTGCTCATAAAGCCGGTGCCGTTATCCACGGCAGCCTGTACTTTTGCAATGCCTGTCCTGATGTCAGTTTTTGATATTTCCGATTGCTCCAACTGCCCTTCTATCAATATAATGCCGAAGAACAATTGGTTAATACGGCCTTTTAACTGGAAAAGCTCAGCATCCAGGTTGGCCTGTTGTATATCGGCTTCGGTGCCGCTAATGGTGCGTTTTTGTTTGTTGATGGCAAAATCGGTAAGCGTTTGCGATACCTCGCCATGCAGGTTATACTGGGTTTTAGAAACGGTTGGCACATTAAAGCCCGGAACAGCAATACTCGTCACCTCCGACTGGTAAGTAGCCTGCCCGTTGACACTGAATTGCGGGAAAACGCCTTTGGCAATATTATCGATGTTGTATGCTTTGGTTTGCTCAATAAGCCCGCGCTGTTTGGTAAGGGGGTAGTTCAGCTCGGCCTGCCGGTAGCATTGCTCCAGGCTCAGCGTGTTTGCCGCCTGCCCCAAAACACTGCCGGGGGCTAACAGGACGAACAAGCATCCTGCTGCGTATGATAGCAATTTATTGGTCATTTTATTTAGTATTTAGTTTTAATCATTTGTTTAATTGT
Source organism: uncultured Mucilaginibacter sp. (assembly GCF_946481715.1). Next base: position 26,187 of record NZ_CAMLOV010000016.1, on the reverse strand, counting down.
GGTGCAAAAAAATAGGGTATTACCCTAAGCCTCACCCTGCCCTCTCCTTTGGAGAGGGTTCTATTAAGTCAACTCGCCACGCGGACCTAACCGCCACGCTTTTCCATTCTCCCCATTACCCTTAAGACGAATGAGCCCGCCAAACATTTTAAATTAAATGCATTTATTTCACCATAATCATTTCCTTCATCCATTGCGGGATGAGCTTCTTCCGTTCTATCATCAGCGCTTCGAACTCCGCGCGGTCTTTAATGCCAGCCCTTGCCATTAATAATGTGCTGGCAATAAAAGGGAAAATAATAAGCCCCATCATGTTGGCCATTAAATGCATCGGATGGATCTTTTTGATGACACCCGCCTCCATCTTCTCGCTCATATTTTGCAAAAACGCCGCCCTCAATTTTTTCATCTCCTCCAGCAATGGGTTCTGCTGTTTGCTCTCGTCAAAATGGCCCGACTGCAACAGGTTCAACACAAAAAAGGGCAGATCGGGGTTGGCTAACAACATATCAATGTACCTGCCCACCAAAAACTCCATCTGATCTTCCACTGTGCGCGGTGTGTTTTTTATCTCATCCATCATCACCCCAAGAAACAGGGAAAGATTCTCGCGCATGATTAGCTCAAACAACTTTTCTTTGCTACGGAAATAGTAGTTCAGCAACGCCAGGTTAATGCCGGCTTCTTCGGCAATGTCACGGGTTTTTGTGGCTGCAAAACCTTTTTGCGTAAATAATTTTTTAGCCGCAGCTTTTATCTTCTCCTCTGTCGATAGGTCGCGGGGTACGTCATCTTTCTTTTTCGCCAATGCTGTATAATTTATAAACAGCACAAATGTAGGGCGTTAGTTTGATTTAAACAAATATTTTAAACAAATGATTAAATTTTGAATAGACACGAATTTCATGAATAAGGACGAATTACACTAATCGTAGTGGCAACATTAAACGCATTTTTTAACCGCAGAGCGGCGCAGAGAAAGAAACGCAGAGATTCACAGAGCTTTAACGATAAACTCTCTGTGTCTCTCTGCGAATACTCCGTGTTTCTCTGCGGTTAAATTAAAAATTGCTTAACCTGTAAAATTTGTGTTCTTTATGGTTTCGCAGTAGCTTTTACGTATTTAGCCGTACGTGCATCTTTTAAAACACCCTTCCAATTCAATCCATATCCAAAATCGTAGGTATGCCCTTCGCTGTCCACATAGCATTTCATATCATGTGGCACGTCTTCAAATTGTGCCTCCGCGGTTTTCATATCAGCAGGCATTTGTAGGGGCAACAGTGCCGATGGCTCCGCTTTTCCGGTTAGGATATCCAGGCTTGCCTGGCCCTGCACGCCAAAATCTACAATAATGGCATTAGCTTGTTTCTCCAGTTCGGCAAATACCATTGGGTTGCTTAGGTTTACCGATACAATAACCGGCTTGCCCTTCATCTTTGTATAAGTATCGGTCACCATGGCTAAATCGGTTGAGTTGGTTGATGTTTCCGATTTACCCTTATAGCTGCGGTTGGTGAATTTCTCCAGCGGGTCGCCACCGGCGAGGCTGGTTTCGCGCGCAGTTTCGGCGGTGTACTTGCCATATTGCAGCGATACCGGTAAATAACCGTTGCCACCTGCTGCAACGTCATCGGTACTGTAACCGCCGTGGCCTATAGGGCTGGCAATAAATACCAGCGCGTAGTCTGCCTCGTCGGGGTTATCGGTTACCTTAAAATATTTTTTAACGGTTTCCATATTCACAGGGTATTCGTTTTTTTCGGGGGTTTTCATGCCCAAAAAGTTAACGCCGGCCGGGGTGAATTTTTTGGGGATATAAACGGTTTTGCCGGTTTGCAAGGGCAAAACATTCCCTTTGTTCTTCAGCATCACTATCGATTTTAGCTGCGCCTGGTAGCCTGCCGCCATAAAATCGGCACTGCCCACGGTTTTTTTGGTTACATCAGGGTCCAGGTAAGGGTTCTCAAACAAACCTGTGCGGAAGATACCTCTTAACAAACGCACGGCAGATTGCTCAAATCGGGTACGCATAAATGCTTCGCCGTGTTCTTTAACGCCCATTTGGTAGGCAGCTATTACCGGCACCATATCGTTGTTGCCGCCAAATTGGTCAACGCCGGCCATCAAAATTTTGTAGTGGCGCTCGGCAATGGTTGCCTTCTCCATCCCCCAGGATTTACCCGACAGGAAGCTGTTGAGCACCGTTTCGTCGCCGGTAACCAGCCAATCGGTACATACCACGCCATCGTATTTGTACTTGTTGCGCAGCAGGTCGGTAATAATGTACTTGTTATAGTTGTTGGCTACGTCCTCGTGGTTTTTGGTATCCTGTTTCCAGCTAATGGTATAGTATGGCATCACCGCAGCAGCCATGCCTGTTTTGCCATTTAACTTAAATGCACCCTGTGTAAAAGGTATAAAATGCTGCTGGAAGTTATTGCCGGGGTACACCGCATACTTGCCGAAACCATAATGTGCATCGCGGCCACCTTCTCCTGCGCCGCCGCCCGGCCAGTGTTTTACCATGGCGTTTACGCTGTTAAAGCCCCAGCCGTCCTTAATTTCTTTATCGCCCATAGAGGTTTGGAAACCATCGATATAAGCCCTCGCCATATCGGCAGCCAGTTGCGGGTCTTCACCAAAGGTGCCGCTAACGCGATTCCAGCGCGGGTCGGTAGAGATATCCACCTGTGGCGACAAAGCGGTAGCAATGCCTAATGCACGGTATTCCTGCGCGGCTATGTGCCCAAAGTTTTGCGTAACCGATGGGTCGAACGTGGCAGCCATACCCAGCGAACCCGGCCACATAGAAATATTGCCGCCTGCACCGGCGTTAAACTCGGCCGTTGCCAGCGTGCCGTGGCGCGGGTCGGAGCTGTTGTTGTTTGGGATACCCAGCCCTATGCCCTCTACAAAAGCCTGTGCGTTGTTGTTCCATTTGGCGGCAATCTCCGGGCTTTGTACCGAAGTGATGAGCACGTGACGTACGTTATCGTTCTTTAAAAATGTTTTTTGCTGATCTGACAAGTCCCAGGCATTGGCTCCGCTTTCTCCAAAAACTTTACCGCCATAGGTACCCGCAAATGGTCCTGCCGGTGCCGATGGGATAGGCTGGTGGCGGCTGTATAGCATTAAACCTGCAATTTGCTCTACGCTCATTTTAGTGGCAAGGTCCTTGGCGCGTACATCAACGGGCAGGCGCCAGTCTTCATACTTATCCAGCTTGCCGTTTTTGTTAAGGTCTTTAAAGGCCAGCCCGCCAACGGTTAAAACTTTAACGCCGGATGTTGCCGAGTAGCCCAGTTTTGGGCCGCCTGCATTGGCAACGGTTACAACATCGCCGTTTTTGCTTTCGGTGTATTTGGTTTGTGCCGATGCAATGGCGGGGAGGATGGCGATCAGCAGGAGATATTTTCTTTTCATATATGGAGGTTATCGTTTTTTTAACCACAGAGTTACACGGAGAAAAACACAGAGGCGCACAGAGAATTTATATTCGGTTAAGTTTTAACGTCGATTATCAGAGCCAAAAAACCTTAGCTCTGCGCCTCTCTGCCAAAACTCCGCGCCCTCTGTGGTTAAATCACCACTTAGTGAAATCCGCTCAATTCGTGAAATTGGTGTTATTTAATTGGTTTACTATCAACACAAAAAAAGACTATGTGTCAATACAACACAATGATAAATATAAGGTTTTTAAATAGCAAGGGCTGAAGCAATTATGTTTGTTTTATTTTTTGACCTTAGCGCGGGCTTTCTCATCACGCCCGGCAAAATAATTTTTAAACTATTGGTAAATAATTTGAGATTTGTTATTTTCAGGGCTGGTATGCGTAAAAGATCGAGCCCCTTATTAATTGTTGTTTGCTGCGTTTTGTGGCTGCTTTGTAATTTACCTGCCGCAAAGGCCGGTACCCCTGCTGTACATATTTCCCCGCGGCCCAACTGGCTCAGTACTTTTAAAATATCCGATAAGAAATTGCCATCAAGGCAGGTTGAAAATGGCTTTTTTTTTCAGCTTTTTGAGGAGCAGATACACGTTGAAAAGCAGGCTGATTACAAGCATGTGATCCGGGAAATAGTATCGGGCGCAGGTATACAAAACGGATCGCAAATTTCCATATCGTTCGACCCGTCTTACGAAACGCTGAGTGTACACGATATCACCGTGTGGCGCAATGGTAAGCCAACCAGCCGCCTCAGCCCAAAATCGTTTAAAGTTATCGCCGATGAAAAGGACCTATCGCGTTTTATTTACCAGGGAAGTTTTTCGGCACTTTGTATACTGGATGATATCCGCAAAGGCGATCGTATAGAATACGCTTTTACCATCACAGGGCGCAACCCAATATTTGGCAATAAATATACCGATGAGCTGTACCTGCAAGGCGGCACGCCCTACGCGCAGCTTTACAAGGCGTTATTCGTTTCGCCCGAACGGAAATTGCATTTTAAGCTATTTAACCAGGCAACAGCCGGGGCCGTATCTGATAAAAACGGGTTAAAATGTTATGAGTGGAATATGCTGCAAACTACTGTTCCGCCTTATGCTGATAATCAACCGGCCTGGTTTGATAATTATAGCCATATACAAATAAGCGATTATGGCAGCTGGCAGGAAGTTGTTGACTGGGCGCTGAAAGTGAACCCAGTGGCCTTTGCCTTAAAAGGCGATCTGGCAGCACGGGTTGCCCGGCTAAAGGCCGACGCTGCGGGCAATAAAGAAAAATACTTCCGCAGCGCTGTGCAAATGGTGCAGGATGAAGTACGCTATATGGGCATAGAGCTTGGCGAATACTCGCACCGCGCCAATACGCCCGAAAAAGTTTACAACCAGCGCTATGGCGATTGTAAGGACAAAGCCCTATTGCTGGCCTCGGTTTTAATGGCCAACGGAATTGAGGCGCATATGGTTTTAATAAATACCGATGCCGGCATAAAGTTAGACGAGTATATCCCGTCGCCCACCGTCTTCGACCATGCGGTTTGCGTAGCAACCATAAACCAAAAGGCGGTTTATGTAGATGCTACCATAGCTTACCAGCGCGGAACCGGCACAAATATTTATTTCCCAAACTATGGCAAAGGGTTGGTGTTAAAGGCGGGCAATGACATGCTAACAGCTATAGCGCCCACTAAAACCGGGAGCATGAAACTTACCGAAAACTTTATACTGCCCACAAATGAAAAGGGGCAGGCCGAATTGGAAGTTATATCAACCTATACCTTAAACCAGGCCGACAGGCAAAGAGACCGGCTGGCTTCGGGCAGCATGGCCGAGACGGAAAAAAGCTATCTTGATTACTATGCTAAAAGCTACCCTAAAATTGAATCGGCTGCCGACTCGATAACGATAAAGGACGATGTGGAGAAAAACGAACTGAGCACCATAGAGCATTACCGTATCCCCCAGTTTTTTAAACCGGATAAGGAAGAAGGGAAATACTATGCATCGTTTTATGCATCCTATATCAACGACCAGTTGCCCAGTATAAGCAATAATGCCAGGTTGCCGGTATCGCTCGGCGATCCCTTTACCGTGCAGTGCGTTGCCAATGTGGTGCTAAACACCGGCTGGAATATAGACGGCCGGACCACCAACATAAAGCGGGATGCCTACACATTTACCTCGCAAATTTCAACCCGGGCAGATACGCTTACACTGGATTATAAATACAGCAATTTAAAAGATTTTGTACCTGTTAACAAGCTTGACGAGGCGCGCGCAGATGCCAAACAAATATCGGATAGTGAGTTAACCTATAGTTTCACCTATACGCCTGATATCAGTAAAATACCCTTCAGGCTAAACTACTGGATGCTGCTTTTTGCCATACTGCTGGCAGCAGGGCTGGGGTTATTAGGATTAAAACTTTACCGTACCGAAACCAGCGGGCTTTTATTTGAACCCGGCGCCACATTTACGCCAATAGGCGGTTGGCTGGTGGTAGTAGCCATTGGCATTGCGGTAACCCCGCTACTGGTTTGCTATACATTAATATCGGGCAACTACTTCGACCTCAATACCTGGAATAAGCATATTGTAGGGACCAACGATGCCGCCTTTAAGGCATTGTTTACGTTTGAGGCTGCTGGTAACGTTTTTTTATTGTGCTACGCCGTTTTCTGCTTTGCATTACTAATAAACAAACGCGATATCCTGCCGAAATTCATCATCGGGTTATATGCCTATGTGGCGTTGATAACCCTGGCCGACGTGGTTTTGGCCACCGGCATAAATGGCGGCGTAAGCGACAGCGCCGTTGCGGATATGGTACGGAAAATATTCTTCGCTGCAATATGGATAGCGTATTTCAAACGCTCGGTGCGGGTAGAGCAAACATTTATAGTGCCTTTCCCTGCGCATAATTACAGGTACGAAGAAACAGAAAGCACCCGCGAGCCCAGTACTATTGTTTAACCAGCTCGGGCGGTAAGCTGGCTATAGGTTGTAACTTAATGTCCTTATAATAAACTTCAGCCCCTTCAGACTGTATTTGAATTTTGCCTTTGGTGAGCGGCTGCGGTTGCCCGCCCTCCATTTGCCTGGAGTTATAGAGCACCATCATTACTTTATCGTTTATAACGTGTATGCTGGTATCGCCGTTGCAATACAGGTCAAGGGTATTCCACTCGCCTTTGGGGTTTTCCGCTTCGCCGCCTTTTATGCAATGGCGCCCGGTTTTGCTGCCTTCGCCAAAAGTGTTTAACATGCCGCCAACGTTGTATATATAATCTTTCTCGTAGCGTTTAATAACCGGTATATCCGCCATGCCTCCGGCAACGCCCCAGTAATCGCCACTATTGCCTTGTTCGATCTGAAACTCCTGCGACCGCATCCACGCTCCATAATCTGCTCCATATTTGCCAACCGAATGGTACAACAACCCACTATCCATCTTCTGCCCCTTTTTTTGCCCCCAGGTGAGTGCGCCCCATTTAAATTGCAGTTGCAGGTGGTAGTTGGCATATTCTTTTTTTGTGGATATGGCGCCCCAGTTTTCGCCACTGATACGTATAACCCGGTCGCCATCCTGCTTTACAACAGTAAATACTTTCCTGGGGTCGGCATTTAAACCTACCGGTATCCTCGAGATGAAGTTACCCTTATCGTCAAGGTCGGGGCCAATATAGGTATCCCAGCCAGCCAGGTCTTTCCCATTAAACAAGGTTTCCCATTTGTCGGATTTTGGGGAGTTTTTAAAGCCATAAGCAACGGCACAAAGCAGCAGGGGCAATATCAACTTAGCGGGTTTCATAATAAGGCGATTTTTGTACCTAATATAACAATTATCCGGCGCAATATCTGATGGAAAAAACACTTCTTATTTTTTATAAATGCAGTAGATTTGATGAGCCATCAAAAGCCTGTACAAATGAAATTCACTTTGTTGTTACCTGCGCTGTTACTGTCAACCACGCTGTTTGCCCAACAAGCGCCCGATACTGCTAAAACAAAAGCGGTAAAAGAAAACTTTAGCGATGATTGGGCCGATCTGCGCCATTACGAAGCGGAGAACAGGGCCTTGCCGTTACCTTCGCCCGGGGAAAAGCGTGTAGTGTTTTTGGGCAGTTCCATTTTTGAGCTATGGAAAAAGGCTGTCCCCGAGTACTTTAACAATAAACAGTATATAGACCGGGGCGTAAGCGGCCAAACATCGCCCCAGTTACTCTTGCGGTTTAGGCAAGATGTGATCAACCTGCACCCCGCCGCAGTAATTATACTGGCAGGGAGTAACGATATTGCGGGCTCGCAAGGGCATGTTACCCTGGAACGTATTATGGATAATATACGTTCGATGGCAGAGCTGGCAAAGGCAAACCATATTAAAGTGATACTGTGCGAATACTTGCCCGTTTATGATTACCCCTGGCGCAAAGGGCTCGAGCCCGCAGGCAAAATCATCGCTCTTAACAAGATGATCAGAGATTTTGCCGCCTCCAATAACTTAACCTTGCTTGATTATTTTACCCCCTTTGCCGACGGCCGCAACGGCCAAAAAGCCGAATTAACTACCGATGGCGTGCACCCTAATGTTGCCGGATATAAAATTATGGCGGATATTACGGATGCGGCCATCCGTCGTGCCATAAAGTGATGGCCGGATTTAAACAATAAACAACCTTTGTTTGTACTATCCGTACAAAAGCATGTAAACACAATACGTATTTCGGAACGAGATAAAGTGTTAGGCCCTACGGGTTTAAGCTAAATCAGTTCCTTAATGCCTGGTAGGCTTACATTTATAAACCGTTACTATTTTTCTGATTTGAAATAAAAGCTTAACTCCCCATTTAAGCTTCAGTAATTAATGTTGCCGAAACGATTGCATGATAAAACAAAGGCTCATGAGCACCGATGCGCGTATCGAAAAGCTATTGGAAAATAGTTATTTCGGCCTTTTGCTGTTGGACGAATCCTTCACGGTGATATATGGCAGCGTTTCTGCCCGAAAGATAAATGGATGGAGGAGCACAACCTTACCGGATGCATCAATTGTAAGTTTAATACATGCTGATGACCAGGCATATGTTAATATTTTACTGCTTGGTGTTTTAGATGGGGGGCTTCCTCAAAGTTGCAGCTTCCGGCTACTGCAAACCGGTGGCCACTACATCTGGCTGCAGGCCACTTTCACCAATATGTTTGATGAGCCCGGCATAGCAGCGATAGTTTGCAATTTTTCTGAGATAACGGCTCAAAAAAAAATAGAATTAGAATTTAGAAAGCAGTCGGAGCAAATAAGTGGGTTGCTGGACACCATGACCGACGGTTTTATAGCACTTGATGAAAATTTGTGCTATACGTATGTTAATAAACAGATGCTCAAAATGGTAGGGCTTGATCATACGGCAATGATTGGCAAACATATTTGGGATGTTTTTCCGGGCCAGGAAGGCACAGCAACCTATCACGCTATACAAACCGCCCTTAACGAAAAAATACATGTTTGCAACGAAGAGTTTTACCCGGCGGAACAACGCTGGCAAGAAAACCGGGTTTACCCATCCCTTGGTGGTATATCTATGTTTATCCGGGATATCACGAGGCAAAAGAAGGAAGAGCACCACCTGAAACTTTTAGAGTCGGTGATCACCCATACAAACGATTCGATATTAATTACAGAAGCAGAACCCTTTGATGAACCAGGGCCGCGTATCTTATACGTAAACGAGGCCTTTACAAAAATGACGGGCTACTCGCCGGAGGAAGTTATAGGCAAAACACCCCGCATTTTGCAAGGGCCAAAAACAGATAAGGAAGAACTGGCCCGCATAAGTAAGCTGCTACTTAGATGGGAGCCTTGCGACGCAACGTTGATCAACTATAAAAAAAATGGCGAAGAGTTTTGGATAAATTTTACGCTTACGCCGGTTGCAGATGAAAATGGTTGGTATACGCATTGGATTTCGGTAGAACGCGATATAACCATTCGTAAAAATGAGGAGCTACAGGCAAGCCTATTAGCTAACATCAGCCTGTTATTTAACGAATGCGGCGACTTGCCTGTGTTACTCAATAAATTACTGGAGCGTTTGGTTAGTTTCGGCAATTTTAAACTTGCCGAAATTTGGTTGATTGGGGCCGATAAAAACAAAATCAATGTAACCTCGGTGGTTGCGCATACCGAAGCAATGCGGGCCTTTTACAAAGGCACGCAACAAATAAGAAGTTTTAATAAAGGCGAGGGCTTGCCAGGTGCCGCCTGGGCAACCAATAAAATTCAATTTTGGGATAATCTTGATACAAAAGAGGAGTTTTTTAGGCGCGATGCAGCAAAAGAAGCAGGCTTAAAAAGGGCATATGCTATACCCCTTTTATCGGGCAATTTGGCCATTGGCGCACTTTTACTGGGATTGGGTGCCGATGAATTTGCCGACGATAATTTAATAACCTTATTCTCGGAATTTGGCACCCGTTTTGGCGCGGAAATAAAAAGGAAGCAGCTGGAGCAGGAACTAAATCAGGCATTTAATTTCGCCCCCGATATACTGTCCATAATAGGCACTGATGCCCGCTTTAAAAAGGTGAACCCGGCGATGAGTGCTTTATTGGAATATTCGGAGCAGGAGTTGCTATCTAAAACCTTGGCCGACCTTCTTCATCCCGACGACCTTGAAACCAGCAGAAAACGATTAAAAAGCTTTATCGGGCAAAAGCAAACCCTCTATTTCGAAAACAGGTTTGTTTCCAAATCCGGTAAAGTGATTTGGCTATCATGGACAGCCAGCAACTCTTCCGAAGAGGGCCTTATTTTTGCAGTAGGAAAAGACATCACAGATAAAAAAGAACTTAAAACCCTGCTTGATAAAGTTACCAGCCTGGCAATGGTAGGTGGCTGGGAAATTGACCTAAGAAAAGGAACGCTCTATTGGTCTAAAATAACCAAACAGATTCATGAAGTGGAGCAGAATTTTGAACCCGACATGCAAACGGGTATTAACTTTTACCTCGAGGGTTTTGATAGAGACACCATCACTCAGTTAATGTCGGACTCGATAAACAAGGGAACTTCTACCGATGTAGAGCTAAGGATTGTTACGGCAAAGGGCAATATACGCTGGGTAAGGGTGGTGGGCGAGCCGGAATTTGTGGATGGCGAATGCGTAAGGGTTTATGGCAGTTTTCAGGACATTGATGCCCGTTTAAAGGCGCAAATTAACGCCAAGGCGGCGTTAGAGGAACGCAATGTGATATTGGAGAGTATTGGCGACGCCTTTTTTGCAGTAGACAAAAACTGGGTAGTGAACTATTGGAACAACATGGCCGAGAAGGTTTTGCAAAAAACTAAAACCGAAATGCTTCATAACAATCTGTGGGCTGTTTTTGCCGACTCTACCGAATCCGCATCATACAAACAATATCATTTGGCGGTAGCCACAAACAAGCCTGTACACTTCGAAGATTATTATCCGCCACTAAAAAAATGGTACGATATAAGCGCCTACCCCTCAGCAAACGGGCTTTCGGTTTACTTTAAAGATATTACAGAGCGCAAAAAAACAGACGGCCTGTTAAAAGATTCAGAAAAGCGGTATAGCGAACTGTTCCAGCTTAGCCCGCTGCCGAAATGGGTGTTTGACCTCGACACACTACAGTTTTTGGATGTAAACAATGCCGCAATACAGCACTATGGCTATTCGCTTGATGAGTTTTTATCGATGACGATAAAGGATATTAGGCCTCCTGAAGATATCGCCGGTTTAGATGCAGTTTTAGAAGAATATAAAATCCAGCAACAGTTTAACCTGCCGGGTACCATACGCCATAAAAAGAAAAATGGCGAGATTATATTGGTGGATATAAAAAGCAACAACATATTTTATAAAGGGCGAAATGCCCGTGTTATAGTTGCCAATGATATTACCGACAGGCTAAGTTACATACAGGCTATTGAGAAACAGAACGAAAAATTAAAAGAAATATCGTGGATGCAATCGCACATCATTAGGGCGCCGCTTGCCCGTATCCTGGGCCTTGTCTCCCTTTTAGATGACACGCAGGAAAATGAAGCTACACGAAAAGAGATATTGCAATACCTTAAAGTATCGGCTAACGAATTGGATAGCGTTATTGGAGACATCACCAGTAAAACCAAAGTGGTACCCTACGATAAATAGACGCGTACATGGCCGTTTCCGCCGACTTATTTACTACTAAAGCTGGCATTTATTTTGTTATTATCAGTACCGTTTAAATCAGTATCCCCCGTTGCAGTATTACGTTATCTACACAACTACCCATGGATTACATTGTAAAAAAAAGCATTAACATAAAGGCCGAACCGGCCGAAGTTTGGGATGCACTTACCAACCCGCAAAAAACCCAAAAGTATTTTTTTAAATGCCGGGTAATATCCGATTGGAAGGAAGGCAGTAAAATTACTTTTAAAGGGAAAATGTTTTGGATAATCCCCATAAAACTCACCGGTAAAATATTGGCCGTAGAGCCGGGCAAGCTTTTACAATACAGCCTGCGCAATGCAAGCGACAAGGAGGGCAAAACAACATCAACGGTTACGGATAAATTAACGTATCAAAATGGCGAAACAACCCTGTTTGTCACCGATGATGTTGGCGAAGGCGAAGATGCCGAAAAACGATATAAGCGATCTGAAAATGGCTGGGATAAAGTGTTAAGGGGATTAAAAAAGTTGGTAGAAAAGGGCGGTTAAGGCTACTGGGCGGGCATTGGTTTTTATTTGATGTTTTAAACATTTATATTACAGGCGGGTTAAACACCTATTAACTTCGCCGATACATGCACGAAATTTTACTCCTTTGCCTGGGCCTCGTCCTTAGTGTTTCCTTTTTGGTAGTACTCGCCAAAAAGCTAAAAGTGGCGTACCCTATATTTTTGGTAATTGCCGGTTTGGGTATCAGCTTTATCCCGGGTATCCCCGAGGTACATATTAGCCCCGACGTAGTGTTTTTGGTAATATTGCCGCCTGTATTATACGATGGCGCACAAAACACGTCATGGAAATCTTTGTGGAAATGGCGGCGCATTATAATTGTACTGGCACTCGGCTTTGTATTGCTTACTGCCGGGGCGGTTGCCTGGGTAAGCTGGTTATTGATACCGGGCTTTACATTGGCGCAAGGTTTTTTATTAGGCGCTATTATATCCCCGCCCGATGCAGCGGCCGCTACCTCGGTGTTGCAGTTTACTAAACTACCCAAGGGCATGGTATCTATATTGGAAGGCGAGAGCTTATTAAACGATGCCTCCAGTTTAGTGGTTTTCCGTTTTGCGCTGGCGGCTATTATTAGTAGCAGTTTTGTATGGTACCACGCAGCCGGCGGATTTTTGTTGGTTACAGTATCGGGCCTTGCAATAGGGCTGCTATTGGGCTTTGTATTTTATGCTATTTACCGCTGGGTGCCAACAAACAGCAACCTCGATATCGCATTTTCCATCGTGCTTCCTTATATTATTTACCTCACGGCAGAAAGCGTAAACTCATCAGGTGTGTTAGCTGTTGTAAGTGGTGGCTTGTTTATATCATACAAAAACCATTACGTACTTAGCCATAGCAGCAGGTTAAAGTCAAACGCGGTGTGGCCGTCAGTCGTTTTTATATTGAATGCGGTTGTGTTTTTTCTGATAGGGCTGCAACTGCCAACTATTATTAATGGAATAAATTCGGTATCGCTTGGCGAAGCCTTCCGCATCGCGTTTATTATAACGGGTGTAGTAGTGGTGGTAAGGATGGTGGCCGCGCAATTATCATCGTGGTTTACAGCGTTTATTAGCAAATATATTACCGTTGCGCAAGCCAAGCCGGGCTGGCGCAACCCCCTTGTGTTAGGATGGACGGGTATGCGCGGGGTGGTGTCCCTTGCTTCGGCGTTATCCATACCACTCATGCTGAATGGGCAACCCTTTCCTAATCGTAATTTAATATTGTTTGTCACCTTCATTGTAATTATAGTTACCCTGGTTGTGCAGGGCTTTACATTGCCCTTTGTAATTAAATGGATAAAGCCCGAGGGGGTTGGATCGGAAAAGACAGATGAGCAGCAGGTGCTTGAGATCGAGCTGCAACTGTATTCGGCGGCGATGGCGAAACTTGGCGGCGAGTACGAAACCGACCTGCAAAACAACACAATGCTTAAAAGCAGGCACGAACTGTTTAAACTTAAGGTAGAGCTTTTTGAAGGCTCTGCCAAAGATGAGCAGAAACTTGCCGAGGCCAACGAGATGATGCAACGCTTTAAAAAGGTGATGATGGAGGTAATGGAACACCAACGCTGCGCTTTACATACTTTCCGTAAAATAGATGCCTTTGATGATGATATCATCCGCCTTATAGAAAACCGCCTGGATTTGGAGGAGGAGCGCTTGCAGGAAGAGGGGGAATAAACCCCATACGAGGTGCATCGTTCCCTGCCTTATTCTGTTGGCAGCGCGTTTAAGTCTATTGCTGGCATCTCCCCGCTTCCCACTCGTGTAAACGGAGTATTCAACGGCACCAATTCATTAAAAAATCCGCCATTTTTTAAAAAGAACATATTGCCCTCGGCGCCGCCGGCATAGTCTTTACGGTAGTTGGCCTTTGCGGTAGCATCGCCGGTATAGGTAGCGCCGGTGGTTTCGTGCCAATTATTGCTGCTGTCGCCCAGCCATTGGTTTTTAAAATTTGCAAGGCGGATCTGGTCACCGCTATCGGGTTCAAAATTTTCCACAAACGAGTACAAGCTGGTTAAATAAGTATTGGTTTGCGGGCGGCTGAAGCTGGCAACCAGTAGCCATTTATCCGCGGATACATCTTTAAACCACGCCGTGTATGTAGTGCTTTTTGCAGCCTTATCGGGCTCGGCACGCAACAGGAAAGCGTAGGTTTTGCCGGCCTGCCAAGGGTAAAGCATATAACTTTGCCCACCCGAGCCTTCGTCGCCAAATTCGCCTCCATGCACGGACGCTCCCTTTTTCAGCAGCTTTACTTTAAGGCTGTCGGGAATGCTTTTAGGGTCATCGGTATTAAAAGGGCTCCATACCGAGAACAGCACCCGCCGCTCGGTTGGCGAATTTACCTGCATACCAAAATAACCGCCGCTAAAGCCGTCGGCCATAAAATAGGAGCCAACTACATCCATTTTGGCGGGTACGCTTATTTCGTTATAAAACCATTTTACTTCTTTTTTAATTTCGCCGGGGATATCGTACCGTAAATGTACCGATGGGCCGCGCCTGCCGAAATGATAGGAGGAACCCGCCCTTACATAGGTAAACTCCTTTTCGTCTTTAGCCTCCCGGATGATTAGATCAGATACCGCAGCGTACGCAAGCCCGGTTTTGCTAAGCCCCTTCAGGCTAACTTTTACATAGCCGGCCTGCGCAATATTTACTTTGCCGATGGCGATGGTATCGAATGCGGTGTTGCTCAGTTCTTTTGTAAACACCTTTTTACCAACGGTTATGCTGATGCGGCTTTTGCCTGCCGGTACCCGTAACCGCAGCAACAGGATAAGTTCTTGTGCAGACGGCACCCTAAAAAATATGTTTGCGGTTGATTTAGGGCTCGTCCATTGCATCAGGCCGTCATCGGTTATTAAGGCACTGCCGTTTACCCAGGCATTGCCACCCAACGGAATGATGATGGGTTTATCACCGCCAAGTGCTAAAGCCGCTGAACTTAAAATACAGGCAACCAGAAGCAAAAACTTTTTCATAAGATGGGAATATGATTGCTAAATTAAAACTATTCCCATTTTATAACCATAGTTTCTTCGGTATCAATACTGATATGGTTACCGCCTGTTTTGCCACCCTTGTTGGCAAACAGCACCATAGGTTCGGGAGGAGTACCTTGCATCAGTAGGTTAAACTCTGCACGGTCTGTAGATTTGTTAACAATAATGGTAATTGTATTGCTGCCGCTGCGCATTGTTTTCATTAGCATGCCTTTTTGCGGGGTTTCAAACCTGAACGGGATATCCATCGCATCGTAATCAAGTGCTCCTTTCAGGAAGTTGGTAAGTCCGGTATAGTCCTCTAATAGCCTGCTGCCCAGGCCTATCATGCTTGGTATCCACCAGGCATGCCCGTTGCCGTAGCTGTTTTTTACCGCCCATATATCATTGCCGCTGCTTGCTACGGCACTGCCGGTTGTGGGGCGAAGCAATCCTACCCACTGGAAGGCGGGCAGCAACGCGCCTGCAACCGTTATATCTCCTATATCGTCAATGGCTTTGTACTCCAGTATGTCGGCACCGAAAACGGCCCTTAGCGGCGAGCCGAGCCGGGTGGTTGCAACGGCATTTTCATCGTAATAAGCCGTAAGCCCATCGGCTATTAATGTGCCTCCATTTTGCACAAACTGGTGCAGTAATGTGTTGTATTTTTCGGGGATTGCCACCTGGTGCGCAAGAATGATCACTTTTTTGTCGAAACGACGGCCCGAAAAATCAAACTCGCTAATTTCCTCAAAATTTGCCTGAATGCCGGCCTCGCTCAGTGCCTCGAAATAGGCCAGTGCCGATTTCATCACCCCGCCCTCATCCCGGCCTTCGTAACTTTTGCCACCGGTTTGCAGTTTCTTTTCCACCCATAACGATTCGCGGGTGTAAACGATGCTGATGCCCGATTCTACTTCCCTGCCGTTTTCAAACAATTCATTATTCTGCGTGATGGTGCTGATAACCTCCGTTGCGGCCAGCAGCCTGTCGCTTGGCTCGTTCAGGTAATTTAGCATGGCCCATTCGCCGGCCTCAATGCCGGACGAGCGCGGGTTGAGGCACCAGAAAATAGCTCCCTTGCTTTCGGCGCTGATACAGATCCACAACCACTGGCTTATTTCTTCTTTGGTTGGGCAAAGCGATAAGAATCCGCTGTAGGTATTGTTGCCGCCCTGCAGCTCGGTCATAAACCAGGGGATACCGCCCGCGCCCGAGCGCAGTATCTCGCAATTGGCAGAAACGGCCATGGCATATTGCTGCCGGTTAAAGTACCCGAAGTGCCAGCTGGCATGCGCCGACCCGCCAAGGCTGGTTAAGAAACTACGCCATGCCGGGAAATTGTACTCGGCTACGTGTTTAAATATAGCGTGGTTGTTTACATGGATAATGCTATCAGGGTCGTATTTATAAATCTCATCGGTAAGCCACTGTAAAAACCAGGTGTTGTAGTAAAGATGGAAGCGTTCATCTGCAAAATCGAAATGATCGTACCCGCCGCTATTATATTCCGGGTGGGCCTGCGCGGCCTTCCATTCCTGGTATTTATCTGTGGCAAATTGTTCCTGCGGGAAATGCCCTACCCCCGGCTCGTTAACAGGCACCCAGCCATAGCAGGAGCTAAACTCTTTAAAGTGCGGAACCACGTTTTGTACATATTTCGCTATCGCTATCAGGTGGTCCTCATCTTTCGGGAATTTCAATCCGCCCAGGTCGGTAAAAGCCGTCGACGGGAACAGGTTGCCATATACTTTAATGCCATATTTTTCTGCCGCACGGTAAGCGGTATCAAACAAGGTATAATCCCAGCTGCCATCGGGCTTGTGCATATAAAATTCGAACAGGCGGATACGGGTGACCAGCATGCCGGCCTCTTTCAACCGTAAAAACCAAATATCTATTTCTTCTGCCGTTTGCCCGGGCTCTATAAAAACCTCGGCACCTATCATTAAGGGTGTTGCCTCTTCTTTTGATGAATACTGCATATTCTTACTAACCTAATTTGCGGGCAATGGTTTTGAATGCGGCCTATGCGGTTTATTAAGCATACCTTCACCAAAATGCATGATCGCGGTTTGCGATGCACCCAATTGGAACAAACTTTTAGTGATTTTATCGACACCTACCTGAATACCCAAGTGGGGATTTCCGAAAATTTCCTGAACACAGCGCTATCCGGCCATTTAAAGGACAACCTCATCCGGCTATTTAAAAGCAAACTGCTGCTTGCAGCAGGCACCGGTAACCAAACGCTTGTGGTACACGATAAATTAGTAAGGGGCGATAGCATTTATTGGCTCGGCCGCGAGCACAACGATGCACATGAAAATGCCTTTTTCGATTTGATGGATGGCTTTGTGGAATACCTTAACCGCACCTGCTACACCGGCATTACCGGGTATGAGTTTCACTACACCCTGTATGAGAAAGGCGCGTTCTACAAAAAACATATCGATCAGTTTCAGAGCAATGGCAGCCGGGCTTACTCGATGATCATGTACCTGAACAGCGATTGGGTGCCGGCGGATGGCGGCGAACTATGCATCCATCATGTGCACGGCGATCAACGCGTTTCGCCAACAAATGGCAAAAGCGTGTTTTTTAAAAGTACCGAAATGGAACACGAAGTAATGGTAACCCACAAGCCCCGTATGAGTATCACCGGCTGGCTAAAGGTGGATTGATTTGGGCCGTAGACGGCGATGTACCACATTTGCTTGTGCCGCTTGCGGTTTAAATAGTAAGTTTGGCCTTAACAAATACCAAGCGGATGACTACAGTAAGCCCGGATCTTTTAAAAACAAAACAACATTTCGAAATTTTGGATGGGATGAGAGGTGTGGCTGCCCTGGCAGTTGTTACTTTTCACTTTATGGAGATGGCTTACCTGGATTATAGCCAAAACTTTATCGGGCATGGTTTTTTAGCAGTAGATTTTTTCTTCTGCCTTTCGGGTTTTGTTATCGGTTATGCTTATGACAACCGTATTGGCAAAATGGGCGCCTGGGAGTTTTTTAAATCGAGGCTTATCCGCCTGCACCCTTTGGTAGTCCTTGGTTCGTTACTGGGCTTGCTGGCCTTCCTGTTCGACCCGTTTGGCGGGCCGGCAAAACTATATAGCCTTGGGCAAAATGCATTAATTTTGATCACCTCTATCCTGCTGATACCCTACCCGGTAATGACGGAACGCGCCTTTAATTTATTCAGTTTTAACGCACCGGCATGGTCGTTGTTTTGGGAGTATGTGGCTAACATAGTTTATGCCTTTCTCCTTATCCGCATCAACCGCCTCTTACTGCTTTCGCTTACCATAATCAGCGCGCTGGGTATTTGCTTTGTTGCACACCGCTCGGGCAATTTAATGGGCGGTTGGGGCGGGCCAAACTTTTGGGATGGCAGCGTGCGTATCTGTTATTCGTTTTTAGCCGGCCTCTTGATATACCGCCGCAACTGGATCATCAAAAATAAAATTGGTTTTGCAGGTGTTGCAGTATTGCTGTTCCTGGCTTTTGTGATGCCATTTAACACTTGGAATTGGTTAAGCGAGCCCTTAGTGGTGATAATCTATTTCCCGCTACTGGTATCGCTTGGTGCAGGCTCAACATTAAGCCCCAAACTAAAAGGCATCTGCAATTTTTCGGGGGATATATCTTATCCGCTGTACATGACGCACTACGCCTTTATTTGGATGTTTTTAAACTATTACACCGCCAATAAACCCGCAACCGGCCAGTTGGCCTTAATAATTACCGGCGGATTAATTGCATTGGTGGCTTTTGCCTGGCTGGTAATGGTGGCATACGATATCCCTCTGCGTAAGTACCTTACGGGCAAACGAAAGCAGGCACTGTAGCCAATTATTTGGAAGCCCTCGCCGCTACGATCTGCTCGCAAAGCCCGAAAGAGAGCGTCATGCCGTTGCCGCCAAGCCCGTTGATGATGGTTACGCCCGGCTCGGGATCCATCACCAGTTCTGTTTGTCCGGTTTTCATTTTAGCGTAGGTGCCGTTCCAGGTTTGTATAACTCGGGTATCTTTAAAGTTACTGAAGGTTTTTAGGTAATTCAATATCATTTGGTTGATGAGATCCTTATCAAAGGGGTCGTGTACCAAACCGTACTCGTGTGAGTCGCCCACGGTAACCTCGCCCGTATGGTTTTGGCAGGCCATTACGTGGATGCCCCATTTCAATTCTTCGGCATATTGCTGCTCGTAGCGGGCGCGCAAGGCCGGCAGTGCCGGTGCCGACTGGAAGCCAGGGTAATGGATCATGCTGAGGCTGCCACAAAGCGCCGGGCCAATGCGCCAGTTATCGGGTTGTGCCGCAAGGCGCAGCATTTGCAGTTTGCACTTGGTAATATTGAAGGAAGCGAACAGCTCGGGGTAAAGCGTTTCGAACTCTACGCCGCTGCAAACGTATATTTCATCGGCCTGCCAGCTGCGGGAGCCGCTTTGTACCCTGCTTTGCGCCACTTGGCTGATGGCGGTATTCCAGTAAAATTTTACGTCGTATTTGTCTTGCAGGTATTGCGCGATACTGCCAATGGCGGCGCGTGCCTCTACTATCATTTCGGTGCCGCTCCACAGTGCGCCTTTAAGCCCCGCCGGGTTTACGCCTGCCGATTTTTGCAGGGTTTGCCCCGGCGTAAGCAAGGTACACCCGCGCAGTTTGCCGTTGATGTTAGCGTATTGTTCTATCACCTCCAGTTCATCATCTTGATAGGCGAGGTGCAGCGAGCCAACTTCATCGTGCCATATGCCGGCCTCTTCGCAGGTTTGTTTCCATATGCTGCGCGATAACATGGCCCGCTCAAATAAAGGGCCGTTTGGCTGCCCGATAGGCCAAACCATGCCAAAGTTGCGGATGGATGCCCCCACGGCGCGTTCGTTGCGCTCAAATACGGTTACCTCATAGCCGCGCATAGCAAGCGCACGTGCAGTAGCCAGCCCAACAATGCCCGCACCAATTACTATTGCCGATGGAATACTCATAATGACGAAAAGTTTAACGGGGTATTTGCTTCGGCTGCTGCAGGTTGCCTGCGTGCCGATTGCAGGAAGTAAATTAACGATAAAATGCCGCAAATGCCGCCAACGATAGCCACAACCAGCACACCCTCTTTAAAGAAAGCACCCCAGCTAATGTTGGGCCTGCCAAATTCTTTTACCAGCAGCACGCTTACGCTGCCCAGGTAACCCATCGAGTCGGCTACGTACATTACAAAGCCAACGTTGCTTTTGTAGTGGAAGGTGGCTATCATGCGTTCGAAAAAGATGGCGTTGTAAGGCACGTAACCTAAATAAAGCCCAAGCCCGGCGCAGGTCATCCAGCTAACAGGGCCAATAAGTTTTAGCGTAAACAAAAGTGTTGATGCACCCACCAGCACGCAGCCTCCAATAATAAACAGGTGGATAATACCGAATGCCCGCAGGTTTTTGCGCACGAGGATAAGCAGGCTTATGGCCACTAAAACAATAACAGATATTTGTGTATCTATTTTGGCGTATATGTTACGGTCCTTAATGCCCAGGCTATTCCATATCTCTACCTCAAAATTATCGCGCACATCGCGCATAATGGTAAGCAGTACATAAATGATAAGCGTTAGTATAATGCCGGGCAAAAAGCGGATGATGAACTGTTTGCGTTCGGTTGCATCCATGGGTTTGCGCTCGGCGCGGAGCAATTTGTCTTCGGCGGTTTGCGGCGGCATCAGTTCCAACATAAAAACAAACAGGATGAGCGGTATGGCAAACAATGCACCGGTAAAAAAGGGCATATTATATTCGCTTATGTGGTAAACGTGTATTAAGGTTTGCCCTATGGTTTTTACAAAGCCCGAACCGAATATTAAACTGATGGATAACACAGCGGCCATAAATTCGGTAGAGCGGCGGCCTTCTAAATAACCAAACACCAGCCCCCATATCAGCCCCAGCGGGAAGCCGTTGATAAACAGGAAGATGATATTGTAAGGAGCAGGCACCAATGCAAAACCAAGCAGGGCAAGCCAGGCAATGCCCACCAGCAGCAAAATAGTAGGGCCGCGTTTTGCGCCTTTTACTTCGGCAATAAAGCGGATGCCATAAAATTTGCTGAGGGTATACCCGATGATCTGGGCAATTACCAGCCATACCTTATAATCTATATGCAGGTATTGCTGCCCGGTAAAGGTACCCGCGGCAAAGGCCTTGCGGAAGGCATACATGGAGGTATAGGCACCAAATGCCGACACTGCCGCCATTACCGAAACCAGCCAATACGGCCAGTTGGCTACTGTGGCTTTTAGTTTATTGGCTGCGGGTATGGCCATTAGTTTAGCACAATAGGCAACACACCGGCAATATCATCCAGTATGTGGGTAGGATTATAAGGTTCCAGTTCGGCGCGGGTAAAAGCACCGGTTGTAACGGCAATAACATATTTGCAGCCGGCATTTTGCCCTTCGCGGATGTCCACTTCTGTGTCGCCTACTTTAGCAACCTCCAATGGGTTGGTAATGCCGGCTAATTTCATCATGCGGTTTATCATGGCCGGGTTGGGGCGGCCGTTTTCTACTTCGTCCGAGCCGATAAGGTAATCTATCAGCCCTTTTTCGCACCATTGTAAGCGCTCCACTATCGTTTCGGCAATATCTTTAGAAAAACCTGTGTTTACGCCAATTTTAATGCCTGCCTTTTTAAGGACAGCCATGGTTTCTTCGGCATTGGGCAAAGCTTCAATAGCCTCGGCTTTTTTATAGTAAGCTATCATTAGCGCAATAAACTCCTTGTGGATGTTTTTAACAAGCCCGGGCGTTATCTTTTGCCCATCAGGCTCCAGTTGTTGCAGCATTTTGGTAATGGCAACGCTTTTTTCGTAACCCATCAGCGGGTTTATGGCATCGTAAGTAACCGTATAACCATACTTTTCCATTGCAAGGCGAAAGGTTTCGGTTACTTTATCCTCATCCTTAACCGTGGTGCCGGCCATATCAAAAACAACAAGTTTAATGGGCATTTCTCTAAATTTTGTTTAGCAATGTTAAACTATGTTTATTAATAATAAACTAATTTAAAGTTAAGGAATTTTTAAATGTTTAGGCCCGCTCCTCAAAAAAGTAAATAACCAGCATCCTTGCCGTTTGGGTGCCGGTGTTTTTTGGCGTATGGGGGATGCGCCCGTCAAACAGCATCGAATCGCCCTGGTTTAAGGTATAAACCTTTTCGCCAAAGTGGTATTCTATGCTGCCGTTTAGGATATATTTATATTCATAAGCCTCTGTCTCTACCTGGGGGCGGTGTGCTTCGGGCTCCAGCTCCAGTATTACAATATCAACCGTGGAGTTTTTAATGCTTTGGGTAAAAATGCGCTGGTAATGGAAACCTTCGGCGTGCTCCTTTTCAAAACGGTCGTATTCTTCCTGGCGGCGTATGATCAATGGGAAATTGCCGCCGGTGGAGTGGATATCTTTAAAGAACACGTTCATATCAATTTCCAGCGCCTTTATAATATCTACCAATACCACAAGCGATGGGATGGTGCGGCTGTTCTCTATCTGCGATATAAGCCCCTTGCTTACGTTGGCCCGGGTGGCAAGCTCCTGCACGGTGATGTTTTTTTCGCGGCGCTTATCTTTAATACGGTTACTGATCTGTATCAGTACATCATCTTCCATTATAATATATTAGGGTTATTGGGGGCGGGCAAAGTAGATAATAAAATTAAGCGGGGCAAGGTAATTAGCTTATTTTAACACCTTTTATGTGTAACAAATTATATCACGGAGATTTAATTTTGCGGTAATATTAAATGCTTTTATTTGCCACAAACTACAGCAGCCCTATGCCCTTTGCCGACCGTACGCCCCAGGAAATTGTAGCCGAAGTATTTGCCCTGTACGAATTGCATGGCAATGACGATTACATTGGCGAGCCGGTATCGCAGATAGAGCATATGTCGCAAGCGGCGGCGCTTGCCGAAGCCGAGGGGCACGATGACGAAGTGGTACTTGCGGCCTTTTTCCACGATATTGGCCACCTGTGCGCCACTGCCGAAAGCATGGATGGCATGGGCAACGTGGATCACGAAAAACTTGGCGCCGATTACCTGACGGAACGAGGCTTTTCTGCGCGGCTGGCAAACCTGGTGAACGGGCACGTTATTGCCAAGCGCTATTTAACCTTTAAATACCCCCACTATTACGATAGGCTTTCGCCGGCCAGCAAAGTTACGCTGGGTTTCCAGGGCGGGGTGATGAGCGCTGACGAAGCGGAAGCTTTTGAACAGCACCCGGACGCAGAATTAATAGTACGCATGCGCTATTGGGATGATGAAGCAAAGCTGCAACATGTCCCTGTTGATAATATAGCGAATTTAAAAGATAAGGCTTTGGCGCATTTAATGCGCAAATAATACGCTTCTGCTATAAGCCGTGTTAAATCTGTTTTACCACCGCATCATCTAATTGTTACCATCCTCCCCGGTACTTAACCCTAAGTACACAAAGTGATAAAGTTTACTTAATCTAAACTTAGTTTACAAATAATAAACAAAGTTTAGTATTGCCGCTACAAAAACGAAAAACTTTTCACTCCAAAAAAACAATTATTAATGAAACAGATTTACCAGCATTTAAAAATCGCTGTAGCGGTAGTAATATTCTGTTTGTCGCCGGCAATACTGTTTGCGCAATCGAAAATTACAGGTACCGTTACCGACGATAAAAACTTACCGCTGCCTGGCGTTACGGTAAGTGTTGTAGAAACAGGCAAAAATGCCATTACCGATGTAGAGGGGCACTACCTTTTAACTGCATCTATGGGGCAAACGCTTTCTTTCAGCTTTATCGGTTTCGAAACAAAAAAAATTGTGGTTGCCGATAAAACGGTTATTAACGTATCCTTAACAGGCTCGAGCCAGAACCTGAACGAGGTGGTTGTAACCGCGTTGGGCGTTAAAAAAGAAACCCGCCGTATTGGTTATGCTATCCAAGCTGTAAACGGCGAAGCTTTAACCACCGCCCGCGACCCTAACCCTATTACCGGCCTGGTTGGTAAAGTGGCGGGTGTATCGGTTGGCCCTTCTGCAGAGCTTTTGGGTAACCCCAACGTATTAATAAGGGGTAACCAGGTATCGTTATACGTTGTGGATGGTATCCCTATCAATACCGATACTTATAATATCAGCCCCGACGATATTGATACTTACACCGTGCTAAAAGGCCCTGCGGCTGCTGCGCTTTACGGTAACCGTGCGCAATACGGTGCTATCCTGATCACTACCAAAAAAGGCGACAAAAACAAAAAAGGCCTTACGGTAGATATCAACAGCAGTACGGTTGCTAACTCGGGCTTTTTAGCCTTCCCGCGCATACAAAACAGCTACGGCGGCGGCGAAAATACCTACTACCAGTTTGTTGATGGTAAAGGTGGCGCACCGGGTGGCGTAGATGGCGATTATGATGTTTGGGGCCCTTATTTTAATGGCCAGCTTATCCCGCAGTACGATAGCCCTATCATTAATGGCGTAAGGCAAGGCACCCCTTACGTGGCCCGTGGTAAAGATAACCTGAAGAACTTTTTGCAAACAGGTTACCAAACCAACAATAACATAGCTTTAGGTTCGGTTGGCGATAACTATGTAACACGTTTATCGGTTTCGCAGCAGCACCAAACCAGCTATATCCCATCGCAATATTTAAACATTGCTAACGCGAATTTTTATGCTTCGTTTAGCCCAACGGCCAAGCTGAAGTTTGAAGGTAACGTTAACTTTAACCGCCAAAGCACTGATAACTTTCCCGATGTGCAATACGGCCCAAACAGTATCATCTACAACATTGCTGTATGGACAGGGGCCGACTGGGATATTAACGCACCGGATATTAAAGCCATTTGGCAACCCGGCAAAACCGGCGTTCAATCGCAATTTGCCGAGTACCAACGCTACCATAACCCATACCTGCTTACCCAGAAATGGACACGCGGCCACTACAAAAACGATACTTACGGCTACTTAACCGGTAACTACAAATTCAACAACAATTTAAATGTTACCTTAAGGTCATCTATAAACACCTACAATATTTTACGTACCGAGAAGCTGCCTTATTCGGCACACCCTTACGGCCGTGAAGGTAACCAGGGCGATTACCGCGAAGACCGCCGCGATCTGTTTGATAACAATACGGAGTTATTTGTTAGTTATAACTATACCATCAAAAACTTCCTGAACTTATCCGGTTTGGTTGGTTCTAACCTGCGTAATTTTAACTACAACAGCAACTGGGTATCTACAGATTATTTGAACGTGCCGGAAGTTTACGCTTTCAGTAACTCAAAAAACGCTATACAGGCTACCAGCTTCAACGCTGCATCGCGCGAGTTTAGCTACTACGCTTCGTTGGATGCGTCGTTTGGTAAATACGCTACAGTATCGGGTACTTTCCGCCAGTACAAATCAAGTAACTTTCAAAAGGTGGCATCATACGGTTACCCAAGCGTATCGGCAGCAACTGTAGTATCTGATTATGTAAAACTGCCCGGGTTTATCTCTTTCCTTAAACTGCGCGGATCTTACGCCAGCATCCGTAACGATGTGTCGAGCCCAACTATCGGCCCTGCACCGTTCAGCTCTATCACTGCTTTTGGCGGCAGTACGGCTGCATCGTTATTCAATAATCCGCTGGGTTATGGTTCAACCTATACGTCGCCGTACAACGGGCCCGATTACTCGCTTAAAACATCGTACCTAACCAATAAGCCTTACAACGGCCAAACAGCAGGCTACGCAAGCAATGTATTGTTTATCCCTAATATCCAAACATCAACCCGTGTAAACTGGGAGCAGGGTTTTGATATTAAATTCCTGCAAAACCGTTTAGGCTTTAGCGGTACCGCTTTTCAGTATGTGGATGGGCCGAGGATATTGGCTAACCCTATCTCTACCGCAACAGGTTACACCACCTTATTCCTGAATGCATTAAAAACCAAACGTTCGGGTTACGAAGGTTCGTTAGAGGGC
>NZ_CAMLOV010000015.1 GCF_946481715.1 uncultured Mucilaginibacter sp. | reverse complement strand
AAATATCTCCACGGTACCTTCAAAGGCATCGCCCAGCATCTCTATCCAACGGCCGTAAAAGGCGCGGATGTTTTCTTCATGATCAGGGTGTTTTGCAATGAGCCATTCGGTGCCTTCCTGCAAAGAGCGCCCGGCATCCTGCTCCTCGTTCCAGTCGGAGGTGGTAACGTTGGTGAGGAAATGGCGCATTTGCTCTTCATCGTCAAAAATAGTGCGGTACATGTAATCCGGGTTCCAGTCGATAAGTACTGCACCGAGGTCGAATATGATGGTGTTGATCACTTTTTCTCTTTCTTTTTACCTGTCTTTTCAAAAACCTGCACATCAGTCACCACCGAATCAGCATTCAGTTTAAACAACAAGCCTTTAAAGTAAGCCGTATCAATGCCGCTCATTTTTAATGTGATATCGTAGTAGAAACTCCGGTCGGTATGGCTGTTGCGCTGCGGGTATTTTAATAAAAGAATAACTTGCTTATAGGTAAGGCCCTTTAGTTTGTGGTTGGCCAGCAGATCATCCACCATCATATAGCGCTTCGGGAAATCGATGCCATCGCCATCGTTCCACTCGCGGCCATTAAACGGGCGCTGGTTTTTACAACTGCTTATACCTATTACACAAACAATAAAAAATATAAAAGCCCGGATGCTGCGTTTGCTCATGCTAATTATTTTCCAGCAAATATCTTTTAAATTCGTCAAAACCGGTGCCTAAACTTACTGCTTTGCTCTCTTTTTGTTCCAGTTCTTTTACTTGTTCGGGTATGGTTATTTCGTGTGCAATCTGTTCGGTAAATACATCCGGGAATTTGCATGGATGAGCGGTTGATAAAAACACGCCGGCTGTATCATCTGCTTTGTGTTCCTGCTGATAAGCTTTCAATGCCTTCCAGGCAATGGCGGTATGCGGGCAAGCCACGTAATTATAGGTGTCGAAGATCTCCTGTATAGCGGCTAAGGTATCCTCATCGGTATAAGTGTATCCCGTTATAAGTGCATTTAGCTGGTCCGGATGTTCTTTAAACAAATCGGCAATGCGCACCCAGTTGCTCGGGTTGCCTACATCCATGGCGTTGGATAAAGTAGCCACAGAGGGTTTTGGTTGGTAAACCCCGGTTTTTAAAAACTCGGGAACGGTATCATTAGCATTCGTAGCGGCTATAAATTGCTCTACGGGCAGGCCCATCTTCCAGGCCAATAAGCCAGCGCCAATGTTGCCAAAATTGCCACTCGGTACGGCAAATACAACTTTGCTTGTGCCGCGTTTTAGTAGTTGTGCATAAGCGTTAAAATAATAGAAGGTTTGTGGGATAAGCCTGGCAATATTGATGGAGTTGGCTGATGTTAAACGGAATTTCGCATTTAACTCAGGGTCGGTAAACGCTTGTTTAACCAGTGCCTGGCAATCGTCGAAGGTGCCGTCGATCTCCAATGCGCGGATATTTTGCCCGTTGGTGGTTAATTGTAGTTCTTGAATCTCGCTTACTTTACCTTTTGGATACAGGATAGTAACGCGGGTATTTGGCACCCCTAAAAAGCCAAGTGCTACGGCACCGCCGGTATCGCCCGAGGTTGCAACCAATACGTCCAGCTGTTTTTCGCCGTCCTCTAAAAAGTAGCTCATTACACGGCTCATAAAGCGCGCGCCAAAATCTTTAAAGGCCAGCGATGGGCCGTGGAAAAGCTCCAGTACGTTTACTTTATCCTCTAACCTTACAACCGGCGCATAAAAGTTAATGGCATCTTTAATAAGTGCTTTCAAATCTTCGGCGGGGATATCATCGCCCAGCAGGTTTTGAGCAACGTGGTAGGCGATCTCAGGCAAGGTATATTGATCCAGATTATGTATGAATTTATCGCCAAGATGCGGTATCTCCACGGGCATATACAGCCCCTTATCCTGCGGCATGCTGTTAAAAACGGCCTCTTTAAAGCCAACCCTTAGTTCGGTATTATTGGTACTGTAGAATTTCATTTTAATTTCGAATGTCTAAAAAACCCCACGCGTTATTGCGAGGAACGAAGCAATCTCTACACTTTACATATACGCCATGCATTGCTGGGAGATTGCTTCGTTCCTCGCAATGACGTGGCGGAGGATGCTATCCTATCACCCTTGGCCCTGCATCGTTTATAGTGGATACGTAAACGTTAGAGCCTATTTTGATACTTGTTAAGTGCTTCTGCAATTTCTGTGTAATGCGTTTGGCGGTTTCTTCATCGCGCGTAAACGCAAACACCGATGGCCCCGAACCAGATATCCCAAAGCTTACCGCGCCCATTTCCATGGCCATTTCGCGCATTACATAAAAATCCGGTATCAGCATACTGCGTACGGGTTCTACCAATACATCTTTCATGCTGCGGCCTATCAGGTCGATGTCCTGCATAAACAGGCCGCTTACAAGGCCGGCTATATTACCCCATTGGGTAACGGCATCCTTCATAAATATTTTGTTGCGGATAATCTGCCTCGCCTCGCGTGTTGGTACATCCACATCGGGGAAAACAATGGCGCACCATAAACCGGCTGGATGCGGTAAACGCACCACATCCAATGGTTCATAACTGCGTATCAATACAAAACCACCTAATAATGCCGGTGCAACGTTGTCCGCATGCCCATGCCCGCAAGCCATTTCCTCGCCCTTCATAGCAAAAGGCAACAGTGTTGCCGCGTCCGTGTCATCGCCCAACAAGGTTTTGATGGCAAATAAACCCGCAACTGTACTTGCCGAACTGGAACCCAGCCCGCTGCCAATGGGCATTTTTTTGTGCAACTCTATATCCAAACCAATATCTGTACGGCCTACGCTTTGCAGGTAGTGCTGTACGCTTACGCTCACGGTGTTCTTGGCGGGGTTAAGCGGTAACCGGCCGTCATCGCCGGTTATTTTGCTGATGGTGATGCCGGGTTTATTGGTCACCCGCATAATTACCTCATCGCCCGGCTCGTTTACAGCAAACCCAAGCACATCAAAGCCGCAAACAACATTAGCAACGGTGGCCGGTGCAAAGACCTGGACGCTATCTAATAGCTTTTGCTTTGTTGCAGGGGCTTGTTTTAAATCTTGTATATCGTTATTCATAACTGCTTTCTCCAGCGGAGCGCTAAAGTATTGTTTTCTTGTATCTTGATTCTTTACTCTTGTATCTTAATTCGCCCCTATATTTATCAAATCGGCAAATACGCCGGCGGCGGTTACTTCGGCGCCTGCACCGGGGCCTTTTATTACCAACGGGCGCTCTTTGTACCTGTCGGTAGTGAAAGAGATGATGTTATCGCTGCCGCTAAGCATATAGAAAGGATGCGCTTCATCAACCATTTGCAGCGTTATGGAGGCTTTGCCGTTCTCCAGCTTACCAATGTAGCGCAGTACTTTTTTACCCTTTTCGGCCGTATCTTTCAGGTTCGCAAAGAAAGCATCTTCGCTTTTTAAAGCTGTATAAAAATCTTCAACGGTTTGTGCTTCCAGGCAGGCTTTTGGCAATATGGCATCTATATGCACATCGCTTGCTTCCATTTCGTAACCGGCGTCGCGGGCCAGGATCAGCATTTTACGCATAAAATCTTTGCCGCTGAGGTCGTCGCGCGGATCTGGCTCGGTATAGCCTTTTTCCTGTGCTTCTTTCACTACATCGTGGAAGTTGGCATTGCCTTTAAAGTAATTAAAGATAAAAGAGATGGTTCCCGAGAGTATCGCCTCTATCCGTTGTACCCTGTCGCCGCTGCTCATCAGATCCTTTAAAGTGCGGATAATAGGCAACCCTGCACCCACGTTGGTTTCATAAAAGAAGTCGACCCCGTGCCTGCGGGCGGTATCCCTAAAGGTTTTATATTGGCTATAGCTTGCCGAGTTGCCTATTTTGTTGCAGGTAACTACGGAGATGTTCGATTTAAAAATCTCCTCGTAAAAACCTATAGGCGTGGGGCTTGCGGTGTTATCAATAAACACGCAATTGGGCAGGTTCATTTCCTTCATATGGTGGATGAAGGTTTTCAGGTCGGCTACGTGGTGCGAATCCTGCAGTGCTTCTTCCCAGCTATCCAGCGATAAACCATCGCTGTTGAATGCCATTTTGCGGGTGTTGCTTATGCCTGCAATTTTTACCTGTATTCCGTTGTTTTTCTGCAAAAAATCGGTGTTTTCCTTTAGTTGTTTAAATAAGGTTGTCCCTATGTTGCCGGTGCCCAGGCAAAAGGCATGGAGCGTTTTGGTGAGCTGTATAAAGAAGGCATCATGCACCGCATTAAGCGCCTTGGCCAGGTCGGTAGCGGAGATGATAACCGAGATGTTGTACTCCGACGAGCCTTGTGCAATTGCGCGCACGTTGATACCATTACGCCCAAGGGCGTGGAACAGTTTGCCGCTTACCCCTGGCGTCTGCTTCATGTTTTCGCCCACGATTGCTAATATCGCCTGGCCTTTTTCCACCACAAGCGGCTCCAGTTTATTGGCCAATAGTTCCAGCTCAAACTCTTGTTCTATCAGCATCTGGGCTTTGCCTACATCGGTGGGTTGTACGGCAAAGGTGATGCTATGCTCTGATGACGACTGGGTGATGAGGATGATATTGATCTGCTCCCTGGCCAACAGCGAGAACAACCGGCCGCTAAAGCCCGATTTACCCACCATGCCGCTGCCTTCGAGGCTGAGGATGCTGATGTTGTTGATAGAGGATATGCCTTTGATTGGCTGGTTAGATGATTTGCAGTCGTGACGGATAACCGTGCCTGCAAACTCCGGCTCAAAAGTGTTTTTGATGACGATGGGTATCTTTTTCAAAAACGCCGGTATCATGGTTGGCGGGTAAATTACCTTGGCGCCAAAGTAGGAAAGCTCCATCGCTTCGGTATAGGTAAGTTCCTCTAAAGAGAAGGCCTTTTTTACCATGCGTGGGTCGGCGGTCATCATGCCGTTCACGTCGGTCCATATTTGTATTTCCTGCGCATTAAGTGCCGAGCCGAAGATGGCTGCGGTATAATCGCTGCCGCCGCGGCCAAGGGTGGTTATTTGCCCGGCATCATTACCGGCTATGAAACCGGTTACAATAAGCAGCTTATCGCTGTTTTCGGCATAAAAGCCTTGTATCAGGCGGTCGGTTAATTCTAAATTAACGCGGGCGTTGCCAAAAGCGCTGTCGGTTTTTATCAGTTCGGATGCATCTACAAACATAGCCTCCGGGAAACGCTGCGCAGCGATCTTGGCAATCATCATAGCCGAGCAGCGTTCGCCGTAACTCAGGATGGTATCGCGGGTTTTGGCGGTAAGTTCTCTTAGGGTTAGTACGCCCTGCAGCAATTCCTCTAACTGGTTAAAGTGGATCTTTAAGCGGGTATAAGCCGGGTTTTGATTCTGGATATCCAGCAAGGCCTTTACCACTTCAAAATGGCGGCGTTCCAGTTCGGCAAGTTCTGCTGTAAACTCTTTGCCGGCCGCTGCGCCCTCTGCCATCGAAACAAGCAGGTTGGTTATGCCGCTCATGGCCGATAAAACCACCACGGGCTTACTGCCGTTATTGTTCTCTTCTTTTAAAATATCCAGCAGTGTTTTGATGCTGTTTACCGTTCCTACGGACGTTCCTCCGAATTTTAGTACCTTCATTATTGCGATAAAAAATAAAAAAGCCTTCCTCTTTGCGGAGGAAGGCTTTCATTTGGTTTGTCTTTATGTTTACACCATACGATTATCTTCCTCCAAGTTTTATCCCGGTGGTAATAATTGTTGTAATTATGGTGCTGTTAGTTGTCATATATAATGTCGGTAAAGTAAGTAGATTATTTTCTAATAAACAAATGCCGAAGCCATTTTATTTTTAATAGCCTGTTTATCTTTCCTAAATTGCGGCCGTATGCAGGGGCTCGTAACAAAATCAACCGGAAGCTGGTACCAGGTGAAAGCCGGGGAACAGACTATAGATTGCCGTATAAAGGGAAAATTCCGCACCAAAGGGATCACCACTACCAACCCGTTGGCGGTTGGCGATATTGTGGATTTTGAAATGGAGCCCGAGCAAGAAACCGGCGTGGTAACCAACCTGCATCAGCGCAAAAACTACATCATCCGTAAATCTATCAACCTGAGCAAGCAGGCGCAGATCATTGCAGCCAATCTCGATCTGGCGCTGCTGGTGGTAACCCTGGCATCGCCCCGGACCTCGCTGGGGTTTATCGACCGCTTTTTGGTTACCGCCGAAGCTTATGGGATAACTGCCTGTTTAATATTCAACAAACTCGACCTGTTTAGCGACGAGGGACTGGAGATACTATCAGAATACCAGGCCGTTTACGAAAACATTGGCTACAAATGCTACTCCGTTTCGGCATTGGAGGGGACGCATATCGATTCTGTTCAGGAACTTTTAAAGGATAAAGTGACGCTGTTTTCGGGCCACTCCGGCGTAGGTAAATCAAGTTTAATAAACCGCCTGCTACCCAACCTTGACCTGCGAACCCACATGATCTCCGACTGGAGCGACAAAGGTATGCACACCACCACCTTTGCCGAAATGTTTGAATTGCCGCAAGGCGGGTACATTATAGATACCCCGGGCATCCGCGAATTAGGCGTTATCGATATCGAGAAACAAGAGCTTGGCCACTTCTTCCCCGAGATGCGCGAACTGATGAACCAATGCCGTTTTAACAATTGCAGGCACATTAACGAGCCGGGCTGTGCCGTGCTTGCAGCAATTGAGGAAGGCGATATTGCCCTATCCCGCTATGATAGTTACCTGAGTATTTATAACGGGAACGATACGAGGGCTTAAAGAGAGACAAGACGGTTAGAGGCAAGAGCCAAGACAAAAAATATTCATTCAAACGAGGTCTTGATTCTTGTATCTTGACTTCTTGATTCTATTATAAATATGCGGGCAGTAATACAACGCGTTACACAAGCATCCTGCACGGTTGATGGCAGCATCACCGGGGAAATAGGGCTTGGGTTTTTGGTTTTGATTGGCATTGAAGATGCCGACACCGATGATGACCTGCAATGGCTGGCACAAAAAATTACGGGTTTGCGCGTGTTTGGCGATGAGAATGGTTTGATGAATAAAGCGCTTAGCGATATTGACGGTGACATATTGCTTATTTCGCAATTCACCCTATTTGCCCAAACCAAAAAAGGTAACCGCCCGTCTTTTATCCGCGCGGCAAAGCCGGACAAGGCCATACCTATGTACGAGAAAATGATAGCCGTGCTTGAAACCCTAACCGGCAAAAAAATAGCCACAGGGATTTTTGGTGCGGATATGAAGATAAATTTATTGAACGATGGGCCTGTAACCATTGTGATGGATACAAAAGATAAAGACAACCATTAAGCGATGGCGATAACGATAGACGAGGCACAACAAGCCGTTGACAACTGGATAAAAACAACCGGCATCCGTTATTTTAACGAACTCACCAACACTGCCATTTTAATGGAGGAGGTTGGCGAGGTTGCCCGTATTATGGCGAGGCAATACGGCGAACAATCTTACAAAAAATCAGACAACGAAGTGAACCTGGCTGATGAAATGGCCGATGTGCTTTTTGTGCTGATATGCCTGGCCAACCAAACGGGCATTAACCTGACCGAAGCACTGGAGAAAAACATGGAGAAAAAGAGTATCCGCGATGCCGGCAGGCATCGGAATAATGAGAAGCTGAAGTAGTATAAATCGATATAAAATATCTTATATAAACTTAAAACAGAATTATATTTTGTTTTAAGTTTATATAACGCAATATAATAATGAAGCTGGCGTTTGGAAGATAAACCAAAACCCGTTATTATGAAAACCTATCTTATTATTTTGCTGTTGCTGATTACCTTTTCAGCCTGTAACAACAGTTCTCATTACAAAGGCGAAGCCCTCAAGGTATCTGCAGTTAGCTTCCCTCCACCCGTTGCAAAACCTGACAATGAGGTAGTGGAAAAAGAAGCAATTGGCGATGCGTCAGCTGATGTCGTTATAGACGAACCGGTGGGCAATGCCGATGTAAAACAAGTTGTGGAACAAAAGTCCTCTACAGATATTTCCAAAAAAATAATTAAAGAAGGTGATATCAGTTTCGAAACAACGGATGTTAAAGCCACCCGGCAGCAAATAATTTCCTCCCTCAAAAAACTGAACGGTTATATAGAATCGGACCAGGAAAACGATGATGGCGGCTATGGGCGAAAAGAATATACGCTGGATATCAAAATCCCCGCTAATAACTTCGATACTTTTTTAAGCTCCGTATCAGTCACCGCTACAAAAATCGACAGTAAGAACATCAGCATCCGCGATGTTACCACTGAATATATCGATACCAAAACCCGTCTCGATAATAAAAAAATATTAGAAGGGCGTTACCTGGAGCTGCTAAAGCGCGCCTCAAAAATCTCGGAGATGCTGGAAATAGAGAATAAGCTCGCCAATATCCGCGCTGATATCGAATCGTCGCAGGGGCAACTAAATTACCTGAATAAACAAGTGGCTTACAGCTCGCTTACCATCAAATTTTATACAGAGCGCCCGTCACAGGTTGAAACCAGCGTTGGTTTCGGTTATAAAATTTGGAGTGCATTGGGAAGCGGCTTAGATACCTTGCAGGGGTTTTTCTTTACGGTGTTATCCCTTTGGCCATTTTGGTTAATTGTAGCAGGGTTATATGTGTTGATAAAGAAATGGCGCAGGCGGGTACGGGTCGCAAGGGCGGCTTAGCTCAATTTCACCAACCTATCGCCATCTAAAACGGGGATGGCGGTAGTAATATCTACCTGCAGGCAAAAGGCGATGTCTTTTTCGATGCCGAGCTTTTTAAGCCGTTCGCCGTGCGATGTTTTGCTGAGGTATTGTGGGATATCGTTTTTGCCTAATTGGAAAAGGTCGTTAGCGGCGATGGATGGGTCATCTAACACATACCCTTCGTTTTTTAACTGTTCAATTACAGCACCGGCGAAGAGCGTATCCTCCAGGTTAAAATTGTTCTTCCAACCGGCGCAAACCAGCAGGATGCTCTCGTGCTGCGTTTTCAGCCAGTTGCAAAGGGCGGTAAGGTTGAGGAAGGAACCGATAACGATACGTTTTGCGCTGCGCGATAAATGCAGCGCGTGGGTGCCGTTTGTAGTAGTCAGCACCACAGTTTTGCCCGACACTTTCTCGGGCGTGTAAGAAAATGGAGAGTTTCCAAAATCAAAACCGTCCACTACTTTGCCATCACGCTCGGCAGCAAGCAGATAGGCCAGCCCTTTTTCGCGATAAGCGGCACATTCCTCCACTTCGGATACCGGGATAATGGCCTCCGCCCCATTTTCAATACCGTAACAAATAGAGGATGTAGCACGGAAAATATCGATAACCACTACGATATAATCTTTTACATTATAAAGCGGGATAAGCGCGGGGGTAAGGCAAACGTCTAAATTACGTGTCATTGAGTCATTCACTTCGTTGTCATTGGGTCATTAGGTCATTGAGTCATTTTCTTATAACGACCCCATTGGCTAAACGACGTCTACCAATGACTTAATGACCCAATGATTCAATGACGGGCTTCGCCCATTACTTATAAAACGGCGGCTTTACCACCTTTGCTTTTACTTTGTTATCGCGGATGCTGATGAAGATCTCGCTGCCTTCTTTGGCGAATTCGTTTTTAACATAACCCAAACCTATTGCTTTTTGCAGCGATGGCGATTGCGTGCCCGATGTTACACGGCCTATGTTGTTGCCATCGGCATCTACAATGGCATAATCGTGGCGGGGGATACCGCGGTCTATCATTTCAAAGCCAATCAGCTTTTTGCCTACGCCCGCTTGTTTTTGCGCCTGCAATGCTTCGGAATTGGTAAACTCCTTGTTGAATTTGGTCACCCAGCCTAAGCCAGCTTCCAGTGGCGATGTTGTATCATCAATGTCGTTACCGTATAAACAGAAACCCATTTCTAAACGCAGGGTATCCCGGGCGGCTAACCCAATGGGTTTTATACCGAATGGTTCGCCAGCCTTAAATACAGCATCCCAAATAAAACCGGCATGTTCGTTATCAAAATAGATCTCGAAACCGCCCGCGCCGGTATAGCCGGTGGCAGATACCACCACATTGTTAATACCGGCAAATGTGCCTTTTTTAAAGGTATAGTACTCCATCGAAGCCAGGTCGATATCGGTTAGGCTTTGCAGCGCCTCGGCAGCTTTGGGCCCTTGGATAGCTAAGAGCGATGTGCGGTCGCTGATGTCTTTCATCTCTACGCCATCGGTATTGTATTTAGAGATCCAGTTCCAGTCTTTTTCGATGTTGGAGGCATTAACCACCAGCATGTATGTTTTCTCGTCTATGCGATAAACCAGCAGGTCATCTACAATGCCGCCATCTTCGTTAGGCAGGCAGGAGTA
Organism: uncultured Mucilaginibacter sp.; assembly: GCF_946481715.1. Next base: position 45,000 of record NZ_CAMLOV010000015.1, on the reverse strand, counting down.
TTGCACTTTGCCATCGTATAGTTTTGAGGCATCGTTGCTGGTAACTTTTTGGATCAGGGCAAGCGCATTCTCGCCTTTTAAAATAAATTCGCCCATGTGGCTTACGTCGAATACGCCAACGCCTTTGCGTACGGTTTCGTGTTCGGCATTAATGCCTGTGTATTGTACCGGCATGTTATAGCCCGCAAAGGGCACCATTTTAGCGCCGAGTTTGGTATGTACGTCAGTTAAAGCTGTGTTTTTCATGGTTATTTATTCTCGGGGCAAAAGTAGTAAAATAGGTTTAATTGCGGTGGTTTAGATGATGGATAGGTAAAAGTCTACCAGGCGTTCCGTAACCTTATTAACATCGTGCTGCTGCTCTATCAATTCTCTGGCTTTTTGCCCTACGTTGCGGCAGTAATCGTCGTCGGCAATGCATCTTTGCAGGGCCGTATAAAATTCATCGGTGTTATTGGCAATGAGGATGCTTTCTCCATCTACAAAATTAATCCCTTCCGCGCCGATGGAGGTAGAGATAATGCACTTCTGCATGGCCATTCCCTCAACAATTTTTACCCGCATACCGCCGCCGCTTAGCAGGGGCACTATCATAATGGATTTGCTGTTGATAAACTCCAGCGCATCATCCACTTCGCCCTGTATAAATACTTTGCCGGGCACCTCATATTCGTCAAACTCTTCGGGGATGGCATTGCCCGCCACGTAAAACTTAACCTTTAAGGCACCGTCGAGGATGTCTTTTAAAAAGTTCTCTATAAACCACTCTATCCCCTCACGGTTGGGCAACCAATCAAGCGAGCCTAAAAAGAAAAGGCTGGGGCATTCGGTTTTCGCCGTGTCGGGGCGGTACATATCCAAATCTACGCCGATGGGTAATACCTCGAGCGGTATTTTTGTGCCGAAAGATTGCATGGAAATTTTATCCTGCCCGGTAAACACCGCTATACCGTCAAACTTGTTCAGCAGTTCCAGTTCGTAAGATTTTACACGGCGGGCAAGCAGGTTTAGGTACCACTTTTTAAAAGGGTCGCCTTTTTGCTGGGCAAGCCGCCGCCATACCTGGTGCTCTATATTATGTGCCCTGTAAATCACTTTTGCCCTGGTGCTTTTGCGTATAGCGCTTAAGTAAGGTACTACAAAAAGCCCTTCCAGTTGAATAATGTCGTAGGCGTTATCTTTTAAATTCTGTACCAGCAGTTTTTCAAATTCCGCATCGTAGTACTTATCAATATTATAAGGGTTGTTGGTAAACAGGTTGCTAACAAATTCTACCAGGGAAATGCGCGTATCGATATCGTACTCGGTGTAGGTTATCTTACCCAGCAGTTCGTCGCGCTCATAGATCTTGTCGGTATGCTTTTTTACGTTGAGGCTAAACAGGGAAACCTGGTGCCCGTGTTTTACCAAACCCTTTATGGTATTGCCTACCACAATGGGGTAGCCTCCATTCTGCGGAAATGGTACACGGTGGGTTAAAATAAGTATCCTCAAAGCGGGCAAATAATTGGTTTCGCTAATTTATCAAACCTTGCACGGTTTGGCAATGCAAAACCTAAAAAATACTCAGTTGCGGGTCGGTAACTCGGAAAGTTTTACGATGGTATGGCGTATGGCCCAGTTCCATCACCGTTTTGCGGTGGCTGGTGGTGGGGTAACCTTTGTTGCTGTGCCAATTGTATTCGGGGTGCTCGGCTGCAATTTGCTTCATATAATCGTCGCGGTAGGTTTTGGCGAGGATAGATGCCGCAGCTATGCTGAAGTATTTGCCATCGCCTTCTACTATGCAGGCATGAGGCGTAGTGCCGTATTTATTAAAGCGGTTGCCATCTATAATTAAAAACTGCGGAACCAAATGCAATTTTTCAATAGCACGATGCATAGCCAAAAAGGAAGCATTAAGGATATTGATCTGGTCTATCTCCAGGTTGTCGCACCAGGCAACAGCATGTGCCACCGCTTTTTGTTCTATTTCGATACGGAGCTGATAGCGCACCTCTTCGCTGAGCTGTTTGGAATCATTGAGCAGGTGATGGTCGAAATCATCGGGCAGGATAACCGCAGCGGCAAACACCGGGCCGGCAAGGCATCCGCGGCCTGCTTCGTCGCATCCTGCTTCAATAAATTCGTGCTGGTAACGTGCTAATAACATTTGTGCAAATATCTTTAAATAGGCCGATAGCTGGGATGGCTGTTGAAAAATAAACCAACCGGCCGGCCTGGAGTCAAACTTACAACCATAACGGATGTTAAGCCACTATGCGGATAGTTAAAGGCATTTTTATTTTAATGGGGCTGTTTACAGCCATGCTTTGCTTTGCACAAAAGCCACCACCATTGCCGCATGGGATGGTTTTCGGGATAAAACCAGCCGGAATTGGGCCTATAGCCGCAAGCCAGATAGAGGCTACCATGGGCAAAAAAACCCGGGTAACTACAGCAATAAGCGGTAGAATCATCCGGGTTACCAAATCGCGGGGCGGGTGGTTTGAGATGGAAGCCGGCAAGGGGAAAATCATAGCCGCCCATTTTAAGAATTACAATATTGATCTACCAAAAGCCTTGCGCGGGCGCATTGTTATTATAGAAGGCGTTGCCCAAAAGCAATTTATTGCGGATGATATGCAGCACTTTGCAGGAGATACGGTTGCGGGGGCTAAACAACACCAGGTTAAAACCAACCCTAAGCAACGGCTTACGTTTGAGGTGAGAGGTTTGATGGTGGATGAGTAAGCCAGTTTGCAGTGGACGGTTTGCAGTTAGCAGGCGCTATTTAGTTTTCTGCAATAAACTAAAATAGCGATAGATTTATATCCATCGCTATCGGTGTATTTATCGCGGGCGTTACTTACGCGAGCTTTGCTTCTTTGGTTAAAACCGACATTTCCAGGTGGAAAGATTCTGCAAATAGTTCTTTTACTTTTTGCACTACTTCTGCACGGTTTACGGTTGATGCATCGCGGCGGCATTTCAGGTAATGCTCGCGGGCAATTTTCTCGGCCAGGTCGCCAATGGTTTTTACTTTCAGCTCTTTGCCAAAACGGCCGGCGAGCCTAAGCCCGGCAATAGAAGCAATTAAGCCAATTGTGGCGATGGTTGTATTTACCCAAAACAAACCTATAGCAGCAACCAGCATTAATCCGAAGGCCCAAACTATCCATGATTTTGGTTGCAGCAGGTTCATATGGAAACCCAGCTCTGCCTCAATATCTGCCACAACCTCTATGCGGTTATCGCGCGGGAACAGTTCGCAGAGTTTGGTTTGTGGTTTTACCAGGTATTTTTCTTCGGGGTTGCGGGCGTTGATGGCGTTGCGCAGTTTATAAAAAGCTTGCTGAGTGGTGCAGCTATCTGCATGTGCGTGTTTTACTTTGGCAACAACCACATCGCATAAAGCGCCGAAGGTTTTTGTGTCTTTTAAATCGTCGTTGCCAAGGGTAATGTCAAACGACTTTTCTATCTTAACCAATACGTCGCTGATGTCGTCAGGATCAACATTGTTTAAATTAAACGCCGCGGGGGTGGCACTTTTTATGCTCAGTTTCAATACGATATAGCTAAATTAAACCTTTGTTTATTGCATTAATTGCACGCAATAAACCTAATTATTTTGAAATTCGCAAAATGAATTTCAATTATTTACTCAAGTACATTGATTTTTCTTTGTAAAGGTGCCTGAAATACGGGTCCTGCAAGTTCGGGATAAACCTGATCGCTTCGCCGGTTGATTTCATTTCGGGCCCTAACTCCTTGTTTACCTCGGGGAATTTATCGAAAGAGAATATAGGCTCTTTAATGGCGTAGCCCCATAGCTTACGCTCGATGGTGAAATCTTTCAGTTTATTAACTTCCAGCATCACTTTAGCAGCGATGTTGATGTAAGGCACGTCGTAAGCTTTTGCAATGAAAGGCACCGTGCGTGATGCACGCGGGTTGGCCTCTATCACAAACACTTTATCATTCTTCACCGCAAACTGGATGTTCAGCAAGCCACGAACATTAAGGGCGCGGGCTATTTTTTCGGTGTATTGTTCCATTTGCTCTATTACGCTGTCGCTTAAATCGAACGGTGGCAATACGGCAAATGAATCGCCGGAGTGTATACCCGCAGGCTCTATGTGTTCCATCATGCCTATGATATGCACGTCGTCTCCATCATGGATAGAATCCGATTCGGTTTCCGCAGCACGATCCAGGAAGTGGTCGATCAGTACGCGGTTGCCCGGCAGGTTTTTCAGCAGGTTTACTACCGCTTTCTCCAGATCGTCGTCGTTTATCACAATACTCATACCTTGCCCGCCTAATACATAGCTTGGGCGCACAAGTACCGGGTAACCCACTTCGTGCGCTACGGCTAATGCTTCTTCGGCACTTTCGGCAACGCCATATTTTGGGTAAGGGATATCAAGTTCTTTCAGCAAATCAGAAAAACGGCCACGGTCTTCGGCGATATCCATATCGTTGAAGGATGTACCTATAATTTTAATGCCATGCTGATGAAGTTTTTCGGCCATCTTTAAAGCGGTTTGCCCGCCAAGTTGTACAATAACGCCGTGTGGTTTTTCCAGTTCGATAATTTCGCGCACGTGCTCCCAGTAAACCGGCTCAAAGTATAGCTTATCGGCCATGTTAAAATCGGTTGAAACCGTTTCCGGGTTACAGTTGATCATGATAGCCTCAAAACCGCTTTCCTTGGCGGCAAGCAAGCCGTGTACGCAGCTGTAATCAAATTCGATACCCTGGCCAATACGGTTAGGGCCCGAGCCTAATACGATGATCTTCTTTTTATCTGATACGATGGATTCGTTCTCTCCCTCGTAGGTTGAGTAGTAGTATGGTGTTTTGGCGGCAAACTCGGCTGCGCAAGTATCTACCATTTTATAAACCCGGCGGATGTTTAACGCTTTGCGGCGCTGGTAAACGTCCTCTTCGGTAACGTTTCCTAAAATGTAAGCGATCTGTGTATCCGAAAAGCCCTTCTGTTTTAAAGTGAAGAAGAAATCCTCGGGGATGTTGTTTAATGAATAACGACGAAGCTCGTTCTCCATATTCACCACATCCTGTATCTGGTTCAGAAACCAGCGGTCTATTTTAGTTGCCTTGCGGATAGACTCGACAGGTACGCCCAGGCTCATGGCATCATAGATGTGGAAAAGCCTGTCCCAGCTGGGATGCTCCAGGCTGTGCATAATTTCTTCGAGGTTGCGGCTTTGGCGGCCGTCGGCACCAAGGCCGGCGCGGCCAATTTCTAAACTTTGGCAAGCCTTCTGTAAAGCCTCTATAAAACTGCGGCCTATACCCATAACCTCGCCTACCGATTTCATGGTAAGGCCAAGTTCGCGGTTAGCGCCTTTAAATTTATCAAAGTTCCAGCGCGGGATCTTTACAATAACATAATCAAGCGTTGGCTCAAAGTATGCAGACGTTGTTTTGGTGATCTGGTTTTCTATCTCATCCAGGTTGTAACCTATGGCCAGCTTTGCAGCTATTTTGGCAATTGGGTAACCGGTTGCTTTTGATGCCAGTGCAGATGAACGCGATACACGCGGGTTGATCTCGATAGCGATGATACTTTCATCAGCCGGGTTTACCGAGAATTGTACGTTACATCCGCCGGCGAAATTGCCAATAGCGCGCATCATTTTGATGGCCTGGTTGCGCATGCTTTGGTAGCAGCGGTCGCTCAGCGTCATGGCCGGGGCCACGGTTATCGAGTCGCCGGTATGGATACCCATCGGGTCGAAGTTCTCGATAGAGCAAATGATGATGACGTTGTCGTTATTATCGCGTAGCAACTCTAACTCGTATTCTTTCCAGCCTAACACAGCCTGCTCCACCAATACTTCGTGGGTTGGCGATGCTTGCAGGCCACGGCTTAGCGCAGCGTCGAAATCTTCTTTTTTGTGTACAAAGCCTGCGCCTTTACCACCCAGCGTATAGCTTGGGCGTATAACCAGCGGGTAACCTATTTCCTGTGCGGCTTCTTTACCTTCTAAGAAAGAGTTGGCAATTTTCGAAGTTGCCACCCCAACGCCAATATCCACCATTAACTGGCGGAATGCCTCGCGGTTTTCGGTTTTCTCTATCGCGGCTAAATCAACGCCAACAATTTTAACACCGTATTTTTCCCAAATGCCAAGCTCAGCAACGCTTATACAAAGGTTAAGCGCGGTTTGCCCGCCCATTGTAGGCAGTACTGCGTCTATTTTTTGCTCTTGTAGTATTTTCTCAATGCTTTCAGGCTCGAGGGGTAAAAGGTAAACATGATCAGCAATAACCTTATCCGTCATGATGGTGGCGGGGTTGCTGTTGATGATGGATACGGTAATTCCTTCTTCTTTTAGCGAAAGGGCGGCTTGCGAGCCGGCGTAATCAAATTCGCATGCCTGGCCAATAATAATAGGGCCGGAGCCGATGATCAGGACGGATTTGATGGAGGTATCTTTGGGCATAGGGCTTTTTTTAATTAAAAAGTTCTAAGTGTAAGAAGTCAAAGTATATCAATATGATAACGATTTTTCCTATGCGCTGAAAGCGAGAAATCCCGACTTCAGCGTCGGGGTGCAAAGATACGCTTTGTCGAAACATTTTAATCTTTTTTTTAGAATTAATATGTTGTGCCTCTTTGTAAGCCTTCGCGAGGTTAATTTGCCGTTAAACTAGCCTTAACGCCCGCCCCACAGCCACAATTTCAAATTTCATTGCCGCTGTGAGGTTAAGCAGAAAATAGCGAATAACCACGCTTACTCTTTATGCACATCCTTAAACTGCAACATTTCGGCAAGGCGCAGTTCTTTTTCGGTATCAAAACCGCAGGATGTTGTAAACTCTTTAGGGTTAGCGTAAGTGCCAAAAAGCATATCCCACCAAACAATGTCTCCGTAGTTACTGGTGTGTTTTTCGTATTCGTGGTGGATGCGGTGCATCTCGGGCCGTTGAAATATATAGCCTACCCATTTTGGGGTTTTTATGTTGGTGTGGTAAAAAAACTCGCCCAGTGCGGTGCAGAGGGTGTAAATGGCACCGGCTTCGGGATTTAAGCCCAGCAAGGTATACACCAGCAAGCTGCCGATAATGGAGTTTACCAGCATCTCTAAGGGATGTTTGTAAAAGGAGGTGATTACCTCTATGCGCTGGGCGCTATGATGGATCTGGTGAAAGCGTGTCCACAAAAAATCGCTTTCGTGGCGCCAGCGGTGCCACCAGTAAAAAATAAATGTGGCTATAAAATAAGCAATAATACCACCAAGCCAGTTGGGTAAATGGTTTGACAGGTTGAACAGCGAATAAGCGGAGAGCCATTTTTCCCAGCTGAAACCGGCGACCACAACAATAAGTAATTGCGCAAAGTTAATGGCCAGTACGCGGATGGTCCAAGTGGGTACGGCGGGCAATTTCCAGCCGGGGATGATTTTTTCTATCAGGAAACAGATAGCGAAGCAGGTCAAAATTACAGTAAGCATATGATTTGTTTTTTTATCAAATCTCGATGCAAAGGCGGCTGATAAGTTTTGACTAAAGTCAAAAAAACAGAGCCGCTAAACTTTTGCCCTTATCCTGCTAAGCGTTTCTTGCTTAATGCTGAGGTAGCTGGCAATTTGCCCTAAGGTGGCTTTTTGCAAAATGCCCGGGTAGGCCAGCAGCAGGGCATCGTAGCGCTGCTTTGCGGTTAGCGTTTGCAGGGCGATGGACCGCTCTTCGCTTTTTATGTAGTATTGCTCGGTAATGAGCCGCCCTGTAAGATTAAACTCGGGGAAGGTTTTGTATAGCTGCTGCAACTGATCCCAATTGATGGATTGCAGTATGCTATTCTCTAAAACCTGGATATTCTCAAACGACGGCTTCCTGGAGAAGAAACTGTATACCGATACGATGATATCGCCCTGCCCCATAAACCAGCTGGTATAATCGCTGCCATTTTTTTGATAGAAGGCCCGTATAAACCCTTCTTTTATAAAATAGATGCGCTGAGATACCTGGCCGGCTTTTAGTATAACGGATTTCCTGCTAAAGCGCTCTTCAACTAAGTGCAGTTTTATTTCCTGCTGTATGGCCGGCGATAATATGGTAATACTGTTAAGCGTTTGTATAAGGCTGTTGGCTTCCATGATGTTATAGGGCTATTTGCAAGCTAACTATTGCGTAAAACTAATTTGCGTTTATAACGTAATAATACATACTATTACCCATCCCCAGGCTATGAAAAAAAAATTGACCTTATTTGCCCTGTGCGTATTTATCTGCGCAAGCTGCGGCACTATGCAATCCATCATCAAATCAAGTTTCCCTTATACCGCAACGCTGGTGATACCGGCATCTTCTGCTACGGGTACAACCTTAACGGCGGTAAGCCAGGGCACCAGTTTCGACCAGAATTTTGCGAAAAACGGCAACAACGGCAGCCGCATAAGCGATGTGCACATCACGTCGGCTAAAATGGTGGCCACTATCCCGTCGGATTTTAATATCGGCAACCTGGTGTCTGCTAAAATATATATGGCAAAAGCAAATGGCGAAGGTGAAGTGTTGGTTGCGTCGCGTACGGATATTGGCGCAAACAGCGGCAATAATATTGTTTTAGATATTGATAATACCCACTTTTTGGATGAACTGGTGCGCGAGAAAAGCGTGCGCATAAAAATGGTTTACCAATTGCGCAATAAAAGTGCTATTGATGCCAGCCTAAGGGTAGTGCTGGGCATAACTGCCGACCCTACAAAATAACGGGAAAGCTTATTTAATTAATTTGTTATTGTTATCAGGGAAAATAAGGATGGGTTCATAACCGCGTGCCTCTTCGGCTTCCATGTAGGCATAGCTCATGATGATGATGATATCGCCCACCTGTGCAAGCCGGGCAGTTGCGCCATTAAGGCATACAGTACCACTGCCACGTTCGCCTTTTATAACGTAAGTTTCAAAGCGGGCACCGTTGTTATTGTTTACAATCTGTACCTTTTCGTTGGGGATAATGTTGGCTGCTTCAATTAAATCCTCGTCTATAGTAATGCTGCCAACGTAATTCAGTTCGGCCTGGGTTACTTTAACGCGGTGTAGCTTTGATTTTAAGATCTCGATAATCATAATTACAGGCCATCCTTCAATAATCTTACCAATATAGCATTTCCTATAACGGCACGGTTTAAAAATGACGGTGCAAAGATACGAGTATTTTTTAGTTCACAGTTTATAGATGATAGTTCATAGTATCTTCCGAAACGGCTGTCATAAAGGCAGTTTTTAAAGGGTTATAATTTACCAACTACGCGCTGTGAGCCATCTGCTATGAACCATCCAATTATGAACGATGAACTATCATATTGTCTATCAGTCGGGTTTTACCAACTTTAGCCGCAGTAAGCGCCACAATACTTTTCGATCCTTCTTCGGCTGGCAACAGCGTTTGTCCGTCGGCCAGTTCAATATACTCGGGTTCTACGCCGGGCTCGGCCTGCAGCATGGCCATGGCGTCCTGCTCAAGTTGAAAGATTTTTTTGCTGTCGAAATTAGCCACCAGCCAGCTTAATGTTTTAGATAGGATCAGCGCATGTTGCCGGTCGTGGGCAGATAAATGGATATTGCGTGAACTCATGGCCAGCCCGTCAGTTTCGCGCGCTATAGGGCACATTACCATATTAACAGGGATGTTTAACATGGCCACCATTTTACTTACCACCAAAAACTGCTGGTAGTCCTTCTGGCCCATATACAGGTTTGTTGGCTTTACAATATCAAGCAATTTATAAACCACCTGGGTTACGCCCTGGTAGTGCCCCGGGCGAAACTCGCCCTCTAATAAAAACTCCAGTTGGCCGATGTTTAAATGCCAATGCTCATCGCCATCATATATTTCTTTTACCCCGGGATTAAACAAAATATCGCAGCCTGCCGCCTCAAGCTTAGCAATATCTGCTTCAATGGGGCGGGGGTAATTTTCCAGGTCTTTAGCGTCGGTAAACTGAGTGGGGTTTACAAAAATACTGCAAACAACAACATCATTGCCGGCCTTGGCTTGCTCTATAAGCGAAATGTGGCCACGGTGCAATGCGCCCATAGTGGGCACAAAACCAATTGTTTTGTTGGCTAATGCCGCTAAATACTGTTGAATTTCGCTTCGGGTGGTAAATATTTTCAATGCCGGATTGGTTGGGGAAATTTGGCAAAGGTGTACAATAGATTAAAAATTACCAAATTGGCTTGCATTATTGGTTGCCAGTTGATATAATAATGCTTATATTTGCAAACTCAAATTTTTTGACTTCTTTACATTTTAAATTCTGATTTAGTGATGGGTAAATCTAAGCTTTTGTTCATAACTCATGAAATGTCTCCTTTCCTCGAACTCACAAAAATTGCCGAAATAACACGCCAGCTTCCGCAAGCCATGCAGGAAAAAGGGTACGAAATACGCATTCTGATGCCGCGTTTCGGGAATATCAATGAGCGCAGGAACCGCTTGCACGAGGTTATCCGTTTATCAGGGATGAATATTATTATTAACGATAATGATAACCCACTGATCATTAAAGTAGCATCTATCCCGGCCGCACGCATGCAGGTTTACTTTTTAGATAACGAAGAATATTTTCAGCGTAAGCAGGTATTTGCCGATAAAGACGGCAAGTTTTATGCCGATAACGACGAGCGTATGATCTTCTTTTGCAAGGGTGCATTAGAAACTGTTAAGAAACTTGGCTGGGCGCCGGATGTTATCCACTGCCATGGTTGGCTGAGCGCTTTGGTGCCGGCTTATTTAAAAACAACCTACAAAGACGACCCCACCTTTAAAAACTCAAAAGTGGTTTACTCGGTTTACGAAAACGAGTTTACCGATAAGATGGATGCTGATTTTGCGCGTAAGGCAGTTATGGGCGATATGACGGAGGCCCATACCGAAGTTTACAAAGAGGGCACCAATTCTGCCTTGTATGCAGGTGCTATACAATACAGCGACGGTATAGTATTGGCCAGCGAGAATATCGATGAAGATGTGTTAAATAATGTTAAAAACAGCAATAAATCGGTATTAGAATACGTTTCCACTGCAGATTACGAAAATTATTACAATTTTTACGACGAAATCACCAACGACGAATTGGTGCATGTTGCATAAGCTTTAAAACTATATATGAAATTTTACAAATTAGGCTTATTAACCCTGTTAATAAGTCTTTTTATTTTGAACAGCTGTAAGAACCAGGACGGGATAGGTTTAGGAGTTGATGAGGCCAACCAGCTGAACGGGACTATATTTGCCGATACTAACTTAACGGTAACCAATGTTTTAGAAGATACCGTTGTAACCTCAGGGCTTTCGAGGACACCGCTCTCTTATTTTAAAGACCCTGAGTTGGGGGAGACCGAATCTAACATTGCAGCGGCACTTACGTTGCCCGATGGTTTAGCTTATACTTTGCCGGAGGGTTCGATCAGTATCGACTCGGCGGTACTGGTTATGCCTTACTCGCCTAACGGGTTTTATGGCGATTCGCTTACTTCTAAGTTTAAAATCGATGTTCACCAATTGAACGAAAAGTACTTATCAACCACTTATTTCAACAATAAGCAATGGAGTTACAAACCAGCCTTATTGGGTACAAAAACGTTTACCGCCCGCCCTCATGATACCTTGCAGATAAAAGTTATTGTAGACGGTGGTGCCGATACGCTGAAGAAGGTTACCCCACAGTTGCGTATCCCTATCAGCGAAGCTTTTCTCAGAACCTACTTTTTCGATGCGCCATCCACCAGCCGCTCGTCAACGCTGGCTTTTCAAAATGCTATAAAAGGGCTGTACATAAACCTTGATAAGGCTGGCACAACTGGCCCCGGGGGCAATATAATGTTTGCGATGGATTCTACCCGGATCGACATTTATTATAAAGCGGTCAACACTACTACAGATACAGGTATGGTATCATTGCCGGTTCCTTCTGGTACGCACATGGCGTCTATAAATCATACTTACAGCGCTAAGGTGCAGGCAGCCTTAAATAAAACATCTACAGATGGGCTTGTGTACATGCAAGGCCTTGGAAGTTTACGTGCAAAAGTAGAGTTTCCTAACATAAAAAATACATTTGCTGCATTAGGTAACGACGTTATTATTAACCGGGCCGAATTAATTATTAAAACACTGCCGGGAACAACCGTACCGTACCGTGCACTGGATAGGTTAACAATGTACCAGCTTGATATTGCCAAGCAGCGCGTAAGGATACAGGATGCATCAACAAGCGACCCGCGCGGGGTTAACGGGCCATTGTTCTTTAGCGGCTTTTACAACCGGGCAAATGCAGAGTACCATTTTCTGGTAACAGCCTATATACAAGACCTTATTAGGGGTAAAACTGTTGATTATGGCACCTATATTGCACCGGTTGACCCGGCGACGGCTAACCTTATCAATATTTCTCCAACGGCATCGTATGCAGAGCGCACCATTTTTGCGGGAAAAAACTCACCTTACCGCGTAAAGCTTAACATTATCTACACCAAGATAAATAAATAACCTTGCACAACATAACCGGCAAAATCAATGTTTATTAATAACAAACATTGATTTTGCTGTATTAAGGCTATTTTTACAGCTAAACATCTAAACTAAAAAATATGTGCGGTATAGTTGGTTATATAGGTTACAGGGACGCATATCCTATTATTATAAAAGGCTTGCACCGGTTAGAGTACCGCGGATACGACAGTGCCGGTATTGCTTTGGCCGATAAAGGGCTAAAAGTTTATAAAAAAGCAGGCAAGGTTAGCGACCTGGAAAATTTTGTAAAGGGGTTAACACTCACCGCAACCTCCGGTATGGGGCACACTAGGTGGGCAACCCACGGCGTACCAAGCGACCGAAACTCGCATCCCCATTCATCCGGAGACCGCAAGCTTACTATTATCCATAACGGTATTATCGAAAACTACGTAGTGCTGAAAGAAGCGCTTACAGCAAAAGGCCACATTTTTAAAAGCGATACGGACACGGAAGTACTGATTCACCTGGTAGAAGATATCCAAAAAACAACCGGGCTTGATCTGCACGAATCTGTACGGCTTGCACTTAACCGCGTGGTAGGGGCGTATGCAATTGTAATTATGAGCGCCGACTACCCCGATGAGCTTTTTGCTGCGCGAAAAGGCAGCCCTATGGTAATTGGCGTAGGCAAAGGCGAATATTTTATAGCGTCAGACGCTACGCCTATTGTAGAGTACACCAAAAACGTAATTTATTTAAATGATAACGAGATAGCTTACATCAAACGGGATGGCCTGCTGATAAAGAATATCGACAATACGATACAAACCCCGTACATACAGGAACTTTCATTAAAGCTGGAAATGCTGGAAAAAGGCGGCTACGACCACTTTATGATGAAGGAAATTTATGAGCAGCCGCGTTCCATCCGCGATTGCCTGCGCGGGCGTATATACCCCACCAAAGGTTTGGTGCAGTTGGGCGGTATTAAAGAGTATGTAGAGAAGCTTAAGAATATCGACCGCATTATTATAGTAGCCTGCGGTACATCGTGGCATGCAGGGCTGGTTGGCGAGTACCTGATAGAGGAATATGCCCGTGTGCCTGTTGAGGTGGAGTATGCATCCGAATTTAGGTACCGCAATCCAATCATCACCTCAAAGGATTTGGTAATAGCCATATCGCAATCGGGCGAAACAGCTGATACCATGGCAGCCATAGAGTTGGCCAAAGAACGCGGCGCCACCATATTTGGTATTTGTAATGTGGTTGGGGCCTCTATCCCACGGTTAACGCATGCGGGCGTTTATACCCACGCCGGCCCAGAAATAGGTGTGGCGTCGACCAAGGCATTCACCGCACAGGTTACCGTTTTAACGCTGATAGCGTTTTACATTGCGCAACAACGCGGTACTATAACCCAGGGTAAATTGGTAGAGTACCTAACCGAACTGAACGAGATACCTGACCTGGTTACCCGTGCACTAAAAACAAACGATCAGGTAAAACTAATAGCCGAGCGTTTTAAAGATTCGCCAAACTGCCTTTTCCTGGGCAGGGGGAGTTCATTTCCGGTGGCGCTGGAGGGCGCTTTGAAGCTTAAGGAGATATCATATATCCACGCGGAGGGTTACCCCGCAGCGGAAATGAAACACGGCCCTATAGCGTTGATAGATGCCGATATGCCGGTGATATTTATTGCCACTAAAAACTCGTCGTACGAAAAGGTAGTAAGCAATATACAGGAGGTAAAGGCGCGCGGCGGGCATGTAATTGCCATCGTATCTGAGGGCGATACCGACGTTAAGGAAATGGCAGAGTATGTAATTGAGATACCGCTAACCGGCGAGGCCTTTGTGCCGTTGCTGGCTACTATACCATTGCAATTATTGGCCTACCATATTGCCGTAATGCGTGGCTGTAATGTGGACCAGCCCAGGAATTTGGCAAAATCGGTAACGGTGGAATAATTCGCCACATAGATCATATATAAGCCCTCGAAAGCCGATGGGCTTTTTTTGTGCCCTTTCTTAAAAATTACATACTTTCAGGCTAAATTCATATAGCATGTACTTGATAAAGCATCCCGATGGGTAAAATAAGGTTTTTGCTGGCACTATCGGTTGTGGCTGTACATTGTGGCCCTATTTGGAAGTTTTATATGTTGGGTGGCGATGCCGTGCAAGTTTTTTTCGTCATTTCCGGTTTCTACATGTCTTTAGTATTGAATGAAAAATACACAGGTATAAATGCATCTTATAAACTATTTATTACCAACAGATTCCTAAGGCTTGCACCCATTTATTGGGTAGTGCTTTTTTCTACTATGATCCTTTGTTTAATTATAGGGAAATCGTCGGGATGGGCCAACTTTCCGATATTTGGCAGCTACTTTTTAGTAACCCACAACTTTTTTTCAATAGGGTACCTCGTACTAACCAGTCTCTTTATTTGGGGTCAGGACCTGGTTTTGTTAATGGGCATAAATCCGGTTACCGGAAATTTATATTTTACCACAGAATTTTTAAAGACGTTTCCACCACTTTACTCCTTCATGTTTATTCCGCAGGCGTGGTCATTAGGGCTCGAACTGGCTTTTTATGCGTTGGCTCCGCTTATCTTAAAAAAGGGTTTTAAATTAGTAGGGTTACTTATGGCCCTATCGTTAATGGTAAGGCTGCTTGTGTTTTTTTATTGGGGGCTGCGTAACGACCCATGGAGTTACCGGTTTTTCCCTTCCGAACTGATGTTCTTTTTGTTAGGGTACCTCTCGTATAGAATATACCTGTTTATTAAGGATATAAAGATTCCAGGCTATATTAATTCGGCTTTGCTATACCTGGTGCTTGCGTTTACGCTATCTTATTCCTTTTTGCCCGGTACCAGCGTACATATCATGCAATTTTCGTTCAAGCTAATGTGTTATCATGCGCTTTTAGTCGTTTCTATCCCGCTTCTGTTTAAATATTTAAAAAACGATAAACTTGATGCTCAAATTGGTGAGTTGTCATATCCAATTTATATTTCCCACATCTTTGTTGCTATGTTTCTTAAGTCTATCACAAGCGGGCCGCTTAGCTCGGGCTGGGCCATTGCACTGTTTACAATAATATTATCATTGGGCTTAATTAAATTTATAGCCGCACCTATGGAGAGGTACCGGCAACGGAGGTTGACAAGGTGATTTTGGCTAATGGTCGTATCATATTTAGCATCAAGGCTTACGTAGCCGGAATTTCACCGGAACAACAGTGGTATAATGCGGACTTATTTTTCTTTAGTGGTTGCGTACTATTTACAAAACGTTAGCACGAACTATCAATAGCTAAAAGCAATGTTTTTTATATTTGCATAGTTTACATCTATTTAGGAAATGACCATCACGCAATTAGAGTATATTATAGCAGTTGATACGTACCGCAGCTTTGTGGGCGCAGCCGAAAAATGCTTTGTAACCCAGCCTACATTGAGCATGCAGGTGCAAAAACTAGAGGATACGCTGGGCGTAAAACTGTTCGACAGGAGTAAACAGCCCGTAGTACCTACGGAGATAGGAAGCGAAATTATTGCCCAGGCCAGGGTTTTATTAGCCGAAAGCGAGAAGATTAAAGAAATTATAAGCGACCGGCAAAAAGACCTTGCCGGTGAGCTGAGGGTGGGTATTATCCCAACGGTGGCACCATATATCCTGCCAAAAATCATACAGGGTTTTATAGAAAAATACCCGTCGGTAAAGCTGATTGTATGGGAGCAAACCACCGAGCAGATTATTCAGCAACTTAAAATGGGTACGCTGGATTGCGGCATATTATCAACGCCGCTACACGAAAGTTCGCTGACTGAAGTACCGGTATTTTACGAGAATTTTGTGGCGTATGTGTCCAAAAACAGCAAGCTATCTAAGAAGAAGAACATTGTGCCCGATGATATTGACATGGAAGAGATATGGGTGCTTAACGAGGGCCATTGCATGCGCGAACAAGTATTGAATATTTGCCAACGCCGTAAAACTACCAAAGGCTACCAGCATTTTGAGTATAACACAGGGAGCGTGGAAACCCTAAAACGTATGGTAGATATGAACAACGGCGCTACTATTTTACCCGAGCTTGCCCTTGCCGACCTGAACGAAAAACAGATGGATAGAGTGCGATACTTTAAAAGCCCCGAGCCGGCTCGCGAAGTTAGCATAGTAATCCACCGTAATTTCCTGAAACGCCGTATGATTGAAGCCCTGAAAAACGAAATTTTGAATTTTGTGCCTAAACGGCTGCGCAGTAAAAAGAAGAAGGAGATAATGGATATATAAATTGGCGCAAAAAAATTAAAACCGTCATAGTAAACAGGATGACGACGTATTTGCCTATTCCTCGTTCGTTATCACTTTCAGGGCTTGCCTTATCTTTTCTGCAGTAGCCGCCAATTCTTCCTGGCTCGGGGATAACTTTGGCCGCGAAAAATTCATATCGTCTACCCGGTTCATCGGTATTAAATGGATGTGCGCATGAGGAACTTCCAGCCCGATAACTGCCACGCCCACCTTTTTGCATGGGATAGCTTTTTTTACGCCGATGGCAACAATTTTGGTGAATATCTGTAGCTCGTTGTAGGTGAAATCATCCAAATCGAAAATGTAATCCACCTCTTTTTTAGGGATAACCAGCACATGCCCCTCGGCCAATGGGCTGATATCTAAAAACGCCAAAAAATCGTCGGTTTCGGCAACTTTATGAGCGGGTATTTCGCCTGCTATTATTTTTGAAAAGATGGTCATGGGTAGATGAATTAGTGAATTATTGAATGAGTGGTTTGCTGATGGGGTTATTTTAAATCAATAATTCACTCATTCAATAATTAATTATCGGCTTACTTCAAGTATTTCAAATTCTATTTTACCGGCAGGTACGGTTATCTCAATAGTTTCGCCCACTTTTTTGCCTAAAAGCCCTTTAGCTATCGGAGATGTTACCGAAATTTTACCGGCTTTCATATCCGCTTCGCTTTCCGATACCAGTTGGTAGCTCATGGTAGCGCCGTTTTTTACGTTTTTTATCTTTACGATAGAGAGGGCTAAAACTTTGGATACATCCAGTTTCGATTCATCAAGCAAACGGGCATTGGCCAGCGTTTCCTGCATTTGCGCTATTTTGGCTTCGTGGAGGCCCTGCGCCTCTTTAGCAGCATCGTACTCGGCGTTTTCAGACAGGTCGCCCTTATCGCGTGCCTCGGCAATTTGTTTTGATATATCAGACCTTCCGGTAGTTTTTAACCTCTGTAATTCTTCTTTTAATTTTTCTAAACCTTCTTTGGTGTAGTAAGAAACCTCTGCCATTGTACTTAATTATTAAATTTATTTACGTTGAGCGCCAAAAAAAACCGCCCTACTATTTCTAACAAAATAGAAGAGCGTGATGGCCTTAAAAACAAACAAGACTACGTCGGCCGGGCCTGCATAGTCTTGTTTAGTGTAAAACGAAGATAAGGTAATTAAGTTTTAATATCCAAATTTTTGTTTTGGGATTCCACTGATTGGTGATTGATTCCACCGATTTTTATTTTGGGATCTCACAGATGGGGGAAGGATTCCACCGATTATATTTTGCTATTCCACCGATTCGGCAACCACTCACCACGCCCTATTCACTGATTAACCGCAATGCCACCAGCTTCTCCGCCATTACTTCGCTTATTTTTCGGTAGCTGTCGAATGTCCAGCCGGCTACGTGCGGGCTTAGGATAACTTTGCCGGAATGGCGTAATTCGTCAAACCAGGGCTGTTCGCCCAATGCAGGGAACTTTTCCGCTTCCAGCACATCCAGCCCGGCACCGATTATTTTATTTTGTTTAATGGCGTTTAAAACGGCACTGGTTTTTACCACTTTGCCCCGAGATGTATTGATTAGGAATATCGGCTTTTTGAAATGGAACAGAAACTCATCATCTACCAGTCCATTGGTTTCGCGGGTTAGAGGTATGTGCAGGCTTAGCACATCGCTATGCTTTACAATTTCTTCCATGCTTACCTCGCGGGCGTATTTATCGCTGAAGCCTGTTTTATATTTGTCGTAGGCCAGCACCCCAACCTGGAAGCCTGATAGTTTACGCGCAAAACTTTGCCCCATGTGCCCGTAACCTATAATGCCAATGGTTTTGCCCTTTAGCTCGTGCCCGCGGTTTGCCTCGCGTTGCCAGCTCCCGGTGCGTATTTGTGCGTCGGCAATGTTGATGTTATTCATCAGCGATAGCAGCAGCCCTATAGCATGCTCGCCTACTGCATCGGAGTTTCCTTCGGGTGCATTAATGAGCTTAATATTGCGTTTAATAGCATATTCTTCATCAATATTATCCATACCCGCGCCGGCGCGGCAAATAAAACGCAGGTTTGGCGCAGCATCTATCACCGCATTATCTACCCGGAATTTGGAGCGGATAACCAGGCCATCGTACAGGTTTAATATGTTGACCGCTTCTTCGGTTTTTATGGCGGGTTGGTAATCGCAAACGTAACCGGCACTTTCAACGCGTTGCATAAAAATGGGATGGATATCGTCTACGATCAGGATGTTATTTTTCAAGGGTTTGGAATTTGGAGACGGCAAATTTAAGAAATTGCTTATGATTAGTTAACATTTGCTACAGATGTGGTTGTGCGATGACGATTGGCCCGGCTATCTTGATGGCCAAACCTTCCATCCCGTAAAACTGGCACGTAAATAGCAATATCATAAAGCAGGGTTTTTATCCCAGCCAACCCAACATGAAACTACCATTTAAAAGAACACGTACAGATATAAAACAATACACCGAAAAGCTGGCACACGATGGCTTTAAACAGATATTCGACCACATCGACCAGTTGAACATCAAACGGGGCGTTGATAAAATGGGACTGGATAAATTCATTAATCAGTGCGCTTACCTCGCCGCCGGCTCGGGTGCAATCTCCGGCAGCGGTGGTGTATTTACAATGATAGTGGGCATGCCTGTGGATTTTGTAAACCTCATTACCCAGCAATTCCGGGTAACTATGGCCGTTATGTACTACAGCCGGGGTAGTTACAAAATCAGCTTCGAAGAATTTATGGGCCTGGTGGCAACATCGTTTAAAATAGAGGCCGGCGTAGCCATGACCAAAACCGTGATGGAAACCATTGCGGAAAAACTATTGTTAGCCTTTGGGGTGCGCACTGCCGAACGGTTGATACCTGTTGTGGGTGCCGTTATAGGTGGCACAGCAAACTACCTGTTTGTAAAACGCATGGCCGAATCAGTTAAGAAATCGCAGGGGATAAGCGGGCCGGTGGAAATAAAAGTTTATTGAGCTGCAAATGGCTGTGGAACTGAAATGCGATCACCCGTATGGTTCGTCGTGGCTTTTGATATTTTTTCAGGTCTGCAAAGGAAAAGAAAATAGCCCTGTTTGGCTCCAGCGCCTGCGTTACGTGCGGAAGTACCTTTTCGGTTTTAAACATTACCCCTTTCTTAGTAAACAAATAGCTTTTCATCAAAGTGGCGACTGTGATCTTATTTACCGATTCTATCAACTCCTCGTACACTCCCGCCTTTTTATCTTCTGCTTTATCTTGCCTTATGCGAGCCAACATGATAGACTTTAGCGCGATAAGATCAAGTTTTGCCCGGCAATGGTTAGCCCATCCCGTAAAATAAAAGGTTTGCCAGTTTCAATATCCAGTGTCGTCCATTCTTCGTGAGAACTGGGATATGCGCCCATTCCCTCATAAAATAACTTGATCGATATTGCACTGCTGTTCAAAAAAGCAACCTCATAACTAAAACCGGTTGTTCCGCAACCGCATTGGCCATAATTTTCAACAATATAGGCAAGCTTATCTCCCGCAAACAAAGCGGTATCCGAAAGCGCCATTTGCAAGGCAGGGTAATTGGCAGATACTACCGGGAGCAATAAGCTGTCTTTTTGATCGCCATATTTAAGCTGAACTTTTTTGGTGCCGATGATTATCTTGTTTTTCTGGGCAAAACCGCTTAGGCAAGTAAGGCATACGAAGCAAATGATCAGCAGCCTTTTCATTTATTCGCCGTTATCTCATTCGTCAACCGCACAAAATCTTCCACGCTTAGGCGCTCGGCACGAAGGTCCAGCGTTTTATCTTCCGTCATTTTTTCTTTGTTGATGAGGGACGACAATGCGTTGCGCAAGGTTTTGCGCCGCTGGTTAAAGCCCGCTTTTACCACTTGCCAAAACAGTTTTTCATCGCAACCAAGGGTTCCGGTTTCGTTACGGGTTAGGCGGATAACGGCGGATAATACCTTTGGTGGCGGATTAAATACACCAGCTTTCACGGTGAACAAATACTCCACTTTGTAATAGGCCTGCAGAAAAACACTTAGGATGCCGTACTCTTTACTGCCAGGTTTGCTGGCGCAACGTTCGGCAACTTCTTTTTGAAACATGCCTACTACTTCAACCACACGCTCCCGGTTATCCAATATTTTAAAGAGTATCTGGCTGGAAATGTTGTAAGGGAAATTCCCTATTACTGCTATTTTCTCTTCAAATGTAGCAGCGAAATCCAGTTCCAAAAAATCTGCGTTAATTAAATGCGTACCTAAAGCCGGGTATTTTTTTTGGAGGAAGGTGTACGATTCGGTATCAATATCTATCAAAAAAACCTCGTATTCGGGCTTTTGCAGCAGGAAGTCCGACAGGATGCCCATGCCCGGGCCAACTTCCAACACCTGCCTGTATTTATCGGCAGGGCGCAGGCTCTCCACAATTTTTTGAGCTATATTTTTATCAGTAAGAAAGTGCTGCCCTAAATGTTTTTTTGCTCTTACCAATGTCATTATCAAAGTATATTTAAGCAAATTAAGGCATATTTGCGCTTTATTAAGGAATTATAAACTTAAAATCTTTTTATTTGCATATTAAGCAGACCGCCTAAAGCGCAAAGCTTAAAGCAATTACTAACCGACAATAGCTTTTCTGCCTTGTAATTAGTTTCCCCGAGTAATCGGTGAAATCATCACAGATCGGTGGAATCGCAAAATATAATCGGTGCAATCATAAAATCATGAGCGACAAA
Organism: uncultured Mucilaginibacter sp.; assembly: GCF_946481715.1. The sequence continues at coordinate 23,457 of NZ_CAMLOV010000015.1, read as the reverse complement.
CCTAAAATAGGCATAAGTATTGGCGATGTAAACGGTATTGGGTTAGAGATAATCATCAAAACCCTGGCCGATACAAAAATATACGATTACTGCACCCCCATTGTTTACGGGCATACAAAGGTGGCATCGTTCCACCGCCGCGCTACGCATATCAACGAGCTAAATTTTAATGTTATAGGCGATACATCGCAAGCAATTGTAAAGCGCGCCAACATGATCAACTGCTGGGAAGAAGATGTACGTATAGAACCGGGCACGGTAACTGCCGATGGCGGCAAATATGCCTACCTATCCCTGCAACGCGCTACCGACGACCTGTTGAGCGGAATGATAGACGGATTGGTTACTGCACCTATCAATAAAGACAATATACAGAACGAAGAGTTTAGCTTCCCGGGGCATACCGAGTATTTGCAGTCGCGCGATAATGCCGATGAATCCTTAATGTTTTTAGTGAGCGAAACCCTGCGCGTTGGCGTGGTTACAGGGCATATCCCAGTATCAAAAATTGCGGAGAGCATTACTACCGAAAAAATAATTGCCAAGCTAAAGCTGATGCACAGCAGCCTGCGCGACGACTTTTGGATACGGAAGCCCAAAATTGCTGTGCTTGGGCTTAACCCGCATGCCAGCGATAACGGGCTAATAGGCTCCGAAGAAAACGACGTAATTATCCCAGCCATTGAAGAGGCCCGGGCGCATGATGTTTTGGCCTTTGGGCCATACTCTGCCGATGGCTTTTTTGCAAATGGGACTTACCTGCAATTTGATGCCGTTTTGGCCATGTACCACGACCAGGGCCTTATCCCTTTCAAAACAATTGCATTCGAATCCGGGGTAAATTACACCGCAGGGCTAAGCTTTGTACGTACCTCGCCAGACCATGGCACCGCCTATGACATTGCCGGTAAAAACATGGCCTCGGAGGTGTCTTTCCGGGAGGCCTTGTTTACCGCCATACACATTATTAAGCACCGCCGCGAGACTGCCGAACTAAACGAAAACCCCTTATTATTCTCTAAACTGAGTCGGGATAGGGACTAAAACCCCTTTTATTGATAATGTTTTAACCAAATTGCCGTTTAGTTAAAACATTTATCTCTAAAATTCATTTGCCTGTTTAATGAGTAATTTAATTAATCGCATTAGATCAATTGATGCGTTTCGTGCGGTTACTATGTTCCTGATGATCTTTGTGAATGATCTCGACGGCGTACCCAATACGCCCGAATGGCTTAAACACACTGCAGTAAATGCCGATGGATTAGGATTAGCCGATACGATATTCCCTGCCTTTTTGTTTATAGTGGGCTTGGCCATCCCGTATGCTTTTGAGCACCGTTCTAAAAAGGAGGATGCCAAAATACCTATGCGCATTATCATGCGCTCCTTTGCATTGGTGTTTATCGGTTTCTTCCATGCCAATATGGAAACGTATGACGAGGCGCATGCTATTTTGCCGCGCCCTGTGTGGGATAGCCTGGCAACGTTCAGCTTCTTTTTTATTTTTATTGATTACAGCAAAACCACATCGCTTCTTAAACGCTACGTGTGCCAGGGTTTTGGCATTGCGCTGCTGATAGTTGTATGTATAATTTATAAAAGCTCTGACCCGGGGCACCCCTGGCTGCATTTAACCTGGTGGGGCATTTTGGGGCTTATTGGCTGGGCATACCTGGTTTGTGCTTTTATTTACCATTACTCCAACGGGGCGCTATGGGTACAGGCCACGGCCTGGCTTTTCTTTATGTTTTTTAATATCGACTACCATTTTGGGCTGCTGAATTTTTTGGCGCCGATACAAAAATACGTATGGATATCGGGCAACGGCGCCATGCAGGCCTTTACTATGGCGGGGATATTTGTTTCGGTATTGTACATCCGCCTCACCCAAAACGGCGAGCTGAAAATGCTATGGGTGGCCATGTTTTTAATAGCCATTATATTGTTTAACATGGGCTTTATTGTGCGCTATTTTAGCGGGGGCATCTCCAAAGCGCGCGATACGCCATCCTGGGTGCTCATTTGCACCGGCATAAGCCTTATTGTTTACGCCATATTTGTTTTTGTGGTAGATACCTGCAAAAAGTACCATTGGTTTAAGGTGATTGAGCCGGCCGGCACCAATACTTTTACCTGTTACCTGCTGCCGTATTTATTTTACCCCATGTACCAAATGAGTAACTTTAACTATCCCCAGTATTTCGACCAGGGCACCGGCGGTCTTATTCGCTCGCTATTGTTTGCATTGGCAATTGTTTGGTTGGCCGGGTTGCTGCAAAAGATAAATATCAGGCTGAAGATATAACTGGTGAGCGGATAGCGGTAAGTAGTTGCGCTGCTGAGCCATGAACCATCCGCTGTGAACCATGACCTACTATATTTTCTGTATCCAGGGGCAGCAGTGGTAAAAAGCCTTCCTCAGGGTATCTTTTGGTAGGCCGGTTTCGGGGAGTTGGCTGGGGTAAGTTTTTTCAAAAACCTTCAGCATGCAATCGCAAAGCTCTGCTTTTTGCTGTTTTGTGCCCGCCGCGCCGGGCAAGTTTAGCTTAAGCCGTGTGGTTATGGTGTCTTTTACACTTTGTTTGTATTCGGGACTCCAGCCACTGCAAGATGCAAGCATTAATATTACAAAAAAAAGGAGTAGGGTTTTTTTCATCACTCAAAATTTGAAGCTAAAATAAGTAAAAAATCATTGCAAATATTCATCCTTAATCAGCCTGGCAGCACTTGTTCTTGCTCCTTAATTCTCGCCATCTTGCCGCTCTTAATAGGATTGTTTATAACCTCATTTCTATTTAAAAAAAACAGTTTCCAGTTTTAGTAATTTTACCTACATTTGCGGGCTAATTGTTGCTCATTGAAATTGCTACGGACATATTCAATCCCTTTTACCGGCTTAAAGCTGGGTAAGCACCTTTTTGAATATCAAATAGGGGAGGAGTTTTTTAACGAGTTTGAATATTCGCTGGTTAAAAAAGCCAGTTTGATTTGTAAAGTTGAGTTGGACAAGCAGGAAACTATGCTTATCCTCAACTTCGATATCACTGGTGCCGTTACGGCCACTTGTGATAAATGCTTGTCAGAATATCAACAACCCATTGATATACAGGAGCAGCAGATTGCCCGTTTTAGCGAAGAGGAAATGGGCGAAGACGACGAAATTATTACCCTCGGTAAAAATGATCATGAGATCAATATTGCTGGGCTGATATATGAATATGTAAACGTTGCCATGCCGTTTGTTGCTTTATGCAGCAACCAGGGCGACGGGAAGCAGTGCGACGAGGAAATGCTTGATAGCTTAAACAAGCTATCGGTAAATGACGAACAAGCAGAGAAAATAGACCCAAGATGGGACGCTCTGAAAAAATTAAAGTAAATTAAACAACAGGATCATGCCACATCCAAAAAGAAAAATTTCGAAATCGAGAAGAGATAAACGCCGTACGCACGATAAAGCGTTAGCGCCAACCTTAACTACCTGCCAAACTACCGGCGCTGTACATTTGCCGCACCGTGCTTACACTGTTGATGGTAACGTTTACTTCAACGGTAAAATCCTAATAGAGAAAGCAGTAGCTGTATAAGTTAATTTTCTGAAATGAAGATTGGCTTAGATATAATGGGCGGTGATTACGCCCCCAAGGCGGCCGTTTTAGGAGCGATAGAAGCGTGTAAAACGCTCTCTGCCGGCCAAAAAATAGTGCTTATTGGCGATAGGGATATCGCAGTTACTATTCTTCAGGAAAATAATTTTAGCCCCGATAACTTCGAGTTTGTGCACACAACCGAAGTTATTACCATGGGCGAACACCCTACCAAGGCCATTGTACAAAAGCCCGACTCCAGCATTGCTGTGGGCTTTAAAATGCTTAAAGAAAATAGCATACAAGCTTTTTCATCGGCAGGCAATACCGGGGCAATGTTGGTAGGGGCCATGTTCAGCGTAAAAACTATACCGGGTGTTATACGCCCGGCAATGACAACCATTGTACCCAAACTGAAAGGCGGTTTGGGTATTATTTTGGATGTAGGCGCCAATGCCGATTGCAAGCCCGATGTGCTTGTGCAGTTTGGCGTATTGGGCAGCCTGCTTGCCGAATCGGTTTATAACATTCCAAATCCCCGCATCGCCCTGATGAACATCGGTGAGGAGGAAGAAAAAGGCAATTTACTTTGCCAGGCCACTTACCCTTTAATGCGCGATACCAAGTTGTTTAACTTTGTGGGTAACATAGAAGGGCGCGACCTGTTCGAAGACAACAACGATGTAGTAGTTTGCGACGGTTTTACAGGTAATGTGATACTGAAGCTTGCCGAATCGTTTTATGTGATTACCTTAAAGAAAAGATTGAAAGACGAGTTTTTCGACCGCTTTAATTATGAGCAATACGGAGGCAGCCCTATTTTGGGGGTTAATGCGCCGGTTGTAGTGGGCCATGGTATCTCCAGCCCCGAAGCGATAAAGAACATGGTGCTTTTATCAAAAAACATGATCGAGACCAACCTTATCGATAAAATTAAACAGGCTTTTCAGTAAAAAAATATGAGTAAGATCCATGCCGCTATTACCGCAGTAAATGGTTACGTGCCCGATTATGTCCTCACTAACCACGAGTTGGAAACGATGGTGGATACCAACGACGAGTGGATAATGAGCCGTACCGGTATCAAAGAACGTAGGATATTGAAAGGCGAAGGAATGGGCACATCTGAAATGGCTGTACCTGCTGTAGAGGGCCTGCTGAAAAAACGCGGCATTAGCGCAGAGGAAATAGACCTGATTATTTTTTGCACCGTCACGCCAGATCTTACCTTCCCCGCAACTGCAAACATACTGGCTCATAAAATAGGCGCGAAGAACGCATGGGGGTATGACCTTCAGGCTGCTTGTTCGGGCTTTTTGTTTGGGCTGGCTACCGGTGCGCAGTTTATAGAGAGTGGAAAGCATACCAAGGTGTTAGTTGTGGGCGGTGATAAAATGTCATCAATTATCAATTACGAAGACCGCGCTACCTGTATCATTTTTGGTGATGGCTGCGGTTGTGCCTTACTTGAGCCGAACAGCGAAGGTTTTGGCATCTTGGATTCTATTTTGAAGACAGACGGTTCGGGAGCGCAGCTCCTTTATCAAAAGGCCGGCGGGTCTGTGCGGCCGGCGTCGCACGAAACTGTTGCTGCTAAAGAACATTACGCTTATCAGGAGGGGCAGGCGGTATTTAAATTTGCCGTTACCAATATGGCCGATGTTGCTGCCGAAGTAATGGAGCGCAACAACCTCACTGCTGATGATATTGCATGGCTGGTACCGCACCAGGCAAACAAACGCATTATTGATGCTACCGCAAACCGCACCGGCGTAAGCGCCGATAAGGTGATCATTAATATAGAACGTTACGGCAATACCACCAATGGCACCATTCCATTGTGCCTTTGGGAGTGGGAAAGCAAATTTAAAAAAGGCGACAACCTGATATTAGCTGCCTTTGGCGGTGGGTTTACCTGGGGTTCTATTTATTTAAAATGGGCCTATAATTCTTGATGTGCAAATTCTAAATGTGCAGATATGCATATTTTAAATTTAAAACATCTTAAAATTGTGCTTGTTAAATAATATATTCATTAAAAATCATTTGCACATTTGCATATCCGCACATTTGCATATTTTATATATACTTTTATCCAAAACCAATTAGCTCCAACATGGATATTAAACAAATTCAGGACCTTATACGCTTTGTTTCCAAATCGGGTGTAAACGAAGTTTCTATCGAACAAAAGGACTTCAAGATCACGATCAAAACTAACGAAACGGCACCCGCAGTTTACCATGCTACCTTGCCTGCGGCACCGCTGGCAGCAGCAGCGGCACCAGCCCCGGTTGCCGTAGCGCCAACACCAGAACCGGTTGCAGCTATTGCCGATACAAGCAACTACATTACCATAAAATCGCCGATGATTGGTACGTTCTACCGCTCGGCCTCCCCGGAGAAACCGTTATTTGTAAACGTAGGCGACGAGATAAGCAACGGCAGCGTGCTTTGCATTATCGAGGCGATGAAACTGTTTAATGAAATTGAATCGGAAGTATCGGGGCGTATTGTAAAGATATTGGTTGATAATGCATCACCTGTAGAATACGACCAGCCTTTGTTTTTGGTTGAACCTAAGTAGTTTTTGTTGATTTCACCGATTGAGGAGCGATTATACAGATTTTAATAGGTGTAATCTTTTTAAGGTGGTGTAATCCTAAAATCAAAATCATGTTTAAAAAAATATTAATAGCCAACCGTGGCGAGATTGCCCTGCGAATTATTCGTACCTGTAAGGAAATGGGCATCAAAACCATTGCGGTTTATTCAACTGCTGATAGAGACAGCCTGCACGTGCGCTTTGCCGATGAGGCCGTATGTATTGGCCCGCCCGCAAGCCGCGACTCGTACCTCAATATCCCTAATATTATAGCCGCTGCCGAGTTAACTAATGCTGATGCAATACATCCGGGCTATGGTTTCCTTTCGGAAAATGCCAAGTTCTCTGCCATTTGCGCCGAATACGGCATTAAATTTATAGGTGCCACTGCAGACCAGATAAACCGGATGGGTGATAAGGCTTCGGCTAAAGAAACCATGAAAAAGGCCGGTGTGCCTATCGTTCCTGGTTCCGAAGGCTTACTTTCTGATATAAAAACAGGCATCGCTATAGCCAACAAAATTGGTTACCCGGTAATACTAAAAGCAACCGCCGGTGGCGGTGGCCGCGGTATGCGTATTGTTTGGAAAGACGAAGAGTTTGAAAACGCATGGGATAGCGCGCGTGCCGAATCTGGTGCTGCGTTTGGCAACGATGGTTTGTACCTCGAAAAATATGTACAGGATCCCCGCCACATCGAAATACAGGTAGTGGGCGACCAATACGGCAAAGTTTGCCATTTATCTGAACGTGATTGTTCGATACAGCGCCGCCACCAAAAATTGGTGGAGGAAGCACCATCGCCCTTTATGACCGAGAAACTGCGTAAAAAAATGGGCGAGGCCGCTATAAAAGGCGCCAAAGCCGTTAAGTACGAAGGCGCTGGTACTGTAGAGTTTTTGGTTGATAAAGACCGCAACTTCTACTTTATGGAGATGAACACCCGTATACAGGTAGAGCACCCCGTTACCGAAGAGGTGATCAACTTCGACCTGATAAAAGAACAAATAAAAGTTGCAGCGGGTATCCCGATATCGGGTAAAAACTACGAGCCAACCATGTGCGCTATTGAGTGCCGCATCAATGCCGAAGACCCTGCCAACAACTTCCGCCCGTCGCCGGGTAAAATAACTAACTTCCACTCGCCGGGTGGCCACGGTGTGCGCGTAGATACGCACGTTTACAGCGGCTATACCATTCCGCCAAACTACGATTCGATGATCGCCAAGGTGATATGTATGGCGCAAACGCGCGATGAAGCACTGGCAACTATGGAGCGTGCGTTGAGCGAGTTTGTTATTGAGGGCATAAAAACCACCATACCATTCCATTTAAAGTTGCTTAAGGACCCCAATTTTAGGGCAGGTAACTTTACTACTAAGTTTATGGAGACCTTTGAATATTAATAATTAAAAACTTTCCGGCTAACAGATAACGTAAATAGCATTCCGGCGTTAATGGAATGATATTTAAAAAAGATAATGAGCGATAACAAACTAATAAAGGCAATAAAAGAAAAAGGCCAGAACATGGAAGCCGAGATGTCGTTTTTCGACCATTTGGAGGCTTTGCGCTGGCACCTTATCCGTTCGGCAATCGCCATTGTTATTTTTACCTGCGCCGCGTTTTATTTCTACGGTTTTATATTCGATACCGTTATTATGGGCCCCAGCCGTCCCGATTTTTGGACCTACCGCATGCTATGCAAGTTGGGCGACCTTTTGCATTCCGACGGTTTTTGCATCACCAAGATCAACATTAGCCTGATAAATACCGAAATGGCGGGACAGTTTACCTTGCAAATAAACTCCTGTTTATTAATAGGTATTACACTGGGCTTCCCTTACCTGCTTTACGAAATCTGGCTTTTTGTGAAGCCCGCCCTGCACGAAAAGGAACGGAAAGCTGCTACCGGTTTCGTTTTTTACGCCTCGTTCCTGTTTGTCCTGGGTATCTTATTTGGTTACTATGTAATTACGCCGGAGTCGGTTAACTTCCTGTCCAGTTACACGATAAGCCCAAGTATTCAGAACTTGTTCGATATGGACTCGTACTTGTCGTCGGTAGCTACGCTAACCCTGGCTACAGGCATCGTATTCCAGTTGCCTATCCTGGTGTATATCCTGTCCAGCCTTGGTATCCTTACGCCTAAATTTATGAAGGCAGGCAGGCGTTATGCTGTTGTGGTAATATTAATTATTTCGGCAATTATAACCCCAACGCCCGATATGATGACCATGACCATCGTAAGTATCCCGCTCTTCATTTTATACGAGGTAGGTATTGTGGTAGCCGGCGTAGTTGAAAAGCGCAAGCTAAAACGCGAGGCCGAGTTGGATTTGTAATCTGCGCTCGTATAAAAAAATATTCTACAGATAGCCTCGCCCTTTGAACAGGCGGGGCTATTTTATAACAACATCAGGTGGCATAATATCGAACACCGAATGCTAAATATCGAATGATGAAGTAATTCCTTCGATATTCATCATTCGAAATTCGGTGTTCGATATTTAATTTTCCTCTTTCCTGTAACAGCTGTCTATCAAAAAATTTACGTAAGCCCTTGTATAAAAGTTATACATTTGAACAATGAAAACAGGGTTGAAAATTGCCATTGGTGCAGACCACGCCGGCTTTGAATACAAACAAGCCATTTTAGGGATGTTTGATAATATTGATTTTACAGATTTTGGTACCGATTCTGCCGAATCTGCAGATTACCCCGATTTTGCCCATGCCGTAGCATCAGCCGTAGAAGGCGGCGGTTTTGATTTTGGTATCCTGCTTTGCGGCAGTGCCAATGGCGTGGCCATCACAGCCAACAAACACCAGAACATTCGCGCAGCCATTTGCTGGAAAGAAGAAGTAGCCATCCCTGCGCGTACGCATAATGATGCCAACGTATTGTGTATCCCGGCCCGCCACGTAAGCCTTGATGAGGCAAAAACAATAATAGAGAGATTTTTAAGCGAAGAATTTGAAGGCGGCCGCCATGCAAGGCGCGTTGGCAAAATTGCTTGCTAAACACACTACAATAGATAAATTTTAAATAGATGAAGAAAGTATCGCTTTTTATAACTGCCCTGGCTATTGGTGCAAGTGCTTGTGCACAGCAAAATGCTACAGCAGTTAAGTACAGCAAGTTAATTACTGCTGATGATGCCAAAAAACACCTGACCATATTAGCGTCGGACGAGTTTGAAGGCCGCGAAACCGGCAAGCCCGGTGCCGAAAAGGCCGCTAACTATATAGCGGGCGAGTTTAAAAAATTAGGCTTACAAGCGCCGGTAAATGGCTCTTATTTTTTTGATGTGCCTTTGGCAGAAACCAAACTTACCATTAGTGCCTTTTCTATAGGCGGGCAAAGTTTTGGTAATTGGACGGATTTTTTTGTACGTGGCACTTTTCCGGATAAGGCTATCAATGCAACTGATGTTGTTTTTGTTGGTTATGGCACAGCAGATGAAATTGCAGGTACCGACCTTGCCGGTAAGGTTGTATTGTTGATAAACGAAGATAAACCCCTTGCTGGTACCAAAACTAATACCGGCTACAGGGCAAGCACTGCACGCCAGGCGATTCTAACCGCTATCCGCAGGCAAAAACCGGCTGTGATACTTGCTGCCAACGGCGAGATTGCCGCGTTGCTTAAGCGTTTTGGCGGCCAAAACCCAAGCGGCGGCGGCGTGTTGGCCATAAAAAAACCAGCCGAGAATAATACCGATGCGCCGGTATTTAACATTACCACTGCAGTTGCGGATGCTATAGTTAAACCGTCGGGCAAAACTTATGATGAACTTAAAACAGCTTCTGCTACGGCCAAGCAAACGCAAACTGTAAAATCTACCGTTGCGATAGCTTATAATACTACCATGACTGATGTAAAAGCTGTTGATGTTTTAGGTTTTATGCCAGGTAGCGACCCTAAGCTAAAAAACGAAGTGCTTATTTTCTCGGCACATTATGACCATATAGGCTTGGTTACCCGCCCCGGTGCTAAAGACAAAGTAAACAACGGTGCCGATGATGACGGCAGCGGTACTACCGGGATGCTTGAAATTGCCCAGGCATTTGCCAAGGCTAAAAAGGACGGCAAAGGCCCGCGCCGCAGCGTATTGTTCCTGGGGAATGTTGGCGAGGAAAAAGGCTTGTTAGGCTCTGAGTACTATACCGACCATCCGGTTTACCCATTGGCTAATACTATTGCCGATTTGAACATTGACATGATTGGCCGCGTAGGCGAAGAATATATAGGCAAGCCCGATTCTGCTAACTATGTGTATTCAATAGGCTCTAACATGCTCAGCTCCGACCTGAACAAAATTGGCGAGGATGCCAATAATACCTATACCCAATTGAAACTGGATTATAAATACGATGACCCTAACGATCCAAATCGTTTCTACTATCGTAGCGATCATTACAACTTTGCCCGTTACGGCGTGCCAATTATATTTTACTTTAACGGCGTACATGCCGATTACCACCAACCCGGCGACGAAGTAAGCAAAATTAACTTTCCGCTGCTGGCAAAACGCGCTCAACTGGCGTTTTTCACCGGCTGGGAATTAGCTAACCGGGATGCCCGCCCTGTAGTAGATAAAAAACCAGCCGGCGGTACCCGCTAAGTACTAACAACAATATTTTATAAAAGAGCGCCTCAAAAGGGTGCTTTTTTCGTTGTTAACTTCCTGGTCCGCGCGGCCGCCTATTACAACGGAATAGCGGTAAATAAACTTGTAAAAATGTAAAGTATGTTGGGAACTATATACTACTTGGGACAAGACAAATGTAAAGTATGCTGTACATAATGTCAAGAGTATTTAGCAAATAATAATTATGTTTGTATTATTAAGATAATTCAGAGGTCGCCGTTGACTAATTAGAATGTTGCAACATGATAATTACGAGGCGGCTTCGTTGTTTTCAAGATATTCTCTTAAAGTGGAATTCATCCAATTTGCTACATCGTCAACTATCTCTGTTATTTCTTTTATATATGCTGTTTTGTAGATCACAGGCTTTGTATCTTTAGAAAACTTTATAAGTGAAAATGTTCCATCTTTTATAAAGAGGTCAACCGCCAAAGGCGTAGTGTCTGCTATTAAATGGGCAAGTTTGTTTCTTTCGTTTTGTATTTTAGTAAGCGATTCAAATTTTCCCTTGCTTTTTTTATATAATTCACCATGATGCCTCTCTAAGACATATTGAAATGCCATCCTTTTAGATTCAAACGAAACGAATCTATCCCCTGTTAAAAATTCAACCATTTCGTGAGCTCGTTGAATGTTTCTACAAAAATGGTAAGCAACAAAAAACTCCATTTTTTTCTCTATATAAGCAACCTGATTAATAAATGCGCCCCTACATGAGCCTATGTACGCAAATAATCTTTCTTCTGGTGAATTTATCATAATGATTTAGATTGGTAGCCCACAATCTACAAAACTATTTTCAAATAAATTTGTCCCATATTGTTATTAATATTATATTTGTCCCAATAAGCTATTAAAACACATGGCAACTCAATTTAAAAGCCTCACTCAAGTATTAGATTTCTTCAAAGAAGAAACTACATGCGTAGCCTATTTAGCTAAGAGCCGGTGGAACGATGAGCCGTATTGCCCTCATTGTGGTAACGTTGGCGCATACGTAACAAATAGAGGCTTTAAATGCAAAGCTAAAGAGTGCCATAAGAAATTTACCGTTACTACTGGTACGATCTTCGAGAACACTAAAATATCATTACGTACATGGTTTGCCGCAATGTACCTATGTACTGCGCACAAAAAAGGTATTTCATCTTTACAGTTATCCAGGGACTTAAATATAACTCAAAAAACTGCTTGGTTTGTTTTACACCGTATACGAGAAATGCTGAACCTTAATGCAGGTGAGCAGTTAGAGGGTGTAGTTGAAATGGACGAAACATACGTTGGTGGTAAAACAGCAAATAAGAGCAATAAGAAACGTGCGGAGTTACGTGCATCGGGTGCTCAATTTGCATCTAAAACTACAGTTGTTGCTTTGGTTGAGCGAACTAAAGGCATTGTTAAAACACAAGTATTCGGTAAAGATAAATTACGCTTTAACGATGTATTCCCTGTTATAGAAGCAAACGTAAAAGCAGATGCTTTAGTAATAACCGATAGTTCAACTATGTATGGTAGCCTTAAACATTCTTTCGAGCACGAAACAGTTAACCACGTGCAAAAAGAGTTTGTAAGAGGGGATATACATACCAATACTATCGAGGGTTTCTTTAGCCAACTTAAAAGAGGCATCTACGGTATATACCACCAAGTAAGCCCTAAGCACTTACACCGCTATTGCCATGAGTTTGGTTATAGGTACAACACTCGTACTCTTAAAGATGTTATTCGCTTTGAGGATGCAATCAAAAATGTAAATAATGTACGTTTAACATATAGCGATTTAATTAAGTAATTTTGTATATGGCAGATGAAGAAAAAAAACCAAAGGTAAAGCGTAAAGTCAGGGCTGAAAAGTATGAAGAGAAAGTAACGTTCGACGGGACTTTAGAGCAGATGATTAACATCGCTGTTAATACTAAGATACAACCTAAGAAAGATACCAAATAAATTATTAGCTTTGCGTAATTAAATTAATTAGGCATGGCTAATAAATCATTACAAACGTCAACCGTTAAACTTACCTTTACAGGTAATAGCCGGATTTTGTTAGTGCCAAAGAAACGGCGCTTACTATGTTTTCTTTTTGAATTTCGTTTATCAAGGGCAATTCTATTTGAAGCATATACTTTGGTGTCGTGGTTTTCAAGAGTTCCCACACCTCGTCTGAAAACATCTCTACATAAAAGGTAATGTGATACCTATCCTCACTCTTATCAATTGCCGTAAACTCAGATAATTTTTCAATTTGGAATGTTGCTAAAACAACATCTATACTATCTCTTTTTTTAAATACTACATTAAAAGTTAGCTTCAACATTTCCCCATCGATACTGATACCCAATCCAACTTTGTGAGAGGCCTGTGTTAATTGTTCAGATATGAAATCGGGATTGATATAATGCTGAATTACGGCAGAGGGTTGTGTGTTTAAAAACATGTGAGATTAGGTTTAAGCCTACAATGTACATAAAGCCAATTAATAATGCTAACTTCATGTAAACCAAATTGCAATGAAGATTTTTAAACGGGCATTGATTATTTTACCAATAATTGCTTTAGCCGTATTAATATTTACCAACCCATCCGCAAAGGATTTTAAAGAGTTTTTAGGTAAGGATAGTTACAAAGGGTTGCAACGTCAATCCAATTATTTCATTTATAGCAAGTACAGGGATAATAGCAGTATGGGTTATGGCCATCGCAGAGATGATATGTACACAGGTATTTTAGGAAACTTCTATTTAGATAAGCCTTGGACACCACCAAAGGGTGAAGTTGAGTTAGTTGATAGCACATTGAGAGATAGTTCAAAAACGGACACCGCCCCTTTATTACCACCCCCACCGCCTAAAAAAGACCCATTAGGAATTTTAATTAAGAAAGACCCATTTAAAGAATTTGGTGGTAAGCGTATAGACACTATCGGTTATACGAAAGGTGGGTTACCAATTTTAAGTAAAAAATAAAAAATACCTTTGTCCCAAGTAGTATATAGTTCCCAGTATGTTTTACATTTGGTAAATCAAACTTTACATCATGAAAACACGCTTTCTGTTTCCATACTGGTGCAAATACCTGGGATGGTTTTTTGTAGTAATTCATATCCCCGTTATGGCGCTAATGAAAGCCGTTGACGGCGGGCACTACCAGGGATATAAAACAGGCGAAAACACAGTATTTTTTAGCCACGACCATTGGTTTTTTATTGGCACTGCCCTGTTGGTAGCTATAGGGTTATTTTTAGTGGCCTTTTCTAAAGAGCGTGTGGAGGATGAGCAGATCACTCAGTTGCGGTTAGATTCGTTGCAATGGGCCATTTATGTAAACTATGCACTGTTGGTAGCCACGCTGATAGTATCTGAGGATCGGGAACATATCCTGTTTTTAAACTTGTGGATACCGCTGGCATTTTTCATTATTCGCTTTCGCTGGAAAATATGGCAGATTAACCGCTTACTAAAAAAGGAAGAGGCATAGGCCATGAAGAATATGATAAGGGTAGAACGCGCCATCAAAAACATTACGCAGGCAGATTTAGCCGAACTGATAAGCGTATCGCGGCAAACCATCAATACCATCGAAAGCAACCGCTACGTGCCATCCACGGTACTGGCATTAAAAATTGCCAGGGTGTTTGGCAAACCCGTGGAGGAAATATTTATATTAGAGGAAGAGGATTAACTAATCTATAAAAAAATGAATGTCGAGGTTTTTGATCATGAATTGGTGCCGAAGGAACCGAAAGGATTCGCCCCGGAATTATTCATCCCTAACGGGATAACCGACGTAAGCTTTTACGAGAAAGCTTTTGGCGCGGTGGAAGTACGCCGCTTTGGTAACGACGACGGCACGGTGCATGTGTCGGAGTTTTCTATCGGCGGTATGTTATTTCATTTGCACGAGCAAACGCGCAATTCAAGTGCGGTTAGTCCCGGCACTATAAATGGCGCCACTACCGTGGTAATAGGGCTGTTTGTGGATGATGTACATGCGATTGTAGAGCAAGCCGTAGCAGCCGGCGCAACAATTACATCGCCCGTTCAGGATTATGATTACGGCTACCGGCAAGGCGCCATCCGCGACCCGTTTGGGCATTTGTGGCAGATACAGAAGGCGATCTGAAGAAATGAATCAAGAGGCAAGAAACAAGAATTAAGACACAGCAAACTAAATTATAAACCAATGGCGAACCAGGAGCCCGTGTTTGGGCACGGCAAAATATGTTATGTAGAGATACCGGCGCTCGATATAGAGCACGCAATAGCTTTTTACCAAAAGGTGTTTGGCTGGGAGATACGCAGCGATGAGCAGGGCAACGCCAATTTCGACGATGGCACCGGCGGCGTTAGCGGCATGTGGTTTAAAGTTGATGAGCCGGTGGTAACATCCGGCATGCGGGTATCTATTATGGTAGATGATGCGCAGAAAACGCTTGATGATATTGTTGCCGCATGCGGTACCGTTGTCGAACCCTTCGATAAAGACTCCGGTATCCCCGTTGCTCGTTTTGCCGACCCATCGGGCAACGTGTGGACCATATACCAGCACGGAGGGTAACACAAGAAGCAGGACATTAAGATGCAAGGATCAGGAAGGGGGCCGCAAGATATTCTGGCTCTTGATTCTAAATTCTTGCTTCTCTTAGCTATCTTTAGTCCCGATGTTATTACCGCGGATATACAGGATAATTGGCTGGGTGCTTTTGCTGCCGGCTTTGGTGTTAAGTGCTAAGGTGCAGTTTGGGCATTATGTAATACCGTTTTTAAATTACAACGGACGAACTGAACATGTGCGCGAATTTGCCAACGGGATGAATAATTTCACCGACGAAGTATCAACCACTTTTTTAATAATTGCTTTATTGTTTGTTGCATTTGGCAAACTAAAACGGGAAAATCAACTCATCGGCAAAATACGCATGCACGCGTTCTACTGGTCGGCGGTTATTACGTGGGCAGCAACTGCCTTGTATCTTGCTATAGCCAGTTTACCAATAGTTGCCGGTAACAAATCGAGATTGCTGGATTTTGTGTCGCAAATAGGAGCCTACGCTGTCCTTAATAATTTTTTAATTCCCATCGTGCTTTTTATGCCGGTGTTCTGGTTCTTAAAACGGAAAATAAAGCAGGAGCAACAACTTAGAAGACTGTACCTGCTGCCTTATATGCCTTTCAACCTGATAGGGAAGGGCGGCACCCTGTTGTTTATGCTGTTTCTCATCGTTTCCGAATTGTTCTCCACCAAATACAACATTTATTCAGGTATCTCCATGCTATTCCCCGCGGTTCTTGCACTGTGGACGTGTTCAAAAGAGCGCCTGGAAGACGAAGTGTTTTTTGAGATCAGGTTAAAAGCGCTGCAAATAAGTTTTTTAGCACACTATATATTATTCGTTGTTACCTACTGGCTGGTTTACGGCTGGGATTATTTCGATGCACTCTTTTGCAGCATTATCTCTATGCAACTTATTTTCCTGGTTATTTTTTACTGGATGAAAAATAAGGCATCAAAACCAACAGAGCAAATTTCGCAAATACAGCCGGCATAGCTTCCATCATTTGAACATCTAAAATCTGCACACCTGCACACCCATAAAACCTTATCTTTGTGCCATGCGTTTCGATATCATTACCGTACTGCCCGGCTTGCTGGAAAGCCCTTTTGCCCACTCCATTTTACAGCGTGCCCAAAAAAAGGGCGTAGCGGAAATTGTGGTGCATAACCTGCGCGATTACGCCAGCGGCAAGCAAAAAAGCGTGGACGATTACCCTTACGGCGGAGGCAGCGGAATGGTGATGACGATACAGCCCTTTGCATCGTGCATTGAAAAACTGAGATCCGAACGCGAGTATGATGAGGTGATCTTCATGTCGCCCGATGGCGAAACGCTCAACCAAAAAATAGCCAACCAGCTATCCATCAAAGGAAATATAATTATCCTATGCGGGCATTATAAAGGCATCGACCAGCGCATCCGCGATATATTCGTTACCCGCGAGATCTCGATAGGCGATTATGTACTCTCTGGCGGCGAACTGCCCGCTGCGGTGCTTGTAGACGCTGTAGTGCGGCTAATACCGGGCGTATTATCAGATGAGACCTCCGCCCTGTCGGATTCTTTTCAGAACGACCTGCTGGATGCCCCGGTTTACACCCGCCCGGCAGATTGGAATGGCCATAAGGTGCCGGATATCCTCCTGAGCGGCGACACCCCAAAAGTGGAGCAATGGCGTTTTGAACGGGCCATAGAGCGCACAAAACAACGGCGGCCGGATTTGCTTGAATAGCGGCAAGCCTGCGCGGTAGTATCGGATTTCGGGCACCGAACTTTTATAACTTCATTATTGGTTTTATTATCTTTATACCCTACACTCCTCAATATATGAAAATAAAACTATCCCTTATCCTTTTGCTGCTTAGCTCCTATTCGGCAAGCATATCCGCCCAAACCCAATACGTTTGGAAAACCGCTACCACCGGGGGCTATCCCTACAAATACGTAACCAACGACCCAACCCACTCACGCTTTTACACGTTGAAGAATGGTTTAACGGTTATCCTGAGCCCTACCAATAAACAACCGCGCATACAGGCCTACATTGCCGTAAAGGCCGGCAGCAAAACCGACCCGGCCGACCATACCGGGCTTGCCCACTATCTGGAGCATATGATGTTTAAAGGCACCGATAAATTCGGCTCGTTAAATTGGGCAAAAGAAAAGCCCCTGCTGGATAAAATTGACGACCTGTACGAGCAATACAACTCCACAAAGGACGAAGCACAACGTAAAGAGATATACAAAGAGATAGATAAAACATCGGGCGAGGCCGCTAAGTTCAGCATCGCCAACGAGTACGATAAAATGATGGCGGCTATGGGCGGGCAGGGCAGTAACGCCTTTACCTCGTTCGAGCAAACCGTTTACACCGAGGATATCCCAAGCTCATCTGTTGATAAGTTTTTAACCATGCAGGCCGAGCGTTTCCGCGCGCCGGTACTACGCATTTTCCACACCGAACTGGAAGCAGTTTACGAAGAAAAGAACCGCGGGCTTGATAACGACGGCCGCAAAGCCCAGGAAGCTATGTTCGAGGCATTGTTCCCTAATAACAATTATGGCAAGCAAACCACTATCGGCACCATCGAGCATTTAAAAAACCCCTCGCTTAAGGCCATCCGTAAATACTACTACGATTATTACGTGCCCAACAATATGGGTATCATTTTATCCGGCGATTTTAACCCGGATGTGATGATAAAAAAGGTTGCGGCTAACTTTAATTACATGGCAAATAAGCCTGTACCCGCGTACACCTTCGCGCCCGAAGCACCTATTACAAGCCCCATACAAAGGGATGTTTATGGCCCTACTCCCGAGAACCTTACCATCGCCTTTCGTTTCCCGGGTGCCAGCACTAAAGATGCCCGGATGCTTAGCCTTATCGGCTCGATATTAACCAACAGCAAAGCCGGTTTATTCGACCTAGACCTTACCAAAAAGCAAAAACTATTGGGTGCTTCGGCCTCTCCGTATGTTTTAAAGGATTATAGCGTGCTGATGCTGCGCGGTACGCCTATAAAAGGGCAATCGCTGGATGATGTGAAAGCTTTAATGCTGGGCGAGATAGCAAAGCTAAAGAAAGGCGAATTTGCTGCCGACCTGATCCCCTCCATTGTTAACAACTTGAAGAAGAGCACCATCGAGCAAAACGAAAGCTACGGACAGCGTGCGGGTAACCTGATGAGCGATTTTACATCGGGGGTTGATTGGCGGGTAGATTTGGCCAACATCAACGAGCTATCAAAAATGACCCAAGCTCAGGTTGTGGCATTTGCCAATAAGTATTTAAATGATAATAACTACGTAATTGTTTACAAGCACCAGGGCGAAGACAAAAACATTCTGAAGGTTGAAAAACCACCTATAACCCCGGTAGAAGTGAACGCAGGCGAGCAATCTGCATACGTTAAGAAGATAAACGCCATGCCCGATAACCCTATACAGCCTTTATTTTTAGATTACGCCAAAGATATACAGCGTGCAAAAGCAGGGCCAGTTGATCTGTTATCGGTACAAAATAAGGATAACGCCATTTTCCGCCTTTATTACCGATTTGATATGGGTAGTTGGAACAACAAGTTATTGCCGGTAGCGGCGGCGTATATCCAGTTTTTGGGTACCGATAAATTGAGCCCCGAAGATATCAGCAAAGGGTTTTACAAGCTGGCATCAACCTTTAGTATTAGCGCAGCGCCCGAAAATACCAACATTAGCATTGGTGGGTTGCAGGAAAACTTTGGCGCTACCGTAAGCCTTTTTGAAAACCTGCTGGCAAATTGCAAAGCCGACGACAAGGCTTTGGCCAGCTATAAAGCCAGGCTAAGGAAAGTGCGCGAAAATCAAAAATTAAACAAAGGCGCTATAATGCAGGGGCTTGTTAATTACGCCATGTACGGTATAAATAACCCTTTTAATAACCAGCTTACCGATGAAGAGATAGAAAACCTGAAGGCACAGGACCTGGTTGATCTGCTACACAGCCTGGTGAATTATAAGCATACCATTTTGTATTACGGCCCGCAAACCGCTGTGCAAGCAGGCGCAGTATTAGCCAGGCTGCATAAAACCCCGGCAGCATTTTTGGCAACACCCGCTGCCAAAAAATTTACCCGCGTAAAACCCGGCGAAAACCAGGTGCTGTTTGCCAACTATGATATGGTACAGGCCGAAATAAACTGGATACGTAATGAAGATGTTTACGATGTAGCTAAAACCCCGCAAGTAGAACTGCTGAACAATTACTTTGGGTCGGGCATCAGCTCTATCATCTTCCAAAACATCCGCGAATCTAAGGCGCTGGCCTACTCTACCTACGCTTACTACAGCCAGGCAAGCAAAACCGGCGATAGCGATAGCTTTGTGGCTTACGTAGGCACCCAGGCCGATAAAATGAATGACGCTATTAAAGCGATGAACGACTTACTTAACAGCATGCCCGAATCTGAAAAAGGGATGCTGGCCGCGAGGGATAACATCCGTAAATCGATAGAAACCGAGCGTATTACCCAGGACGATATTTTGTTTAATTACCTGGACACAAAACGGCGCGGGTTAAACTACGATCTGCGCAAAAACACCTTCACCGCCGTTAACAAATTAACCCTTGCCGATGTGAAAGCATTTCATGATGCCGAATTGAAGGGTAAACCGTACACCTATTGTATTGTGGCGTCTGAAAAGCGGGTGAGCGACGAAGACCTGAAAAAATATGGCGTACTTTTTAAACCCGACCTGAAAACCATATTTGGGTATTAATAAGTATTATTAAAATGGAAAAAATAAGAGGTCCACATGTGAGGGCCTCTTATTTTTTGAGGAAAAACTTAACATCGGGTTGCGAAAAGAGTATTTGCACCTTTGCGCAAATATTTTATATTTGTCATACTAATTAAAAATAATTGATACAATAACCCCTAATTGTATTTAAGATGACTATACCCGTATTTGATAACACAACTTACCAAAAAAAAACATCGGTTGTTTGTTTTAAGTGTAAATCTGCTTTAGATAGCCGCGCCCACCGTGGATGGTTTGTAAAAACATTTCTTTTTTGGCTACCTATACGCAAATTTAAATGTTACAAATGCAAGCGTACGCAATATGCTTTTATTAACCGGTAGTTAAGCTCGTGCCCCCTCCTGTTTAATATATTTTCAAAAAAAGCCGAGTTTGATGGATGTAAATTGCTATTATTACAATTTCTAATCCATTTTACGCCGTTCCGTTGGAAAACACTACCAAAGCTATACATTCTAAATGCCCTAAATGCGGCAAACATTTTCATCACAAACTGCACCGAAGCTGGTTTGTAAAGAAAATCCTTTCGTTTATCCCGTTTAAAAAATATTTCTGCGCAAACTGCAAAAAAGCTTATTATATTATAAAAAAGAGGGCTGATTAGTCGCGAAACTGTCTTTTTGGTATAAGTATTGCTTCAATAAGCGGGTTACATGCGCTCATTGCGCTTTTGCAGATACTTAACTATGATAAATAATGCACTTATGCAACGGATATTAGCTGTTGACGATGACAAAGATATACTTGAGGTACTTCAGTTTATATTAGAAGATTCGGGCTATGAAGTAGAAACACTTTCTGATGGGCATTATTTACTGGACACTATCAGAAGAAGGGTGCCAGATTTGATACTATTGGATATTATGCTGGGCAATATGGATGGCCGCGAACTCTGTAAAGAAGTAAAAAGCCTGGAAACTACGCACAATATACCCATTATACTTATTTCGGCAAGCCATAACATATCCAGCTCAATGAACCAAGCTGGCGCACCAAACGATTTTATAGCCAAACCATTCGATATTAATAACCTGCTCAACAAAATAAAACATCAGTTAAAAGCCGCTTGATCGTTGTCTAATTTTATCCCAAGGGATTGCAATTCCTTATCTATCCGGCTGCACCACTCTTGTTGCCGGTAAGCATTTGTACCATGCCCGGTATCCCCGTCATATTGTTTTTGCATCGCATAAATTTCCCGTAAAGCATCCAGGTAAGCCATGTTAATGGGACCGTCGTAATTATGCGTACTCAGGTTCTCAGCCAACACCTTCTGTTTAAAGCGCTCAGCAACTAATTTTACAATATCAAAATGCCGCTGTTCGTGGTTCAGGCTATTGCTGTTCATGGCATCAAACCGCACCCAGGAGGCGCTTTTAGGCACATACACCTTTATATCCAGCGTAATATATATAATGCCTTTTACCAGTTTCACCCCTTCGCCATAGCCAAGGCTGGCAAATATCTCGGCGGCGTAACGGCTGTTTTGTGGTTTTGCCATAAAATCTGCCCAGGTTAGGGGGCGGTTTACATTATAGTATATTGTATCGCCCTCAGGCTGTTCATCATAGTCGGTAAACTTAACTTTTACGCTGCGTGCCAGTTTAATATTGGTATCGGCCTGTTTATCCATCCAGTTATTCATATGCAAAATCGTGTTCACAATTGCTGCCCTTATCAATGGCTCTATTTGCTGTGCGGGGCCGATATTACGCTGGTAGGTACTGCCGCCGCTGTAACTGCTTAATGGTATAAAGTCCTCGTCGCGTTCAAAACCAAATTCAATGGACAGCGAAATTTTCCCTTCAACTTTTCCTGCAGTGGCGGCTGTTTCTATAACGCTAAAGCTCTTTATTTTGATGATAAGCGGCCGGGCCAGCTTGTTTGCGGTAAAACTATTGCTAACGAAATTGTGCAAGGATGTTGCCGCACCGCCCTTCAGGTCAATACGGATAGCACCGGCCGGGTTTGCCGGGCTGGTTACCGGTATTAGTTTACCAATGGTATTTTTATCAATGCGTTCGTCGTCTATCCGGCTGATGTAAAACTCTGTAGGGGTTATATTAAGGCGTTGGTTTTGTAGCTCGATGTAGGTGTCAGCCTGGCCGTTCAAAGTAAAAGCGCAGACCGCCGAAATTATAATTAAGGCAGATACACATAGCAGATACGTTTTTAACCGGGAGAAACTTACTTTGGGCATGTTGTAACACAAAACGTTATAAATAAGCTAATATTTTGTGGACGGCACCTGCATAAATATGCCGGTCAGTCAGGAGGGTTAAAATCGCCTTTTTAATTATTTTTAGAGATTTGGTAATGTCCGGAAATAGATGGAAATTAGTCGAAAGGTGGTACATAAGCAACCTTTTACCTGAAGGTAAATTTCTATCCACACAACACGTTTAAATATGAAAAAAGTTACTGGAATTGGTGGCGTATTTTTTAAGTCGGATAATCCGAAAGCTATAAACGAATGGTATGCAAAAAACCTCGGGTTGGTTACCAGTGCATACGGAACAACATTTGAGTGGCGGCAGTCCGACGACCCTTCTAAGGAAGGCTCTACATCCTGGTGCGCGTTCCCGCAGGATACTAAGTACTTCAATCCCTCAGCCAAACCCTTTATGATCAATTACCGGGTAGAAGACCTGGCGGCGCTGGTAGATGAACTAAGAAAGGACAACGTAACCATTGTTGATGAGATAGCCGAATATGACTATGGCAAGTTCGTCCATATCCTCGATCCTGAAGGAAACATTATTGAGCTTTGGGAACCAAAATAGGATGAGGAATATAACGCGCAACTAAGGCCTCCTAACCCTCCGTTAGCTACCTTGTGCTCACATCGCTTGCGGCTAGTGAGCATAGGCAAGTTAAGCCGCACCAAGCTTGTAAGCCCCTCTAAACCCTGCCTGCTGGCTGCTATGTACGCAACTATTAAATAAATGCCCTTAACGGGTACCCGGGGCTCAACGATTTTAAGCTTTCATCCAAGCGGGCTGAGCGGATAGGTATTGCCGTCTTCTTGAAAAGAGTCGGTCCGTTGGTACCTGGGCGGGATGTGCCATGTGTGCAAAATACCGCGTCTGCTCTCCCTTTAAGACTGGGCCGTTCCCGTTGCAACCAAATCTACTTTTTGCGTTATACCTACAGTGGATGCCAAACAAGAACAACAGCTTATACAGCGGTGCCGGGAAAATCCGGCTGCATTTGGCGATATTTTTGATATTTGGTACGCCCCTGTCTTCG
>NZ_CAMLOV010000014.1 GCF_946481715.1 uncultured Mucilaginibacter sp. | reverse complement strand
ATTTGCTTGGCACCCTGGGTAAGCTTGATGGATGCCTCCAGCTCCGCTTCGGCTTTGATGATACGGGCGCGTTTTTCTCGGATAGCCTCTGCTTCGCGGGCCATGGCGCGTTGCATCGATTCGGGGATCTCCACATCCTTCATCTCCACCATTACAATTTTAATACCCCATGGTTCAGTGGCGGCATCTACAATTTTTTGCATGGTGGCGTTTATCTGTTCACGTTCGCGCAATACTTCATCCAAATGATGCTGCCCAATAATGTTACGCAGGGCGGTAACGGCAAACTGGTACACCGCCTGGTTGTAGTTGGCCACCTTAATAATGGCATCCTCCGGGTTTATCACCTTAAACCAAAGCACGGCGTTTACTTTGATGGTTACACTGTCTTTGGTGATAGTTTCCTGCTGCTCCAGGTCGACAGTGCGGGTGCGGATATCCACGGTTATCTGCCTGTCAATAAAGGGGATAATAAAATAAAGCCCAGGGCCGGCCGTACGGCTATAACGGCCCAAACGGAAAACAATAGCGCGTTGATACTCCTGTGCAATGTGCGCACTAATTCCTATCAGCACAATGGCGATAGCTAATCCAATAAGTAAATACATGATGTTTATTTGTTAAATTTTATCGCCTGCCTGTAGGTTCCGGGGAGGGTTTTTGGGACGATCGGGGAAGATATCCGGTATGCGATTTGCGCAGTAAATGTAGCGTACATTTTGATATCTGCAAAAAATATTTTACGCGCAGAAAATAAAGGCAATGCGCTGATAATCAAAGGAAACTAAAGAAAGAAAGAAAACGATCATCCCGCTACCTTCCGGTATATCCCCCGCAAATTCCGTCCCATTTCGCGGTAATCCAATCCGTAGCCAACCACAAAGTCATTAGGTATCTGGAAGGCCACATATTTAAGTTCTTCTACACTGTACACAACGGCATCGGGTTTGAATAAAAGGGAAACCACGGTAATAGAGGCCGGTTTACGTACCATCAGTTTTTCTATCAGGTAACGTATGGTATTGCCGGTATCAATAATGTCTTCTATCAATATAATGTCACGGCCTTCAATATTGCCGGTAAGGTCAAAATCATCGCGGATGGTTTGGGTGCTGGATACGCCGCCGAAATAGGATGCAAGCTTGGTAAAAGTAACCTCGCAAGGCAGGATGATCTCTTTCACCAAATCGCCGATGAACATAAAACTACCGTTGAGGATCCCGACAAATATGGGCTCTTTTCCGTGAAAATCTTCGTTTATCTGTTGCGCCAGCTCAGCAATACGTTGTTGTATCTGTTCGTACGAAATCAGTGGCTCAAATTCTAAATCGGCTATTTGTAGTTTCATCTCACTAAAATAAAATAAATATGCATAAGTGCATGTAAAAATTTCGCCGCGGCAAATAATTATAGCAGTTGGCCAATATGGCTAAAAAACGCCCCACTAACAACAGTAAATATAAACACTATCTTTGCGCCTTAATGACAGACCACCAGATACATACCCTGCCAAACGGCATCCGCATATTATTTAAACACTCGCCATCGCCTATTACCCATTGCTGCTTTGTGCTCAATGCCGGTTCGCGCGATGAAAGCCCGGGCCAAGAGGGGCTTGCTCATTTTATAGAGCACTTGCTTTTTAAAGAAACCGAGCGCCGCAGCACTACCCAAATACTTAACCGCCTGGAACTGGTTGGTGCCGACCTTAACGCTTACACAACCAAAGAGTACACCTGCATACATGCTTCGTTGCTAAAGCAGCACCTGGAGCGTGCGGTAGACCTTTTTGAGGATATCCTGTTCCACTCCACCTTCCCCGAGGAAGAGATGGAGAAAGAGCGCGGCGTAATACTGGACGAAATAGCCAGCTACGAAGACCAGCCCGAAGAAGCCATACAAGACGATTTTGAGGAACTGCTGTTTAAAGGGCACCCCATAGGCAACAATATACTGGGTACGCCGGCAAGCGTGGCCGCCATAAACGGGCAGGATATAAAACAGTTTATGCTGGCCAATAACAATACGCACCAGATGGTATTTGGGGTGTATGGCGATTACGATTTTAAAAAGCTTATAAAGCTGTGCGCGAAATATTTTGAGGGCGTGCCCGAAAATACCAGCCAGAAACACCGGATCGCACCGGCGCATTTAACAAGCGGGTACCATGTGATAGAAAAATCAATTTCGCAAACGCATTGTGTGCTTGGCGGCAGGGCTTACCCATCAGCCCATCAAAATAAATACGGTTTGCTGCTATTGAACAATTTGCTTGGTGGTATGGGTATGAGCAACCGGCTTAATTTAGAGATCCGCGAGAAACACGGCATCGCCTATACTATCGAGAGCAACTACACCTCGCTTACGGATACCGGTATATTCTCGGTGTACTTTGGTACCGATGCCGAGAAGGCCGAAAAAGCGCTTAAACTGGTGCATAAGGAATTAAAAAAACTGCGCGACAATAAAATAAGCCCCGTTCAGCTAAAACAGGCAAAGGAGAAATTTATAGGGCAAATAGCTTTGGCAGAGGAAAGCCGCATGAGCCTGATTATCAGCATGGCCAAGAGCTTGTTAGATTTTAACCACATTGATACACTGGAGGATATTTTTGCGAAGATAAACGCTGTTACAGCCGAAAACCTGCTCGAGATAAGCAACGAAATTTTTCATAATGACGCTATGGTAACCTTATTATTTCGGCCTAAATAATAAATCCCTTATTTTTGCAAAATGAAATACCCTATTGTAGCATACGGCGACCCGGTTTTGAGGCGTAAAGCCCCATCTATCGAACCGGATGAGTACCCACATATAAAAGAACTGATCGGCAATATGTACGAAACCATGTATGGTGCACGTGGCGTTGGGCTGGCCGCCCCGCAGGTAGGCCTCAGCATGCGTTTGTTTGTGGTGGATGTATCGCCCTTTGATGATGAGGAGCCGGAGTTAGCAGGGTTTAAAAAAGCTTTTATTAACGCCTGTATACTGGAAGAAACCGGTACCGAATGGTCTTTTAACGAAGGCTGTTTAAGCATTCCCGATATCCGCGAAGACGTATCGCGCAAGCCGGTTATCCGCATGAGTTACTACGACGAGAATTGGAAACACCACGAAGAAACCTTTAAAGGCATGGCAGCCCGTGTTATACAACACGAGTACGACCATATAGAAGGCAAGCTGTTTACCGATAAACTAAGCCCACTGCGCAAACGCCTGATAGAGAAAAAATTGAACGATATTTCTAAAGGAGCCGTAGATGTAGATTACCGCATGAAATTCCCGGATGCAAAGAAGGGACGGTAAGTAAGAAGAGTCAAGAGATAAGAATCAAGAGACAAGATAAAAAAGTATAAAGAGAGCCGCGATGTAAACATCGCGGCTCTCTTTATTTAGAAGCATCCAGTACAATAATTCCTGTCTTGTCTCTTGATTCTTACCTCTTGACTCTCTTTTATCCTGTCTTGTCTCTTGATTCTTATCTCTTGACTCTTCTTACTTAATTCCCCTTCTTATCTCCATCCGTAATGGATTTTATGAGGCTGCCCCAGGCAAGCGGGTTAAGCAACGGGTTGGTAATAGAGTGGGAGTTGACGATGTTGGTGTGCATTTGCCCGGCGTTTGCGGCCTGTATCTCCTGCCCATCGCGCGGGAGCGAGGTAGTTAACGCCGCTAACGATGCACGGCTGATGTTTTTACGGGCTATCTCCAGGTCGTCGTCTGCTAATTTGGCGGTAACAAAATCCCTGCGGAACTCATCTGTTGTAGCCCACGGGAACACCCGGGCTACCGGCAGATTGATGATCTGCGGTTTTATTTTTATTTGCGCGGTGTAGCTTTTATTGGCCAGGTTTGCCGGCACAACAACCGTAAGCGGGGCATAACCTACCGCGGTAAAGCTAATGGTATCCTGCTCGTGTACCACAAAAGAAAAATAGCCGGCGTAATTAGATATAACCGCCGCGTTATGGTAACTTTTATTGCTGATGCTTACGTAAGGCACTACAACATTGGCGCTATCGGCATTGTAAATAACGCCGGTAAACTGCACCAAAGGTTTCTCCTTTTGGGCAAATGCCGAAAGCGATACAAACAACAACAATATGCCTATTAACTTCTTCATTTATTATATCCGTACTTATAAATACTGTTCCTGCTTTATAATGTTTTTAAAACGGGCGGGTAAAAATACGCTATTCCTTTAATCCGGACTGCAATTTAACAATTCTTAACACTATCTCAAATTCTCGGGAAGCACCGCATGAGGGTCATCAATATCGGTTAGGTTTACTGCCTCTACAGCAGTTATTTCGGGCACGGCTTTTTTAATGGCTTGCTCAATACCGGCCTTCAGCGTCATGATACTCATCGGGCACGATCCGCAAGAACCCAGCAACTTTAACTTAACAACATTTTCAGGCGTTATCTCTTCCACAGAAACATTGCCGCCATCTGCCTCCAAATACGGGCGGATAGTATCCAACGCAGCTTCTACCTGATCTATTAAACTCATTTTTACTAATTTATATACGTAAAGTTATTAATTATATTTCAATATGCAACAGCCAGCATCCGTCCAGCCCCCTCTAAATCTCCCCCGGTAGGGGAGATTTTTAAAAAGCCCTCCCTTCCGGGGAGGGTTGGGTGGGGCTGGCACCTTTTACCGCATTTGCAATTGATACCTGTTGCGCCACCCTGCGCGCCATTTCCATAAAGGCAAGGCTCATGCCGCCCTCTTCTTCCAGCACAATGGGGCGCCCCGCATCGCCGCTGTCACTTATACCTTTTATTAACGGAATTTCGCCCAAAAATGGTACATCAAGCGTTTGTGCAAGTTTTTGCCCGCCGCCTTTGCCAAAAATGTAATACTTGTTTTCGGGCAGCTCTGCCGGGGTAAAATAGCTCATGTTCTCTACAATACCCAGTATAGGCACGTTAATGGCATTCATCATAAACATGCCAATCCCTTTCTTAGCATCCGCCAACGCCACATTCTGCGGCGTGGTTACAATTACCGCCCCCGTAACCGGGAAGCTTTGTGTAACCGTGATGTGTATATCGCCGGTACCCGGCGGCAGGTCTATCACCAGGTAGTCCAGTTCGCCCCAGTCGGCATCGTTAAATAATTGCTTTACCGCGGTTGATACCATCGGCCCGCGCCATGGCACAGGTTGGTTTGGGTCGGTAAAGAAACCTATCGACAAAAGCTTAATGCCATATTTTTCTATTGGCTCTATACGGGTTTTGCCATTTACATTGCTCGCCAATGGCCTTGCGCCTTCCAGCCCGAACATAATGGGGATAGACGGGCCATAAATATCGGCATCTATCAGCCCTACGCTCGCACCCGTTTTTGCCAGCGCCAGCGCCAGGTTTACCGATACGGTAGATTTGCCCACGCCCCCTTTGCCCGATGCTACAGCTATAATGTTTTTAACCCCGGGTACACCGGTGTTCTTTTGCGACGTTACCCGCGATGTCATGTTAACGCTCACCTCTATATCCTTGCTAATAAAATGCTTAATAGCGTTGCGGCAAGCGTTCTCTATCAGCGCTTTTAAAGGGCAGGCCGGGGTGGTTAATATTACCGAAAAGCTTAATTTATTGCCGTTTATAACAATATCCTGTATCATGTTTAAGGTAACCAGGTCTTTTTTTAAGTCCGGCTCCTCTACATTGCTAAGGGCTTGTAATACTTGTTGTTGGGTAATTTCCATATTTAATTGATGTACAAAAATACGAAAACGGGGAGTGCTAAGCGTTTCTAAGAAAAACAATTTGCTGTAACTAAGCGTTGCAGCGCATTATATTTAGTTTAGTTTTGAAATAAAATTTCTCAAATGCGCCGTATCCACCCTAAATATATTCGTATTGCAGGTATTGTTGTTGCTGTTTTAGTGGTTTTTCTTCTTATTGGTGGCATTATTGCCTACTCCAAGCGGGAAGCTATACTTCAAACTGCTATCAGCAAAGCTAAAGCTAAAGCCAAAAGGGATTATAATTTAGATGTAAAAATAGGGTCGGCCACGTTTACGGGGTTGGCAACCGTTGCTTTCAGCGATATATCTGTAGTGCCTTACCAGCGCGATAGCCTCTTGTCGGTCAAAAAGTTCAGCGTAAGCGTTAAATTATTCCCGCTCATTTTCGGCACCATTAAGCTGGGCGACGTAGTATTACAAAATGGGCACCTCAACCTCAGCAGCAAGCACGGCGTTAAAAATTTCGATTTCCTGTTTAAAAAGAAAAAGGACAGCACCCAAACCACACACAAGGTTGATTTGGCAGAATTATCAGACAATCTTATTAAAGAAGTATTATACAAAATACCCGATAACCTGTCGCTTAATAATTTCCTTATTACGGGAGCAGATGATAGTACGCAGATTGCCATGCTGGCAAAATCTGCCATTATTAATGATGGCAAATTGGCATCAACCATTTTGGTGAACGATGGTATTGCGGTTTCTACCTGGCATTTTGATGGCAAAATGCACCCGTCAGATAAGGATATAGACGTACGCCTGTATGCCGATGGCAAAAAGGTAGAGTTGCCTATTATTGAAAAGAAGTTCAAAGTAAAACTAAACTTCGATACGCTGACTACCAAACTAACCAGGGTAGAAAACAGCGATGGCGAAACGCAGATATTTACCTATTGCGCAGTGCGCAACCTTTTGTTAAACCATGCGGGACTCTCAACCAAAGATATTATTGTACCCAATGGCGCTATAGATGCAAACATTTTTGTTGGCTCTAATTATGTATCGCTGGATAGTTCTTCGGTAATCCACCTCAAGAAACTCACGGCTAATCCATACTTAAAATATACGCTTAACCCGGTGAAGATATATGAGATGAAGATACATACCGACTGGGTAAATGCCCAGGATGTGTTCGATTCGTTCCCTACCGGGATGTTCGAATCGCTGGAGGGGATGCAAGTGGCCGGCAAGTTAAAGTACAACCTGAATTTTTATATGAATTCGGCGCATATTGATGA
Organism: uncultured Mucilaginibacter sp.; assembly: GCF_946481715.1. Next base: position 48,424 of record NZ_CAMLOV010000014.1, on the reverse strand, counting down.
CCTGCAATTCGATTCGAGGTTGGATAACCAGGGCTTCCGTATTGTAAAATTCGGCAAAACCGATTTCAACAAGCTCAACAAAACCTTTGTATATACGCCCTATGAATATGGTAAGCCGATGTCGCCCCATACCATTGGCCCCGAAAACCCGGAGTTTACACGCTTAGAGGATATAGCCCCCGATGTACGCAATGCGGTTATGACCGCAGAAGACCCCTCTTTTTACCGCAACAAGGGTTTTGTAGACGAATCTATCCGAAAATCTTTAGCTACCGATTTTAAAACCAAAAAATTTACCCGGGGCGGCAGTACCATATCCATGCAGCTTATCAAAAACGCATTTTTGGTGCGCAGCAAAACCTTGTCGCGCAAAATTGAGGAGATATTGATTGTTTGGATAATAGAAAATACGCGCCTGATGAGCAAAAACCGTATGCTTGAAGTATACTTTAACATTATTGAGTGGGGGCGCAATATTTACGGAATCGGCGAAGCTTCGCATTATTACTTTGGCAAATCGCCATCAGAGCTTACGCTTGGCGAGAGTATTTTCCTGGCCAGCATTGTGCCAAACCCAAAGGCCGGGTTGTATGCGTTTCAGCCGGACGGCAGCTTGCGGCCGGGTTTACACGGGTATTTTAATTTGATTGGCCGCCTGATGGCGGGCAAAGGCTTAACCCAGCGGGATACTAACGCCTACGGCTTTTACAGCGTACGGTTAAAAGAAAGCCTGCGGAGGCAAATGGCGCCGGCAGATACCGCGGTGGTAGACAGCTTATTGAAACAGGACGATGGAAACACAGGCGTGGGTATAGAGCCACCGGTTTATGAAGAGCCAAAGAAGCCCAATTTTTTTCAGCGTTTATTCGGCAAAAAAGACACCACGCAGCAAGCCAAGGTAGAAGAGAAGATAAAAGAGACTAACGATATGATCAAAAAGCGTATCAAGCAGGAGATTGAGGCGATGAAAACTGATTATAAGTTTAAGATTGACAATGTAGATACTGCCGGCCGCACCAAAAAAGAGGTAAAAGAAGAGAAGAAACGGCTGAAGCAAGAGATGAAGGATAAAGAAAAAGAAATGAAAAGCCACCTGCCATAGCCCATCGCTACAATAGCAATAACAAAAAGCACAAAATTCCCTTTTGTGCTTTTTGGTTTGGAAGCCACGGCTGCAAGTGCCCCTCTTCGTAAAATTCCTACTACACATAACGGCTTTACGACCGAATTTTACAAACTTTAGCCTTTAAACTTTTTACTATCATGATGTTACCTATCCCCTTCCGCCGGGCGCTGTTGGTTGCGCTGGCTATTTCGGCATTATCCGCCCAGGCGCAAAAAAAGCAGCTTACTACCGGGCAAATGCTTAAAAGCGAGCCTAATAAGGTTATTACTACCCTGCCAACCATAAGCGGCTGGGCCGACGATAGCCACTATATAAAAGCCGCTGCCGCCGGGCGCAGAGGTGGAGGCAACGGCGACAGCAAAAGCACTTCGGTGGATGTACTTACCGGTACCGAAACGCCCTACACCCCGCCCGTTACCAGCATGACGATAAGCGTACGGGATAAGGATGTTTACCTGAAACAGGTAGACGGTACCGAAACCCGCCTCACCAAAACAGCCGATGAGGAGCAAAACCCAACCCTATCGCCCGATAACAGCAAGGTGGCTTATACCTTCGGTGGCAACCTGTACATTTTAGATATCGCCAGCGGCAAGCAATCAAAAATTACCAATGATGGTACCGATGTTATTTACAACGGCTATGCGTCATGGGTTTATTACGAAGAGATTCTGGGCCGGGCATCGCGATACAAAGCGTTTTGGTGGTCGCCGGATAGCAAAACGCTTGCCTGGATGCATTTTGACGATACGCAGGTGCCGATGTTCCCGCTGTACAATTCCGAAGGGCAGCATGGCTTTACCGAGCTTACCCGCTACCCCGAGCCGGGCGACCCTAACCCCAAAGTGAAGCTGGCGTTTTACAACGTGCCGAATAACAAAATAACCTGGGCAGATTTTAACGAGAACGATGATACTTATCTTGGCACGCCTATCTGGTCGCCCGATGGTACCGAGCTTTGGATGCAATGGATGAACCGCGACCAAAATAATATTAAACTGTATGCGGTTGCGCCCGCCACCGGCGTAAAAAAGGAGATTTACGACGAGAAGCAAAAAACCTGGATCAGCTGGTTTAAGGATATAAACTTCCTAAAAAACAATCAGGGCTTTATAGTGATGAGCGATAAAAGCGGCTGGATGCATATTTATTGGTACGGGATGGATGGGAAGCTTAAATCGCATATAACCACCGGCGATTATACCGTTACCGATATTAAATACATCGACGAGAGAAACAAACAGGTTTACTTTACCGCCCGCAAAGAGAACAGCGCAAGGGTAGACCTTTACAAAACCAATTTTAACGGCAAGGGTTTAACACGCTTAACCGCCGGCGAGTTTAACCACACGGTTGCTATGTCGCCGCAGGGCACCTATTTTACCGATACCTACTCTAACGTAGCCACACCAACAAAAATTGGCGTATACGATAATAAGGGCAAACTGGTAAAAGAGATTGCCAACAGCAAAGGCGACGAATACGGCGATTATGAACTGGCCACCACCCAGCTTATCCGCGTAAAAACTGCCGATGGTTTCGATTTGCCGATGACCGTTATGTTGCCGCTCAACTACGATCCTAACAAAAAATACCCTGTGATGATCAGCATATACGGCGGGCCAAACGCGGGTACGGTAATGGATACCTGGCGCTTTAGCGGCATGGCGCAATGGTGGGCCAAAGAGGGTATGATACAGGTTGCCATGGACCACCGCGGATCGGGCCATTTTGGAAAGAAAGGGCAAAACTATATGTATAAGGATCTGGGCAAATGGGAAATGGCCGATTATACCGACATGGTAAAATACCTGCATACTCTTAGCTATGTAGACCCTACCAAAATTTGCATTACCGGCGGCAGCTACGGCGGCTATATTACCGCTTATGCCCTTACCTACGGCGCCGATTACTTCACCCATGGCATTGCCAACTTCGGTGTAATGGACTGGAGCCTGTATGATACGCACTATACCGAACGCTTTATGGGAACCCCAAAAAACAATCCCGATGGGTATAAACGCAGCTCGGTTTTAACTTATACCGATAAGCTGAAGGGTGTTTTACGTATTGTACATGGCACTATGGACGATAACGTGCATGCCCAAAACAGTATCCAACTGATAAGCAAGCTACAGGACGAAGGCAAGCATTTTGAGTTTATGCTATACCCTGGCCAACGCCACGGCTTCCGCGACAAAAGCAAAGCAGATCATCAGGCTATGGAAACCAATAGGTTTATCTATCAATATTTATTGCAAAAACCAGTACCGGCGGAGCTGGCAAGTAAGTAGACAAGAAACTACATCTTTACGAAACGCGGAATGTCGGAAGGCACTCCGCGTTTTTCGTTAGTTATCAGATATTAAACCGGTGCTGCTCCCGCTCATTTGTTCCCAACCTTTTATGTTTTTCATTTTTTTCTTTTCAATGAAATCGCCAGTCCATGGATTAAATACATATACATCAAATTTGTCTATTTGGGTTGAGCGCCCCTTTGGATTTATATCTTTAATGGAACCCGTTTTGATAGTTACATAAATATTGAAATGCCCTTTTTGCGCCGGTTGTTGAATCTCCCTAACTAAAATTGAGTAGCCTTTATTTAATGGGGTTTCGGCGAGCCCCCTTTGTTTTGCGAGAAGCAGAGCTTTTTCAGGGGTTAATTTAAAATTTCGTGGATAATTTGGCGGCGGACTTTCAATTCCTATAGCACTTTCTTTGTTTATTAACTGACCATCTGAATTCAATTCAAATGATATCATTTCCGGATAACGTGCGTTATTGTAAATAACGAGGTAACGCAGTAAAAACCTGCTTGGTTTATGAGGTAACTTTTCTATCCAATCGCCAGGATACATGTCGCTATATATGGTTGAATGCCCAATATCCCAGACTAAATGTTCCCGAAAAAAGTCTTCACTGTAAATTCTTTTAAGAATACTATCTGCTTTGAATTTTATTTGGTTTTGATATCCAAAATAAGGATAAGCTCTTTTATCGTAGTAGAGAATTTTGCCCTTGGTGTAATCGATTATAGATTTAGGTTTTCCGCTTGGCCAATATTCTTTACGGATGTTATAATACTCACCATCTAAAAAAGTGCCAGTTTCTTTAAGTTTTCTGCTGTCGAAATAAAGCTCTTTGTAATAGCTTTTAGTGCTCTTTTTAAGGTTGTTTAGTATAAGGATATAATTATAGGCTTCGTGATAACTGGTTTCGATAACGGAAGAATCGGTGCTTACGGTGGTGTTTTCTTGCGCCAGTATGTTCGCGTGAGATAAGCCCAGTAAAAAAACCAGAGTCCATTTATATCGCGGAAAAATGTTTTTGATTGTTACCTGATCCATAAATCGAATGTCTACTGTTTTAATAAAGCTAATAATAAAATTATAATATGGAAAAAGTTGCCTTTCTCAAAATTTAATTTTACTTTGCGTAACAAAACAAACAGTAACACGTTAAACTATTTAATAAAAGGTACAGTCTAATAAGCGGTACTTATCTATTAACACTTAAACACCACACATTATGCAAAAAGCCTATCAATCCATTTATGTATCGTTTTACAGGTGGAACTTTAAAAACTTCGGGCAGGGTAAAAGCTTACCCCAATTTAAATCGATGTTCAACGTGAGCTTTTTGCTGGTGGTATTGCTTACCAACGCCATGTTGTTAACAAAACTGATGATAAAAGGGCATTTAGTGACACTTGGGATGGGCGTATGCGTAGCTATTGTTTCAGGTGCTGTCCTTTTCCTTATAGCCAATCATTTTATTTTGTTAAACAACAAATGGTTTAAAAAAGTAAACGTACAAATGGCACATGTTAGCACCCGCCGCAACGTTAATATTTGCTCTATTGCCCTGTTATGCAATGTATTTATAGCTTGCGGGCTTAGCTTTATTTAGGCCGTCCCTAATAACCCCCTTATAGTATTTCAACGCCGTAATTTTTTACGGCGTTTTTTTTTGCCGCTAAATTCTTCAAAAACTTTTGCGCCGGCAGCCATCATTTAATAAATTGGAGTCTACCGGTTGTTAAAGCAAGCATAGATTCGTCCGCCTGTAAAATGTTTTTAGGTGGCGCTAGGCAGGCAAAGCAGACAACCTTGCCCCTTACACCTATACCCGCGCCCGGCAATTTTCCTGCTAATTAAATTTCTTTCAAACCATGTGGTTGCTAAGGTGTTAATAATTCATTAACCAAATACATAAAACCATGGATAACAAACAGCAAGTAGGCGCCCCTGACAGGGACCTGATAAACGTGAACGAGGATTACGAGCTGCAGTACTGGAGCGAAACACTTGGCATAAGCCGGGATGAATTGCGCGAAGCAGTAAAAGCCGCAGGCACATCGGTAGAAAAAGTTAAAACATACCTTAACAAGTAACACCATGAGCCTGGAAAAGTATGCCGAGAAACGGGATTTTACCAAAACAGCCGAACCAAAGGCCGGTAAAAGCAAGGATAAGGATAAACTGCATTTTGTGATACAAAAGCACGATGCGTCGCGGCTGCATTACGATTTCAGGCTGGAAATGGAAGGTGTACTAAAAAGCTGGGCCGTACCCAAAGGCCCCTCAACAGACCCCAAAAACAAGCGGCTGGCCATGATGGTGGAGGACCACCCGTACGACTACCGCTTGTTTGAAGGGCTAATACCCAAAGGCGAGTACGGCGGCGGCACCGTAATTGTATGGGACGAAGGCACCTACGAACCCATAGAAGAAATAAAAGGTAAAAAAGCTCAGGAAAAACACCTGCTAAAGCAGCTTAAGGATGGCTCGCTAAAAATAAAGCTCCATGGCGAAAAACTGGAAGGCGAGTATGCCCTTGTAAAAACCCACGGCATGGGCGAAAATGGCTGGTTGCTGATAAAACACAAAGATGATTTCGCCTCTGAAAAAGACATTACTAAAAAAGATAAATCCGTACTCTCCGGCAAAACCATTGAGAGCATGGAAAAAACCGGCGATAAGGTTTGGCAGCACGGGCACGAGGAAGATATAGAAGAAGAAAAGCCAAAGAAAGGGCTTAAAAAAAAACTCCCGGTAGAAAAGCTTGAAGATGCTGTAGCGGAAACGCAGCCCGCCGATGAGGTAGACGTGGAGGCCCTGCTGAAAAAAGCGCCTAAGGGCAAGATACCCACCGGCATGAAACCCATGCTGGCTACCCTGGTTGATGCACCCTTTGACGACCCGGACTGGGTTTACGAAATAAAATGGGACGGTTACCGCACCCTTGGCTTTATAAACAAGGGCGAGGTGCAGCTGCTATCGCGCAACAACAAATCCTTCAACGAAAAATATTACCCCATAACCCAACTGCTGGAAAGCTGGAAAATAAACGCCGTGATTGACGGAGAGATCCTGGTATCGAACGATAATGGCGTATCAAACTTCGGCGCCCTGCAAAACTGGCGCAGCGAGGCCGATGGCGAACTGATGCTTTACGTTTTCGACCTGTTATGGTACGAGGGTAAAAACCTGATGGATTTGCCGCTTACACAGCGCCAGGCGATATTAAAAGAAGTACTGCCAACGGATGATGACCGCATCCGCCAAAGCCAGGTATTTACGGCTAACGGGCTGGAGTTTTTTGCCGCCGCCGAAAAAGCAGGGTTGGAGGGGATAATGGCAAAAAAGGCAAACAGCCCTTACCTTGCGGATAACCGGTCGAAGGATTGGTTGAAGATAAAAATAAATAAGCGGCAGGAGGTTGTGATAGGCGGCTTCACCAAAAACGAGGGCACAGCCAAGCAGTTCAGCTCGCTGTTACTGGGTGTTTACGAAGACGGCCGGTTTCAATACGTAGGCAAAGTAGGTACCGGCTTTTCTGATAAGCTGCAAAAAGAAATGATGGCGGCTTTTAAACCACTTATAACCGATAAAACACCTTTTGAGAGCGAACCGGATGTGAATAAGCCATCCCGGTTCCGTCCTAACCCGCCAAAGGCAAAAGCCACCTGGTTAAAACCCGAACTGGTTTGCGAAGTAAGTTTTGCTGAAGTTACCAGCGATGGTGTTTTCCGGCACCCCTCGTTCCAGGGCATGCGCGACGATAAAAAAGCAAAGGAGGTGGTAAGGGAGACCGAAGCACATACCGATGAGGTGGTAGAAGAGGAAGCATCCCCAAAACAAACAGCGAAAAAGGCAAAGAACGAACTTGTAAAAGCGCCAAAGGAATCTGCCAAACGCACCCTGCTAAACCCCAAGGAAGAAACACAGGTAAAGAAAATTTGCGGGCACGACCTGAAGTTCACCAACCTGAGCAAAGGTTACTGGCCCGAGGACGGAATCACCAAGCGGGACATGTTCAATTACTACTACCAGGTTGCCGAATATATTTTGCCTTACCTGAAAGATAGGCCGCAATCGCTTAACCGTTTCCCGGGTGGCATACATGGGCCGAGTTTTTACCAAAAGGATGTAAAGGGAAAATCGCCCGATTGGGTGAAAACATTCCCCTACACCACCAGCGATGGCGAGGATAAGGATTATTTGGTCGGGCATGACGAAGCGACTTTGCTTTGGATGGCTTCCCTCGGTTGTATAGAAATGAACCCCTGGTTTAGCCGGGTGCAGTCGCCGGATAACCCCGATTATTGCATCATCGACCTCGACCCCGATAAGAATACTTTCGACCAGGTGATAGAAGCGGCATTGGAAGTAAAAAAGGTGCTGGATGCCATCGATGTACCTTCCTATTGCAAAACATCCGGCTCTACCGGTATGCATATTTATATCCCGCTGGGCGCTAAATACGATTACGACCAATCGCAGATGTTTGCCCGCCTGGTTGTAAACATTGTACACCAGCAAATACCGGATTATACCACGCTGGAGCGGATGGTAAAAAACCGCAACGGCAAAATGTACCTCGATTTTTTACAGAACCGCCCGGGTGCTACCATCGCGGGTCCCTATTCGCTCCGCCCAAAACCCGGCGCAACGGTATCTATGCCATTGCATTGGGACGAGGTAAAACCGGGGCTCACCATGAAGCATTTCACCATACACAATTCCGTTGCCCGCCTCAAAAAAGAAGGGGACCTGTTTAAAGGTGTCTTAGGCGAGGGGATCGATCTGGAAAAAACGATAACAAAGGCCAAGAGTATTTTCCAGCCGTAAAATTTGCGTGGTGCTATAGCTTTTTATCCACCCCGCGTCACATTGACACAAATTTGATTTTTTTTGCGCTTTAGGTTTGTTTTTGTGGCCTCTTTTTTGCCAAATATGCCCATCTTTCCACATAAATGCACCGCTGCTTTTTTCCGAAATCCCATGGAAAAATTCAAGCGCGGGATTTTAAAATAAATTTTATGTCGCTGATTTAGAGCAATTTACAAATTCTTCTATACTAATACTAATCAATTAGTTGCAATACTAATTGATTAGTAGTAGCTTGCGTTATAATTATTAAAATAATGCAAAAACTGGCCAAGCGCGAAGAACAAATAATGCAGGCTTTCTGGAGCCTCGGAAAAGCATATATCAAAGAGATCATCCCCGAACTGCCGGACCCGAAGCCACATTACAACTCGGTAGCCACGATGGTAAAAATACTCGAGGAAAAGGGCTTTTTGGACCACGAGGCGGTGGGCAACATCTACAATTACTACCCCAAAATATCCCGCGAGGAATACCAAAAACATGCAATGAAAGATATTGTAAGCCAATACTTTGATAACTCGTACCCAAGCATGCTGGCCTTCTTTGCCAAGGAAGAAAAGATATCAGAAACCGAACTGGAAGAAATATTAACCCTCATCAAATCCAACAAGAAATGATACCATACGTATTACACGTGGCCCTGCTGCTGGCCATTTGCCTGTTGTTTTATAAGCTGTTGCTGCAAAAAGAAACCTATTACCGCCTTAACCGGGTTATCCTGTTGGGCTGCCTTGCTATGGCCTTTTTGCTGCCACTGATACAGGTACCACAGCAATGGGCGCTTAGGGAAAGCCCAAAGCCGGCTGCTACAGAAAACATCCCGGTTATAGCTATCCATTTGCCGCAGATTACGCCGGCAGAGCGTTACAGCCCACCACAAAAGGCATCAACCGCGGTAAAAACCACCCAATCGGCCGAGCCGCAAACGCCATTATTCCAGCGCATCATCAAGTGGGCGTTTTACTTGTATTGGTTTGGGGTGGTTGCTTTTGGCGCCAATTTATTGCTACAGGTGTGCGTGCTGCTTTTGCAGGCATACCGTAAGCCGGTAATTGTGGATGGGCAGTTCCGCATTGTAGAGCTGGATGATGATAAAGCGCCTTGCAGTTTCGGGAACAATATTTTCATCAACCCCACCAAGTACGAGCCGGAAACCTTTAACCAGATACTGCTGCACGAGAAGATACACATAAAACAGGGCCACAGCCTGGACCTGCTGATTGCCGAACTGATGCTGGCATTCCAGTGGTTTAACCCCTTTGCCTGGCTGTACCGCAAAGAAGTGGAGAGCAATTTGGAATACCTGGCAGACAACGAGGTACTACACGATGCTACTGTAGAACGGGCCGATTACCAAATGAACCTGCTTAAAGTATCGGTCCCTAATTTATCGCTAAGAATAACAACCAACTATAATCAATCACTTTTAAAAAAACGAATTGTTATGATGAACGCAAAAAGATCAAACATACATACCGCCTGGAAATACCTTTTCCTGGTGCCCATGATGGCATTTTTGGTATGTGCCCTAAATGAGCCTGCCGCTTCAAGTGCGGCCCAGGCTATTAAACCGGTTGTAAAGCCCGAGATAAACATTGCTACCCGTAACGAAGGAAACTGGAAAGCAATCATAAAGGGCAGTAAACTGGATATGAGGCTTTACGACGACAACGAAAACAACAACCTGAGTAATTCCAATTTCCTGGTGAGCGAGTTTACCGCATTGCCAATGGGGCAGGAAGGTTCGTTTAAACTGGTGCGGGAAGCAGGCACTATGCAATTCACCGGCAGGTTTGATGGCACCAAAGGCGCAGGTAAATATAAATTCACACCGGATGCTTCTTACAAAAGCTACCTGCAAAGCGAGGGTATAACAGGCATCAGCAGCAATGATGACATGGCGTTTTTCTTTCTGAACATCAAGAAGAGCTTTGTTGCGATGCTGAAAAACAATGGCTATAAAAACCCTTCTAAAGATGACGTAATAGCCTGCTCTGCACTCGGGGTTGATGAGGCCTACATCAAATCGATGAAGCAAAACGGTTATCCTAATATTAACCTACAGGACTTGATAAGTGGTAAGGCACTGGGTATTAGTGGTGCGTTTATTGCCGAAATACAAAAAGCTGGTTACCCCAAAGTGAGCTGGGACAAACTGATCAGTTTTAAAGCACAGGGTATCGATGGCAAATACATCAGCAAATTTAAGGCAGCAAACGGAAAACCCGGCGTTGTAAAAAATGATGCCTCTGATGATGACATGGTTGCATTTAAAGCGCTTAATGTAGACGATGCTTATATCAACGCTTTAAAAAGGGAAGGCTACACCAACATCTCGCCTGGTAAGCTAACCAGCATGAAAGCCGTTGGTGTAGACGGGGATTATATCCGGGGCTTTAAGGCAGCGGGCTATAACCATCTCTCGGCAGACAACCTGGTATCGCTAAAAGCGCTGGGCATCACACCGGAATTTATGAGCAGCTTTAAGGCGGCAGGCTATAAACAATTATCGGTAGAACAAGCCTCATCGTTAAAAGCATTAGCCATCACCCCCGAATACCTAAACGGGTTTAAAAACGCCGGATACGGAGATATTAGCATCGATAACGCCAGCGGACTTAAAGCATTGGGCGTAACTCCGCAGTTTTTAAAGGGCTTTAAGGATATTGGCTATAATATTTCATTGGATCAGGCGAGTTCGTTAAAAGCAATGGGGATAACACCAGAGTACGTTACCCAAATGAAAGAGAAAGGCTTTAAATCGGATGATATTGGTAAATATATCACGCTTAAAGCAGCTTTTTAAGAATTCGTAAACCGCAAAAAGCGCCAAGGGATGCCTCCATGGCGCTTTTTGTTTAATCAATTGGGGCGTTAAGCCGCCAGTTGATGCTCTACTTTATCAAGCAATACCGTCATATCAAATGGCTTGGGCAGCACATCGTTAGGCGCGCCTTCTTGTTTCAATGCCGATTCGATATCATCATTACCCGAGCATATGATAACCGGTAAATTTTGGGTTGCTTTGTTATGTTTAATAATGCGGCAAATATCACGTCCATCTACTCCCGGGAGCATGATATCCATTATTACCAGGTCGGGCTGTGTATCTTTTATTTGGTCCACCACACCATCTCCGGTGTTTAGCGTGGTAACATCATAGCCATTGTTGGTTAGTATATAGCTCATCACCTCTGTAATCAGCTCATTATCGTCTACTATCAATATCTTCTTGTTCATGGCTGTGTATTTCAATAGGTTATGCAAAGCCCATGCCGCAATTAGACTTCGGTTTTATTTCCCGGTCAAAGTGTGCCCTTTATTGATCAACCCATCTTGGCCGTTGCAGCAAGCCCAGCGTGCCCGGGGGATACCGCGGCAATACGTTTTGCCTCTTCACAACACTTTATTTTTGATGCTGCAATTTGAGCGCATTATACAGCAAAAAACATTTAGTAGATGAATGCAAATTTTAATAGGCCAACGCCATTCGTTGTAAATTGTAGTTAACGGTTAATCGCTTACTTTTACTTACGCGATACCCTGAAAGGATATGAGTAAAATAAAATGGACAGGCCTTTTACCACAGTTGCTATTCTGGATAATTATAACGCTGCTTTTTTTATACGAACGGCGCTACCTGATAGATAAAGCTGGGCTGCCAAGCTTTTTGGCGTGTGTAACGGTAAGAGTAGCAATGCTGATGGGCCTTGCATACCTGAATTTAAACATTTTTTTACCTCGATTTTTTGCTAAAGGGAAACTGTGGCTTTTTGCCCTTTTTTTAATTGCATCAATAGCCGTATACGTGGCTTTGCAGGGCGCTTATGATATGTTCTTGTTCGGTTTTGTGATCGGCGATATTCGCCACCGCGGGTTTTGGTACAATATCCCTTATAACATGGTAACATCGGGCTGGTACCTGGTAATTACCGTTTGCTTTAAAATAACGCTCGACTGGTTTCAGCAAAAAAACGCTGCTCCGCTGGCAATTGAAAATGAACCCCAAATAGCCGCTGAAACCCCGGAGTATATTTATTTTAAAACAGGCACTAAAACCGTTAAAATACGCATGGCCGATATTACCTACGTAAAAGGGTTAAAAGATTATTCCATCATTTACACGCCTTCCGACAAGGTAATAACCAAGGGAACCCTAAAATACATCGAAAGCATATTACCCGATGGCGACTTTCTGCGGATACATAAATCGTACATCATCGCCAAAAATAAAATTATTGCGGTAGAGCGCACCAAGGTGCTTCTGCAAAGCCTGGTCTCGATCCCTGTCGGCAGGAATTTCCAGGGCAGGCTGGAGGGATTTTGACCCTGTTTGCATTACTTCGGATGCGCTATACTGCTCTTTTGCTTGTTAAAACGTAACGCTAAGCCCGGCGGTAAATAAAAAGTACAGCCCGTTTTGTTGGGTACTATTCACATAAAGTATATCATTAACCAAGGCTTTACCACAAACTGAATATTACATGTGCCAAAACCCAATGCGGTTGAGTGTCGATCAAACATCGATAGTTTGTATTGTCGGGGCAGAGGCGTTAAGCGTGTCTCAATACGCCAGTGAAAAAACTACTGGCACATCGTATTCAATAGTAACCGGCTTTCCGTTAAATATTGCCGGAAGCCATTCGCCATTTGCAGATTTCACGGCTTTTAATGTCGATTCGTCTAAGCCGTATCCAGGCCCCTTCACAATCCTGTAGTTCGAAACGGTGCCATCCGTACCAATGGTAAAACAAATGATTACCATTCCTGTTTTGTGCGCTTCACGCGCTTCCTTTGGATAACGAACAACGCAGGCCATCGTATTTTTAAAGGGGCAGCACCATCTAAACAAACGGGTAATCTTTCTAATATGGCGGCTGTAGTGTCCGTCCCATTTATTACCCGGTACATTTGTGCGCTATCGCCAGCCATTGGCATAAATGCCAGCAGTTTTTGTCGGTATAGTTGTATTGTACCTGTAGTTTTCCTTGCAGGTCGTAAGCTGTCCAGATACCTACCCGCTTATCAGCTTTGTAGTTTCCTTCGAGTAGTACTTTATTGCCGTAGCTGTATACATGCCATAGGCTATCTTTTAAGTTACCTTTATAAAAACCATCACGCAATAAATTATCCTGAAAAAGGCCATAAGCTTTGTACTCACCTTCTTTTATTTTTTCATCGTCCGTTAAAACGTAATGTTTTTCAACCCGGCTATTCTCCCGGTCTTCTTTTACAATTTGTTTGGTTTGTGCCGATGCTACAACTGACAGGAAGCAGAATAGGGTAAGTAGTTTAGGTTTCATACTTTAAATATACCGTTAAAAATAAAAAAGCCCTAACATTTCTGTCAGGACCTCTAAAAATACTATCTTCTCCCTAAGGGAATTAGGTTCTTACATCTTGGGCATCCGGCGCATCATGCTTGCCATGGCTGCCGGGTTGCTCATTTGTTTCATCACTTTCTTCATATCATCAAACTGCTTCATCAGGCGGTTTACTTCTTCTAATTTAGAACCTGAGCCCTTTGCAATGCGCGCGCGGCGGCTTTGGTTGATTAGTTCCGGATTCTCTTTTTCTTTCGGCGTCATCGATTGAATGATGGCCTCAATGCCTTTAAAAGCATCGTCGCTTACTTCTACATCCTTCATCATTTTGCCAACGCCCGGTATCATCCCCATCAGATCTTTCATGTTACCCATTTTTTTGATCTGCTGTATCTGGCTGTAAAAATCGTTAAAGTCGAACTTGTTCTTGCGGATCTTCTTCTGCAACTCGGCGGCTTCCTTCTCGTCGAACTGTTGCTGCGCGCGTTCTACCAGGGATACCACGTCGCCCATTCCCAGGATACGGGATGCCATACGGTCCGGGTGGAAAACGTCCAGCGCTTCCATCTTTTCGCCCGTACCAATAAATTTTATCGGCTTGTTAACCACCGATTTGATAGACAACGCCGCACCACCGCGGGTATCACCATCCAGCTTGGTTAATACAACGCCTGTAAAGTCCAGGCGGTCGTTAAACACCTTGGCGGTGTTTACGGCATCCTGGCCAGTCATACTATCAACCACAAATAATATTTCCTGCGGCTTAGTAGCGGCTTTTACGCGCTCTATCTCCTGCATCATGGCCTCGTCTATAGCTAAGCGGCCGGCGGTATCAATAATTACTACGTTGTTGCCATCGCGTTTAGCTTGCGCGATACCTTCCAAAGCAATCGCAACTGGGTCTTTCGATTCGAGGTTGGCATAAACGGGCACGCCTATTTGCTGGCCTAAAACTTGTAGTTGGTCTATCGCAGCCGGGCGGTAAATATCATCGGCAACCAGTAAAGGTTTTTTGCCTTTTTGTGTTTTAAGGTAATTGGCCAGCTTGCCGGTAAAGGTTGTTTTACCAGCACCGTTCAAGCCCGCTATCAGGATGATGGTTGGCGATGCTTTCAGTTCAAGCTCGGCTGTTGTGCCGCCCATTAGCTCGGTCAGCTCATCGTTCATGAGCTTGGTAAGCAATTGCCCCGGCGAAATAGAGGTGAGTACATTTGCGCCGATAGCCTTTTGCCTCACATCATCTGTAAAGGCTTTGGCGGTTTTATAGTTAACGTCGGCATCTAAAAGCGCCTTACGTATCTCTTTCATTGTTTCGGCCACGTTTATCTCCGTGATCGATCCCTGCCCCTTTAGTACTTTAAACGCCCTGTCGAGCTTATCTGATAAATTTTCAAACATTATATGATCCTAATTTTTGAGGATACAAAGGTATGATTTTGAAGCAGAAACCCATTCTACTAAATGAAAATGTATGATCGGCAATTTAGTGCCGCAATTGCCTTTTTTCCCAAACTTAGTTTACCAGAAACGTTTAATTTTTCCATAAGTACCTCACTGCCAAAATTTAACATCTCTTAACTAACATTTAACACTTATTTCTGTAACGTTTTGCAAACTTCGTACATCTTATAGCATTACAAGCCCCTATACATGAAGGTATTTTTCCTTGCCGTAGTATTATCCGCTGCATCCCTTACCGCTTTTTCTCAAAAGGCGAAGAAAACTTTAGTTGCCATAAAAACCGAAACGCCGCCAAAAATGGATGGCTTGCTTGATGATGCCGCCTGGCAAAATGTGCCCATAGCAACCGATTTTGTAGAACTACGCCCAACTGCAGGTAACCACGAGAAACCGGAAGAACGCACCGAAGTAAAGATAATTTACGATAACAACGCGATATATATTGGTGGCCGGATGTACGAAACATCGGGCGATAAGGTGGCCAAAGAAATTGCGACAAGGGATAACGTAGGTAACGCCGATTTCCTGGGGATTATTTTTGACACCTACCAGGATGGGATAAACGGCACAGGCTTTTTCGTTACATCGGCCAACAGCCAGTTTGATGCTAAATATGCACCGCCGGATGCTAATGGAAACGATGAGGACCCCAACTGGAACGCCGTTTGGACCAGCAAGGTAGTGGTTGATGACCACGGCTGGTCTGTAGAGATGCGGATCCCATACTCTGCGCTGCGTTTTGCCAAAAAAGATGTACAAACCTGGGGCATGAACCTGATACGTAAACGCCAGCGCATACAACAACAATTGTTTTGGAATGAGATAGACCCTAAAGCGAATGGTTTTATTAACCAGGAGGGCATATTAACGGGCTTAGAGAAGCTAAATCCGCCGGTACGCCTTGCCTTCTACCCGTATTTTTCTACTTACGTAAACCACTACCCATACAATACCGCAGGCGTACCAAATACAAAAGCATCTGTTAACGGGGGTATGGACGTAAAATACGGCATCAATGACGCTTTTACATTGGACCTGACCTTGATACCCGATTTTGGGCAGGTGCAATCTGATAACAAAGTGCTGAACCTTACCCCCTTCGAAGTAAAATATAACGAAAACCGTCCCTTTTTTACCGAAGGAACCGAATTGTTTAATAAAGGAAACCTCTTTTATTCGCGCCGTGTTGGTGGCCAGCCCATAAATTATGGGGCCGCCTATAATAACCTTGCCCCAGGCGAAGAGGTTATAAGCAACCCCACCGAAACCAAGCTTATTAATGCTATTAAACTTTCGGGCAGGCTATCAAACGGCTTGGGTATCGGCTTATTTAACGCCATCACCAATACAGCCTACGCCACTATAGAAGATGCGCAGGGGAATCGCAGGCAGGTACAAACCAGCCCGCTTGCCAATTATAACATCCTGGTGTTCGATCAAAACTTAAAAAACAATTCGGCCATAACGCTGATCAATACCAACGTAAACCGTTTCGGGAAAGATTACTCTGCCGATGTTGGCGGCTTTGTATATAACCTCAACAATAAAAAAAACACTTACAAATTGCGCGGTTTTGCCATGATGAGTAATATATATGGCGGTGGCACAAAAACCAAAACCGGATACAGTTACGAGGTTATCGGTGGTAAATCGTCCGGTAATTTTACATGGGATATTGGGCAGGACATGGTAGACAGCCAATATGAAGTTAACGACCTTGGTTTTTACAACAACAACAACTATTTGGAGCATAACCTTAACCTGCAGTACACCAACTACAAGCCGAAGCACCTGTTTACCCAATATGGCGTATGGACTAATGATTACTACTCGCGACGGGTAAACGCCTCAAACTACCAAAACTTTAACCAAAATTTCGGTGCCTTTGGTACTTTTAAAAACCTGTGGCAGGCAAATATTAATGGGCACTACCGTTTTGAAGGAAACGATTTTTATGAAGCGCGTAACGGGGAACGTTACCGCTCCCCACGCAACTTTATGCTGAACTGGAATTTGAGCACCAATCGCTCAAAAATGGTATCAGGAGGTTTTTGGTATTCTGACACATGGGTGTGGAATGGCTATGGTGGCCATGGTAACGACCTAGAATTGTTTCTTAACCTGCGCCTCAGTAATAAATTCTCTATTAACGAGGATGTTACCATCAGCCCGCGGATAAACTACCTTGGCTTTTCTACCTTTGATGGTGCCAATAATTCGATCTTTGCACGGAGAGACATCCATACAGTGGAAAATATATTTTCGCTAAAATACACGTTTAGCGCTATAATGGGGCTTAACTTACGGTTGAGGCATTATTGGAGCAAGGTGAATAATAAAGAGTTCTTTAGCCTGGGAGATGATGGGTATGTAAAACCTCTTACCTCGAATAATTTTGACCACACCGACCGCAACGTAAACATTTGGAATGTGGACATGGTATATGTTTGGCAGTTTACGCCTGGCAGCGAACTTAGCCTTGCCTGGAAAAACTCGGCCTATAATTCAGACTTGCCTGCGAACGAAGGGTACCTTAAGAATTTACACAACACCTTTAACCTGCCGCAGAATAACAATTTCTCGCTGAAGGTGCTATATTATATCGATTTCCAGGCGTTGAGGAAACACCACGATAAAGGATAGTAAATACCATCTCATCATACGAAACGAATTGTGATTATTTACGGGAATTTGTAGAGGATACCTAAAGATAATCCCTCTGTACCCTGTACGCTATTGGTGCCGGTACTCTTATCAAACAATAAGGTCCCGTTGATAGATACGTTTATAAGGCGATTTACTTTGGCCGCCAGCACGGCATCTACACGATGGCGAACAAAGCTCAATGCCTTACCGTAAGGCACAAACATATCATACCGGGCATTAAAGTGCATGTTTTTGGCAATATCTTTATCAAATATCGCCACCATCTGGAAAGCGATATCTGTACGGATAGTTTTGGCACTATCTACCCCGTACCTATTGGGGATATTTTTTTCCAGCACAAAAGTTTGGCGGGCGGTACCGGTACCCAAACGCAAATCAAAAAACTTCTCGGCCTTATACTCGAAACCGATAGACTCGGTTAAATAGCCCGGCGACATAAAGTTGGATATCAGCACCGGCGGGGTTATACCTGCAGCATCGTACTGAAAGCCTTTATCAAACTGCGATTCGAAACTTAACGACCCGAAGAAGAACCAATGCTTAGACATTTGCGTGGCTACCTTATTATCCAGGAAAATCCTGTCGTTGGTTTTGCGTGCGCCTTGCCCTTTGTTTTTTGATTTGCCATAGAGTAGATTAAGCTCGGTAGCGTAGCTAAATGGCGCCTTGTTGTACTCGGTTCGGAAGATAAAATTGGACCCTAAGGCTATTGACGTTACTCCACCGGCACTGTAATTATTGCTGAAGGCTGCCTGGTTAAAATTTAAGCCAAGCGTAATGTACCTGCGCCAGTAGCTTACTTTATAGTCCAGCATGGTTACAGGTATCAATTCTTGCTGTATTTGCAATGGTTTGGTGGGTACCGGTATGGCGTTGGGCTTTGGCGATATGCGGTACCTGTTCAGCAGGCTGGTATCAATTTTAACTGTATCTCTTTTAACAGTATCGGTTGTTTGGGCATTGGCAGATAGCGCAATTGAACAACAAAGTGTAAGAACTACTTTAAAACCGGTTTTCAACATAAACGCAAAGAAAATGGAAAAATCTGTTATTTCAAGGCACAAAATGTAACTAATGTGTTCACAATCAAAAAAACGCGAGCCAGTTATACCACTTCCGGCTGCCTAAATAAGCCATATCTGTTTCCTTTTGATAGGCTTCCCGCTCAAACGAGATGCCAAAATATGCCGGGTAGTGTTTTCGGAAACGGGCAAGGTTTACCAGGTAATTTAATAGGTATAGTACATAAAACGGCAGAACCAATAACTCGGCTTGCTGTATTAAGTGAATCCGCTCGTGGTTTAGCAGTACTTCGTCCTTGTGCATGTCTTTATCGCGCAGCAAAATAAAAGGGAACAATGCCATCGCGTTTACATTTAAAAACGGCGCAATTATCAGTATGCCTTTCATTTAACATCAAGGTATTGAGGGGGCAATGGTGCAAGCTCGAAAGCCCTTGGGTTGCGTTTATACCGCTTTAAACTGGTGCGCACGTAGGCTACAAACTCGTACTCGTTTGCGGTAGTTACCAGGTAATAGCTGGGGCGGTATTTAAGCATAAAGTCGGTTAGTTCCGGGTCTTTTAAAAAGGTGATGCCGGTAACGTACGATTTATTAAACCTGTAATCAATTACCGATTGCTTATAGTCTCTGTCGATGATCGCTTTTAAATGTTCCGCGTTTTGGCCGCTACGGCTAAATAAATTATACATCGCATCAATGCTAAAACCCACCCCGCTTGGCCCTGCCGAGAGCAAATCAGGATTGGAAGAGGAACCATATATTCTGCTGTAATCGCTTTTAGTGGCCAGGTAACGGCGTTTAGGGCTAAGCATACTGTCTCGTATGGTTACTTCCTGTAGCTGAATCGCCGCCGGGCGCATATAGACCGCAAGCGGCAAATAGTTTTTTATAGTAAGGGTGTCGGAGTGATGGTCGGGCTTGCTAAATATCAATACGTCGCCTGGGTTGGCATCAATAGTAAATTCGCCCTTAAATGTGTTATAAACCGTCCGTCCGTTACTTGTATTGCGTACATTTACTTTTGCAATACGTACTTTACTTTCTTTGTCAAACACAATACCCGTAACCTGCTTTTGCTGGGCAAAGGCGCACACGCTAAGTATGCAAAACAAAAAGGAGGACCATAATTTCATTCTGATTGATAAAACTACGCGTTTATGCGGTTTTGGCACTGTAATTAACAAATTTTAACACGCTATTTTACTACTACAAGTTTTTGGCCAAGCTTAATGCCATTGTCCGCCATGTTGTTTAGTGCCTTTAATTCGTCAACAGTAATGCCAAAACGTTTGGAGATGTTGTATAGTGTATCGCCCTGCTTTACGGTGTAAATTTTATCATCGGGCGATGTTTTGGCTATAGAATCCTGCTGGGGCGTACCGATATTAGTGTTGATCTCGCCAAGCACGCGGTCCTCCCGCTTTATTTTAGCAATCTCGCCTTCAGGGCGGTCGTACTGGTCGAGGTTATACTTTGTGATGATATTAAGCAACAGTTGCGGGTATTTGGGGTTTGTAGCATAACCGGCAGCCTTTAAGCCATAGGCCCAACCCTTAAAATCGTTTTTATCCAGTTCGAAAAGGCGGGCGTAGTTCTTCTTTTTTAAAAACTCCGAGTGGTCGCGGTAGCTATCCTCCGGGTTATCATACACACGGAAGCAATCGTTGGTGTTATCGTCGTCCTTATAATAGCTGTCGCCGCTCCAGGTGCTGCCGCATTTTATGCCGAAGTGGTTGTTTGCCGCAACAGCCAAATCGCTGTTTCCGGCGCCCGATTCAAACAACCCTTGCGCAAGTGTTATACTGGCGGGGATGCCGTAAGTGTTCATTTCCTGTATGGCAATGGCTTTAAACCGCTCGATATACTCCAGCGATGACATATTGCGGTGCGCCGCTATTGCCGCCTGGTTGCGTTTTTGAATCGACTTGTTGTTTTTGCGGGCCTTACTGCTACTGATGGTGCTTTTATGGGCAGAGCACGACGTAAAAACAGTAGCCAATAGAATTAAAATGAAAACTTTCCGCATGACAGATAATAACCGACAGGCCCCTTTGAGTGGGATCAATTAGGGTGAAAATTTATTTTTGGTTATTGTCTGCCAATTCGGTGCCCGGGGCAGGGGCTGGTTTCTCGTCCAAATCGCCCAGGTTATATTTTTTTATGATAGCCACCACCTGCGACGCCCAGGTACGGCTGCTGCAATAGCCGCTGCGTTGTATCCCGCGGGCCCAACCGGTATAGTCATATTGGGTAAGCTTATCTGCCAGATGGCTGAATTGCTTGCGCTCTGTCATGATGCGGGCGAAATCCTGAAAGGAATCCATCACCGAATCGTAACGCTTGTATGATGTGCGGACTTTTTTGTTGTGTTTGTAATAAACTACAGTGCCTCCGCCTTTTACTCCAAACTGGTTGTTCAGGTTTTGGGCTATATTACTCTTTCCACTGGCAGATTCGTGCATAGCAACGCCTAAAATGATGCTTGCGGGTACGCCCGTCTCGTGCATAATGCGAATGGCATTATCTTTGAACTTCTCGATGTAGGATTGTGGAGCGCTTTGTGCCGAAACGGCTGTAGTGGTTGCAACAATTGCAGATACTAACAGTAGAGTAACAGTAAAGAGTTTCTTCATAATTATTTTTTTCTGATGATTAATAGCCCATCACGAACAGGGAGAATTAGTTTTTCAACCTTCGTGTTAACAGCTATGTGC
Source organism: uncultured Mucilaginibacter sp. (assembly GCF_946481715.1). The sequence continues at coordinate 26,931 of NZ_CAMLOV010000014.1, read as the reverse complement.
TCATTTAGTTTGCGGATGTTTACGGTATCGGCATCACTTTCGTTGCCATATACTTTGCCTTTCCACAAAACATTATCAATTATTATTAACCCACCGGGCCTTACTTTATCAAGTACTAACTCAAAATAAGTTAAATTATTTCGTTTATCCGCATCAATAAATACTAAATCGAAGTTATTTTCCTCTAAATCAGCTATTACAGCTTCGGCGGCGCCAAAATGCAGCTTTATTTTTTTATTCACATTTGTTGATTTGAAGTGTGAAATCAGCATTTCTTCAAATTCGCGGTTAACTTCTATAGTGTGTAATATGCCCCCTTCTGCCAATCCTTCTGCCAGGCAAATGGCCGAGTAGCCGGTAAATGTGCCTATTTCTAAGATCAATTTGGGCTGTACCATTTTACTCAGCATGCTGAGCAAGCGGCCCTGGTAGTGGCCGGAAAGCATGTGCGGCTTCAAAACTTTTAAATACGTTTCGCGGTTGATGGCCTGCAGTTCGGGTGCCTCCGGGTCGAGGTGGGCATCGAGGTAGGATTGTAGTGCCGGGTCTAAAATCTCCATCCGGCAAAATTAAGAAAATATCTGTATTAGGTAACTGATACATTAACAGCCAATTGTGTGTTTTAAGCTGCGCACTAATGGGCAAAAAACGCAAAAAATAGGCTTGGTTGTCATTCTTTTACATGGCTTATTTCCGCTTCTGTGCAAAAATGCGCGAATTTTTCAGGCTTTTTTATTTTAGGCAAAGTGCTATCAGGGGGCATCCTCGCCGATGTATTTTACGTCAATCTGCTTGTTTGCCCGGGCACCCAATTTCTTTATTTTTTCGGCGGTTATCGTTAAATTTCCGCGGCCATCTGTAAGTTTATTCAAGGCCTTTTCATAACTGTCCTGGCTTTGTTTAATGTTTTTGCCGATGCCTTCCATATCGCCTACAAAACCTACAAACTTATCGTACATCTCCCCGCTGAGCCGGGCTATCTCCAGCACGTTGCGGTTTTGGCGTTCCTGTTTCCAAATACTGGCGATGGTGCGCAGGGTGGCCAGCAACGTACTCGGGCTAACAATGACCACCCGCTTATCCCAGGCATCGCTAAAAAGGTCGGCATCCAGCTGCACGGCAAAGCTGAACGAAGATTCTATAGGTACAAAAAGCAAAACAAAATCGGGCGAGTTTACCTGGTACAGGTCGTGGTAATTTTTGGCCGACAGCCCCAGCACGTGCCCCCGGATAGATTCGATATGCGCCTTTGAGAACAGGCGACGCTCATCTTCCGTTTCGCAATTTACCAGCCGCTCGTAGGCGATGAGCGATACTTTAGAGTCGATGATCAGGTGCTTCTCATCCGGCAGGTCTATAATCACATCGGGTTGCATCCGGCTCCCATCGACCTGGTTAAGGCTGGTTTGGACGCGGTACTCCCTATCCCGTACCAGCCCGCTGCGCTCTAAAACTTTTTCTAAGATCACCTCACCCCAATTGCCCTGCTTTTTGTTATCGCCTTTTAGTGCCCGGGTAAGATTGGAGGCCTCGGTACTGATGAGTTTATTAAGGTCCATCAGTTGAGTTATAACGCCTTTTAAGGTATTGCGCTCGGCGGCCTCCATGTTGTAAACTTTATCTACCTTTTCTTCAAAGGCTTTTATGTTTTCTTTCAGCGGGTTCAGGATGGTATCGATGCTTAGCTTATTTACATCTGTAAACTCCCGCGATTTTTCTTTCAACAATTTCTCGGCAACATTTTCAAATTCCTTTTGGAAATGGGTACGGGTTTGTTCGATATCTGCTTTCTGCTCGGCCAGTTTTTCTTGCTGAGCTTTAAAATAGGAGCGGGACGATTCCAGGCTTTGGTTAGCCTGGGCCAATTGGCTGCGTACATCAACCAGTTCATCCAGTATCCGTGTTTGCTCTTCCCTTAAGTGTTTGGTGATGTTTTCCTTTTCAGCCAGTGCACCTTCCACGCGTTGCCCGGCAACCGCCAGGGCAATTTTCAGCGATTCGTTTTCACTTTTTACTTCGGCAAATTCTTCTGCGGATACGGAAGCTGGGTGCTTCTTTCCCACTAAAAACAACACCAAAGCAACAAGCAAAATCACCCCGGCAATACCCAAAACAACTATATCCATTTTGATAAAAATATTAGCAAAACGAATGTAGCAATTTTACCTTACTAATAAAAAGCAACCACGGCTACAAACTGCTACCTGCAAATATGCATTGCATTTTCTATTGCCGCCTTGTTGCCAAGCGAGACTGCCTTTTTAAAATCGGGGCAGGCAGCAGCGCTGTTTTTTAGGTTGTAGTAAATAAACCCTCTGTTGTTGTATGCGTCGCCGTTTTTAGGGTCAAGCGCTATAACTTTTGTATAATCGGCAATAGCTCCGGGGTAATCTTTCAGGTTGCGCCTTGCAAAGGCCCTGTTAAACAATGCTTCGGTATTTTGGGGGGCAAGGGCGAGGCTCTTGCTATAGTCGGCCGCTGCGTTTTTATAATCGTTCTTTTTTAAATAGGCATTGCCTCTTTTTATATAAGCCGACGAGCCGGCATCGTTATATTTTAGGTAAACCGAATAATCGGCTATGGCCGCATCAAACCGCCCTAAATTTTCGTTGGCAATTGCGCGGTTATAGTATGCCATAATGTTTTTGGGGTTCAATTTTATGGCGTTGTTATAATCGGCCGCCGCGCTGGCATAGTCCCGGGTTTTCAGTTTAGCATTGCCGCTGCCAACAAAAGTATCCGCATCCGGCGGAGATAGTTGGATAAACCTTTTATAATCTGTAGCTGCGCCTGTAGCATCATTGGTAAGGCCCTTTACCTCTGCACGATGATGATAAGCATCAGCATTATCCGGGTCTATGGCTATTGCCGCATCAAAATCGGCTATCGCTCCTTTGTAGTCGCCGCCTTCTGCTTTTGCCAGCCCGCGTTCTATATATGCGTTCTTGTATTTGGGGTCTGCTTCAATAGCTCTGCCGTAATCGGCAATAGCATCTGCCTTTTTATCAAGGCTACTATTGGCCAGCCCCCGGTTATAGTAGGCTACGGCGGTTGGTTTTATCAGTATCGCCTGGCTATAATCGGCAATGGCTCCTTCATAATCTTCCATAACATCTTTTAGCCGGCCGCGGTCTACGTAAGCCCTGTCGTAGTCGATTTTTAACTTAACTGCTTTGTTTAGATCCAGCAACGCGCCATTGAAATCTTTCAGCGTTATCCGCGCGTGGCCCCGTTGGTAATAGCTCTCTGCCAGGTTTTGGTTATCGGCTATTTCTTTGGTGTAAAAATCAATCACTTTTACCGCCTCAAGGCTATCTGGCGTGCTGGTTTTTAATGTTGCATTTTGTGCCGATGCGAATAAGGGGGCGAAAAAAATAAAAGCGAACAACTTTTTCATGACGTGGTATTAGGAACACCGAAAATAGCTGTTTTATCTACCGGTAGCAAATGGTCGCCCGGTATCTTTTTAATTTTACCACGAAGGGCACAAAGAGAGAAACACAAAAGCCACAAAGCCATACAAGCGGCAAAGATGATTTGAATAGTAGATCGCGCTTTTTATAGCAAAGCGCACCGCTACCTCGGTTCGATAGTTGGCTATTGTCTTTCCAGCCTTCTATTTATGGTTTCGTTTTCAGTGTATCCTTCGGTGCATTAACGCTACCGCTGCCATTGCCGCTGCTGTCTTTTCCGCCGGTTTCTACAGGACTGGTTTTATAGCCCGCACTATCTGCCGGGCCTGAGTTGCCTACATGTGTTTGCCCCGAGTCTGCCTTTGCGCCGCCGGTTTGGCCGGTGTTGCCTTTACAAGCCGTAAAAAACAACAGCGCCGCCGCCAGCATAATTACGATGTAAGAAATTATTTGTTTCATGTCGAAATTTTTGTGGTATAGTTAAACTACAATCGGCATATTTACATGTTTAATTTTTCTTCAAATATATTCCGCCATGAAACACATAATAATATTAGCAGGCCTTATTGGTTGCCTTTTTATAACCTCATGCTCCAAAAAAGGAGGAGGCGCCCCGGTTCCGCATAATATAAAAATTACGGTAACAGCAACTGCCGCCTTTACGGTAGCGCTCTCTGCTACCAAAGCCGACGAAACCGTAAACTCTGCATTGGATACAAAAACGGTAACCAGCGGCACCTATGAATTTAATACTGGTCTGGTAGCCGGCAGCGTTGTGCATTTAGAAATACAAAACTCGAGTGGCGAAAACACGGTAGGTTATGCTATCACCAACAACGGCGCCCCCGGCACATCCGATTCCGGGAGGGAATTAGGTTCGTTTAGTAAAATAACTACCGATTATACGGTTAACTAAACTAATGTGATTCGGGATACGATTTTGCTTTATCCAAGGAGAGCATTTTGATATTCACTTGCTTAGCCTCGCCTAAAAGGCGAAGCCATTATGAATAATCCTCTCCAAAGGAGGGGCTTTAAAATAAAAAATTTAGCCCTTCTTCTTTGGAACGTAATAGCCCATCTTAGACAGCTTACACCAAACGTTCCGATGGAACGTGAAAATGGCTAATAAATTTCTACCAGCCAGCCGTTCCTATGGAACGAAGCGCCATATCATCCCTTCGGGATGTTTGGTTGGTAGCAAAATGCATTGAGTATATAACGTTCCATCGGAACGTCTGGTGAATTTGCCCCTGTCCAATCATGGGCTATTACTCTTTGGAGAAGGGTTGGGGCGTGGCTTCTATACGCTTATCCTGAACTCTAGTTAACTATTATTTACAAAATTTAGCAATATTCCCTTCAGCCAATTTATTGCCTAATGCTACGGCCTTTTTAAAGTCGGTGCAACCGCCTGCCACGTCGCCCGATAGGCGTTTGGCATTACCCCGGTTGTTAAAAGCATCCCCGTCTGTGGGTTCAAGCGCTATGTATTTAGTATAATTTTCTATCGCGCCTTTATAATCGCCAAGCGATTTTTTTGCCAGCGCAAGGTTAAAATAGGCGTCTGTATAATCTTTATCTATCATTATTGCCTTACTTAGGTCTTCAATCGCACCTTTATCATCATCAAGGTTTAGTTTTGATGTGCCTCTTTTAAAATAACCGTCGGCATCGTTTGGCAGCAAAGCGATGTATTTATTGTAGTCCTCTATGGCATCGTTATAATTGCTAAGCCCATCCTGCGCCAGCCCGCGGTTATAATAGCCGTCTTCATACTTTGGATCGATAGAAATTATCTTATCCGCATCGGCAATAGCCGCTTTATAGTCTTTTAAATTGTAATTAGCTATCGAGCGGTTATTATAGGCATCCAAAAACTGAGGCGATAATTGTATTGCTTTATCGTAATCGGCTATGGCGGCCTGGTTATCTTTCATGTGGCGCTTTGTATTGCCCCGGCTATAGTATAAATCCGGGTCATCCGGGGTTAGGGTTTCAAGTTTGTTAAAATCTTCCAGTGCTGCTGTGTAGTTTTTGCTCAGGTGCTGTGCAATGCCGCGGTTATAATACGGGTTTGGGCCGGTAGGGTCCAGTGCTATGGCTTTGCTGTAATCTAATATGGCACCTTTATAATCCTTCAATTTTTTTTTCTGGATACCGCGCTCGTTGTAAGCGTCCGCATCTGTTGCGTCTAACAATATCGACTTATCAAAATCGAGCAGCGCCCCTTGGGTATTATCCATATGCGCTTTTGCAACGCCCCGGTTATAATATGCAAGTGCCGATGGTTTTATAAGCATAGCGGCAGTATAATCAGCAATGGCGCCGCTAAAATTTTTAAGATTGTCTTTTGCAAGCCCGCGTTCTATAAAAGCGTCTTCGTATTTTGGTTTGAGGCTTATTGCTTTGTTAAAGTCCAATATAGCGCCCGAATAATCATTGAGGTATGATTTTGCGCTGCCTCTTTTAAAATATGCCTCCGCATCGGCTGGTTTATCGGCAATAATTTTTGTGTAATATTTAACCTGGCCAACGTATTTTATACTATCGGCATTTTGTGCGTTTACAAACAAGGGGGTAAACAGCAGCAGGAAGGCAAGTTTTTTCATTGCTTAAAGAGCTAGGTTTAAGCAACTAATATAAAAACAGGAAGTGGTATTTTACCCGTATTGCGTAAAAACCTGTAATTATTTTGCCCTTTCTACCCGTAAACCAACATCGCTAACTTCGTGCAGGGGATTATCGCGCATGTTTTGCTCTATCTCAAAATGGTAAACCCCCTTTGCCGGGAATTTATACCCGGTGCGCAAGGGCAACTGGTAGCTGTATAGGTTTCCGCTGCCGCTGCCCAACCATTCGCCATCGGGGTTGGCCAATTTAAACTGGTAGCGGGTGCTTGATTTTTTATCGCCGTGCTTTTGCGACAAAAGGATATAGATGTTTGAGTACCTGTAGCCGGCGCCAACCCTCAAATTACAGTAAAGATTGTAGGGTATGGCATCATCATCAATTTTTACGTCGAATTTAAGCCGGTTTACGTACGACCAATTGTGGTTATCTATCTCCGTATTTTTATCAATAACCGCGGCGGGATCGGTACAGCCCTGTACCATAAAAAGGTACATGGCTATAATAACGGCATAAAAAACATTAAACGTCCGCTTCATTATTCCGGCCTTGCTGGGGGTGGGTTATTTGGGTTACGGTTTGGATTATTCGGGTTGTTTGGCCTTGGCCTGTTGCGCCTGTTTTGGTTATTGCCTTGCGGGCGGTTACCGTCAGGGCTGTTATCTCCTTCCTGTCGTGGCCCTGCCTGTGCGCCACCTTCGGGGCGTGGTCCCCTGTTTTGCTGCGGCCGGTTACCTTCGGGCCTGTTTCCGCCTTCTGGGCGCGGCCCCCTGTTTTGTTGCGGCCGGTTACCTTCTCTGTTGCCCCCCTCAGGGCGGTTTCCGCCTTCGGGCCTGGCGCCGGCTTGCACTTGTCCCTCGGGTCGATTGCCTTTGTTGCGGTTCTTATTTTTGTTCTTGTTTTTATTAGCGTTGCGGCGCTCATCCAGGCGTGTAAGGCTGTCCTGCCCAACCACGTTCTCGTAATCCAACACTTTTACCGGTGCAGATTCTATCTCTACAATTTCGCCCAAATCTTCCGGCAAAACACCATCGCGGTTCATCTGCTGTATCTCTTTTACCCGGCTGATAGGTAGCGGGATCCAATTTTCTTCCCTTGGATAAGCAAACCACATTATCTTTTTAAATATATCCGTCTTTTGCAAGCGGGCATCGCCTTTTTCGGTTTTAAGGTAGTTCACATTATCGGGGATGTGCTTCAGCGCATCCATGTAAGTGTCCAGTTCGTAGTTTAAACAGCATTTAAGTTTACCGCATTGGCCGGCAAGCTTAAGGGTGTTTAACGATAGGTTTTGGTACCGCGCTGCAGAGGTGGATACCGTTTTAAAATCCGTCAACCAGGTGCTACAGCAAAGCTCGCGACCGCAACTGCCTATACCGCCTAAGCGACTTGCTTCCTGGCGCATGCCTATTTGGCGCATCTCTATACGGATACGGAAACTTTCCGCCATTTTTTTGATGAGCTCACGGAAATCTACACGTCCCTCGGCAGTATAATAAAAGGTTGCTTTGGTTTTATCGCCCTGGTAATCTACATCGCTTATTTTCATGCTCAGCTTAAGCTCGAGCGCTAAGGTGCGCGATTTGTGCATGGTTTCCCACTCCAAATCCTTCGCCATTTTCCACTTGTCTACATCGGCAGGGGTGGCGCGGCGGTATATCTTTTTTGTAACGTCGGCTTCTTTTACGTGGCGCTTGGTCATTTGCATACGCACCAGTTCGCCGGTGATGCTTACATGGCCAATATCGTAGCCGCCGGTTGTGGTTTCAACCGCTACCAATTCGCCCGCTTCCAGGTAAATATTATCGTGGTTATGATAGAATTCCTTTCGCGAGCCTTTGAATTTTACTTCTACTATGCTAAAAGGTTTATAATTGTTTGGCATATCCATGTGGGAAAGCCAATCGTGTACATCCAGTTTGCTGCAACCGTTAGTAAGGCAACTGCCGTTACTTTTGCAGCCCGCAGGTGAGCAACCGCCCCCTGTTGAGCAACTTCCGCATCCCATAATTTAATTCGGTATATAATGATTCCCCGGGGGGACGATTTTTAAATTTAGTACTTTTATAATCTGCAAAGATACATCTAAAAACAAGATCTTAGGGTTAGCATTGCGTTCTATATGATAATGAGCCTTTTCCAGCTCGTCTATAATGGTTTCCGACTGGGCGATGTTCATCACTTTGGCCATTTTACGGGCCGTATCCAGTTCCAGATCGGGTAAATGTACCATTCTTTCTGCTCCTGCCGATATTAAACAGCATTCGCGGATGAAATTAATGCCGTAGCGCAAAAAGTTCTTTTGGTTCTCCCTCCCCATTTTTGAGGATTGATCTACAAAGCTCAGTACCTCCAGCCCTTTGTTCCCGAAACACAAACGCAGCCATTGTACAAACAGGTTATGGTAGCCTTTGGCATCCTGCTGTAACATGTCAAGCGCTTCGGTCATGTTGCCATTGCTGAGGTAGGCAATTTCTGAAGCCGCCGTTTCGGTTTGGTTATGCTGCGCGATGAGATGACCCTTTACATCTTCGTAATTTAAACAAGGTATTTTGATCAGCTGCGTACGCGAGAGGATGGTGTTCAGTATCTGGTCCTGGTTTTGGGCTACCAATAAAAACAGCGTGTTGGGCTGCGGCTCTTCTATAACTTTTAGCAGGGCGTTGCCTTGTTTATCCAAATACTCGGGCAGCCAAAGTATCAAAACTTTGTAAACCGATTCGAAGGGTTTAAAACTGAGTTTCTTGATGATCTGGTGGCACTCTAAAATATTAATGTTAGCTTGTTTGTTACCCGAGTCCAGGTACCCGCGCCAGGTATCCAGGCTTAGGTAGGGGTTCTCGGTAAAGGCGGTTCGCCATTGTTCAATAAAATCTATCGACGATTCTTTTGGCGTGCCGAAGGTTGGGTAAGAAAAATGCAGATCGGGGTGCATTAATTTCTGGTACTTACGGCATGATGAACACACCCCGCAGGAATCATCGGGCTGTTTATCCTCGCAGCTTAAATATTGGGCGTAAGCAACAGCTAAAGCCAGGCTTCCGCTACCCTCGGGGCCCAGGAAAAGCTGCGCATGGCTCACCCTGTTCTCGTTTACAGAGGTGATCAAACGTTGCTTAATAGCATCCTGCCCGGTAATTTGCTTAAACTGCATTGTGTGCAAGGTAAAAAATAGATTTGAGATGTGGAATTAGATTTGAGACGTGAGATATGAGATTTGAGACAGAAGCTATGCTTAAGGCGAATTTTATAGTTAACAACATGTGGCAAAAAAACTCACATCTCATATATTTGCACCATGCCACATCTCATATCTCACGTCTCACATCTCATATCTGCGAAGCAATGAGAATCATGGCTTTCGATTATGGTACCAAGCGCATCGGCATTGCGGTTACCGACCCGATGCAGATCATCGCGACCGGTTTAGACACCATCCACCCGATAAAAATTATAGATTACCTAAAAAAATACCTGCAGGCCGAACCGGTGGAGCGCTTTATTGTTGGGGAGCCTAAGCAAATGGATAATACGCCCTCGCAATCTGCCCAGCATGTAAGAGGTTTTGTAACCCTGCTCAAAAAAAACTTCCCCGAAATCCCAATAGAAATGCTGGACGAACGCTTTACTTCTAAAATGGCATCGGCAACCATAGCCCAGAGCGGCATGGGCAAAAAAGCCAGGCAGAATAAGGAGTTGGTGGATACGATTTCAGCTGTTATTTTGCTGCAGAGTTGGATGCAGAAATCATAGTAACGCTAATCTACTTTAGTAGTTAGCACAGTATTTATTTTTATCAGCCCACCAATTGATAAGTTTTCTATTTCCATGGTATAGGTTAATTCGGAGTTGCTATCATATTTTATAGGAAAACTCTTTTTTATGGAGAACTCCATTTTACCATTTCCGGCGCCCTTTATATTAACAGGCCCATATTGTGTTGGTAAATTGAATGCAGCTGTTTGGTCCACATCAAAATAAGCAATATCATCTTTTGTACCCGTTAGTTTGTAAATCAAATTCATGGCAACGCGTACGGTACTGCCCATGATAGGTAAATTCATAGGAAGATCCTGGGTGAAGGAATCTCCAATTTTCATTCCATTTTCGGGGAACTTAATTTCCCGGTTAAAGTTCTCCATAATGGAGGCTATCACCTTAATTACGCTATCTTTATTACTCGAGGCACCAGCTATCGAATCAATCTTTAATTTTCCACCGGCATCCGAATGCGCAAATATTTTCTTTTCCTGTATCTCGTTGGGCTTCGCAGGCATTAACTTACCGTCCAGCATGTGTTTACTAACAATATGATTATAGGTAAGCAACACCGGGAAAATTTCATCTTTTGTGTACGAGCCCGATTTAACGGTATAGTCCATATCCATGGTACCCGTCAATATCATTTTTTCATTAGCGCCACTTGCTTTAAACTTTTTTAAATCCTCCGGGCTACCTGTAATGTTAATTTCGGCATTAGATCGCGTTGATATCGCAGTTAAGTAATTATGGTTGGGCAGATATTTGTAAGCAAACTTTATAGATTGCTGCGCTTTAAGCTGACCAAATATGAGCAGGAAGCAAGTAAATAAATAAACTTTTTTTATCATCATTAATTACGCTTTAAAAGCATTCCACCCCTGTGCTTTCAATGGGTGCACATTGCCGCTTTTGGTAATTAAATTACAGCCGGCGTTGGGTTCGGTAACGTAACCAATGATGGTAAAATCCATCTTAAACTTTATTTTATCGTACTCTGCCTGTTTTACGGTGAAGAGCAATTCATAATCTTCGCCGCCGCTTAAGGCACATACCGTAGGGTCGAGGCCAAATTCGCGGGCGGTTTCGTAGGTCATAGGGTCGATAGGTATCTTCTCCTCGTATAAATTACAACCCTTATCGCTTTGCTTACAAATGTGTAATAGCTCGGATGCTAAACCATCGCTTACATCAATCATAGATGTTGGTTTTACATCCAGTTCTTTCAGCAAGTCGATGATATCTTTACGTGCTTCGGGTTTTAGCTGGCGTTCTACAATGTAATCCTTGCCTTCCAGGTCGGGCTGGATATTTGGGTTTTCTATATAAACCAGTTTCTCGCGCTCTAATAACTGCAAACCAGTGTAGGCACCACCCAGGTCTCCGGATACACAGATCAGGTCGCCTTCTTCGGCCGTGTTGCGGTAAACAATATCTTTTTCATCGGCATAACCTAAAACAGTTACGCTGATAACCAAACCTTGTTTTGATGCTGTGGTATCTCCGCCAATTAAATCCACATTGTAATTACCACAAGCCAGGTAAATACCTTCGTACAGTTCTTCAATGGCTTCCAGCGGGAATTTACTGCTCATGCCAATAGAAACCGTTACCTGGCTGGCAGTACCATTCATGGCGTAAATATCGCTCAGGTTTACCTGTATGGCTTTATAGCCCAAGTGCTTCAACGGCGTATAGGCCAAATCGAAGTGTATGCCCTCTAAAAGCATATCGGTAGATACCAGTAATTTTTTGCCGGCATGGTCCAATACTGCGGCATCATCGCCAACGCCTTTTATGGTGCTGTTTTGGGTAAGCTTTATATTTTTTGTGAGGTGGTTGATCAAGCCAAACTCGCCTAATTCCTCTAAATGGGTTCTTTCCTGGTTCTCAAACATTATTTATATGATTTCACAGATTATTAATTGATTACGCCGATTAATTTTGGATTACACCGATTTCTTCACGCGTCATTGCGAGGTACGAAGCAATCTCTACTCCCTAAAGCAACCTTGCAATTTGCTCTGCGGATCGGGAGATTGCTTCGTACCTCGCAATGACGTGTTTTATTTGTTGTTACAACCCCAAACGGGCCGAGATCTCCAGCATCCTCTCAATCGGTTTTACTGCCCTTTCAATAATGTGCAGTGGCACCTCTATCTCAGGCATTTCATTTTTCATACACAGGTATAATTTCTCCAGTGTATTGCGCTTCATGTGCGGGCAGTCGTTGCAGGCACAAGTATTATTCGGCGGAGCCGGGAAAAATTTTTTAGATGGGTTTTCCTTTTCCATCTGGTGTATAATGCCTGCTTCTGTTGCTACAATAAATTCCGTTTCGGGGCTGTTGGTAGCATATTTCAATATCCCGGTGGTGCTTCCTATGTAATCTGCCATCTGCAGTATCACTTCCTCACATTCCGGGTGTGCCAGTATCTTAGCATTGGGGTGGCGCTCCTTCAGCTTGGTTATTTTTTCGCGGCTGAAGATCTCGTGTACCATACAGGCACCGTTCCAAAGTACAAGGTCGCGCCCTGTTTTTTTAGCTACCCAGGCACCCAGGTTTTTATCCGGCCCGAAGATAATCTTCTGTTCCTTCGGCAAGCTTTCTACTATCTGCACGGCATTGCTGCTGGTACAAACAATATCGCTTAAAGCTTTCAGTTCTGCAGTACAATTCACATAAGTGATAACCAAATGGTCGGGGTAATTCTCTTTAAATTTCCTGAACAAATGCGGCGGGCAGCTGTCGGCAAGCGAGCATCCTGCCTTCAAATCCGGTAGTAAAACCTTCTTGTTTGGCGATAATATTTTTGCTGTTTCGGCCATAAAGTGTACACCGGCAAAAACAATAATATCGGCATCGGTTTTAGCAGCTTGCTGAGAAAGCCCAAGGCTATCGCCAATATAATCGGCAATATCCTGTATATCCCCTTCCTGGTAATAGTGGGCAAGCACAACAGCATTTTTTTCTTTTTTAAGTTTATTGATCTCGGCAAAAAGGTCAAGCGACGGGTCGATGTATTCGTCGGCAAAACCATTCATTTTTATTTCTTCGAAGGTATCCATTCCACAAATCAATTAATAATAAGTTCTTTTTATATATAAATAAAACCTATTGTTATTAAGGTGTTAGTATTGTTTAAAAGTTGTGATGCGATTTAGTAAAAAAGTTGTTTCTACAATTTTACTAACATTTATCAACGCTTTTTTATTTTTCATTTTACTGATTTTTAGCTTTATATGATAAGCAAGTATTTATGTAAAAAGTTAAATGTTAATATTTACTTGCTCAATAAAATGTTAGTTTCGTTGTAATATCGTCTTACAAATCGCTCAAAAGTATTGTAAAAATCGGAGAAAACCGGAGTTGTTAACTATCGCAGGTATTTCTAATTATTTACTTACACAAATTTAACACGTTTTGTACCGCTTATTAACATTAGTACTAATTTTACACAATATATAGATAACGCATGACCAGAACTGTGGATTTCCTGGTAGTAGGTTCGGGCATAGCCGGATTGAGTTTTGCACTAAAGGCTGCAAAGCATGGTAAGGTACTGATAGTTACCAAAGCCAACGAAGACGAAAGCAACACTAAGTATGCCCAGGGCGGCGTGGCGGTGGTTGTTGATAAAAAAGAAGATTCGTTTGAAAAGCATATAAATGACACCCTAATTGCCGGCGATGGGCTGTGCGATAAGGAAGTTGTAGAGGCTGTAGTAAAAGAAGGCCCGGAGCGGATCAACGAAATTATAGAGTACGGTACCAACTTCGACAGGACAAATGAAGGCAATTACGACCTTGCAAAAGAAGGTGGGCACTCCGAATTCAGAGTGTTGCATTATAAGGATATTACGGGTTTCGAGATTGAAAGGTCCTTATTAGAGGAAATACACCGCGAACCGAATATTGAGATATTAACCCATTATTTCGCGGTAGACCTTATCACCCAGCACCATTTGGGCGAATTGGTAAAAAAATCATCGGATAATATTACCTGTTATGGTATTTACGCGTTCAATACCGAAAATAACCATGTAGAGAAAATATTGTCTAAAGTTACGGTAATGGCATCGGGTGGTGCCGGGCATATTTACTCGGTTACTACTAACCCAACTATTGCTACCGGTGACGGCGTTGCCATGGTTTACCGTGCTAAAGGAAAGGTACGGAATATGGAGTTTATCCAGTTCCATCCCACGGCTTTATACAATCCGGGTGAATACCCGTCTTTCCTTATATCAGAAGCCGTACGTGGTATGGGTGGTGTGTTACGCCGTACCAATGGCGAGGAATTTATGCAGGAGTACGATGAACGTAAATCGCTTGCGCCACGTGATATTGTTGCCCGGGCAATTGATGCTGAGATAAAAAAATCGGGCGAGGAGTTTGTTTATCTTGATATCACGCATAAAAAGAAGAAAGATATTTTAGAGCACTTCCCTAATATTTATGCAAAGTGCCTGGATATTGGTATAGATATGACCCGTGACATGATCCCGGTGGCGCCTGCTTCTCATTATATGTGCGGCGGGGTACTGGTAGACCATAGCGGCCGTTCTTCTATCAGGCAATTGTATGCCTGCGGGGAATGTTCGTCAACAGGCTTGCATGGTGCTAATAGGCTTGCATCAAATTCGTTATTAGAGGCATTGGTTTTTGCGCATAGAATTTATACAGATGCCGTTGTTGCTTTTTCGGAATTCGAGATACCTGCCAATATACCCGACTGGAACGAGCATGGTGTAAAGCTTTCTAACGAGGATATTTTGGTTACCCACAACATTCGCGAAATGCAGAAATTGATGAATGACTATGTAGGTATAGTCCGATCTGACTTTAGGTTAGAGCGTGCAATGCGCAGGCTGCGTTTGCTTTATGAAGAAACAGAGGATTTTTACAAGCAAACCAAGGTATCGGTTAAGCTTTGCGAGCTGCGCAATTTGATACAGGTGAGTTACCTGGTGGTAAAATCTGCCATGGCCAGGCACGAAAGCAGGGGGCTGCACTATACGACAGATTATCCCGAGCATGCGGATATGTTGGAGGATACGGTGTTTTGAATTAATGTGAATGGAAAATATATCATCGATATCGCCAAACGGTAATTATGAAATGTTCTTTTATAATTTCATAGAACCGCGTATGGGTATGAATATGTGTAATTTTTATTTATATGATATTGAAAATAAAAAGCGTATTGATTTTGATGTTTTGTATACGCTATTTTCCGGGCAAAGAACATCCTGGAGTTCTATGTCTAACTTGGTTTGTTTGCCAATTTTTACTAATTTGAATGAAGGCTTTTTTATTTATGATGTATGTGAAAGAGTTTTTAGCGTAATAAAGTTTTCCAATGTTTGGGTATTAAACTGTAATATTTTCGAGAACGAATTAGTTATAGAGTTTAGAAAAGACCAGGTTTCTAATGATAGAACTGATTTGTATCCGACTAAGTTTTTTTCGAAACCTCAAGATATTTCGATTGAGTTATCAGATTTGGAATGGATAAGTATCGAGGAAATATCAGCCGTAAAAGTTAAGATGGAAGCAGCCCAAGTAAGGGAGCTGAAGCTTATAGATAATGGTTGGAGGGAATTTAAAGGAGCTTTGCCCTCATCTACAGAAATATCGATTTGGCGCCTTCAACAGTTTGCAGACTATGGAGATATACAATCCCAAATTTGGCTCAAGAAAATAAAAGAGAGTACGCAAGATGTAAATTATTGGATTAACGCCTCCAAATATTTGGGTGTAGTTAATAGAAATGTAGAATATTAAGAGCGGAAAACGGGATTCGAACCCGCGGCCTTCAGTTTGGGAAACTGACGCTCTACCGACTGAGCTATTCCCGCTAATTATTGGCAAACATAAATATTTTAACAGACAAATTTTAAAAAGCTTTTACCTTTATCCTTTTACCTTTCCCCTCAATAAGTTATGCCCGTTATTCTCCCCGTAAAAGATAAAAGCCCTATGTGGGGTAAAGACTGCTTCATTGCCGAAAACGCTACCATCGTAGGCGATGTAATAATGGGCGATAATTGCTCAGTTTGGTTTAATGCGGTTATCCGTGGCGATGTGCATTACATCAAAATAGGGGATAATACCAACATCCAGGATGGTGCTATTATACACGCCACTTATTTAAAAGCACCTACTAATATAGGCGATAATGTTTCCATCGGTCATAACGCCATTGTGCACGGCTGCACGCTGCGCAATAATGTTTTGATAGGTATGGGCGCTATTGTAATGGATGATGCCGTGGTGGAAGAATACGTGATCATAGGGGCAGGTTCGGTAGTGTTAGAGAAAATCATTTGCGAGTCGGGCTATTTATACGCCGGTACGCCTGCCAAAAAAATAAAGCCCCTTACCGATGAGCAAAAGGCTTTATTAGATAAATTGCCGCAAAACTATATTATGTACTCGGGCTGGTTTATGGATTAGTTTGTTCCCGCGGGATGTCCAATGGTTCTTCCGCTTCCCAATTGGCACGCAGGGCTATCTCTTTAGGGCTAACCCAAATTGTTTCGGGTTGCTCCCGTCGCTTTACGTTGCCGCTATCCCAGCGGCCGTTGTGGTTAGCATCATAAATAATACGCACCGTGTATTTTGTGGTTGTATAATTCTTGTAAACCAACGATGTGTTTTTTGACACCACATCGCTGCGCAGCACTGTTTTAATTTCGTCAAGCAATTCTACAATATAAGTTTTTCCGGTATCTGCAGGCACGGTAACTTTTAGCGTAAGCTGACTATAGTTTTCAGGTTTATCTACTGTGAATTGTTTAAACGACTTTTTACTCTTATCGCCGTATATGTCTGTAAATGCACCTTCGTCTAGTGTGAGCTGATACTTCGAGTTTACCCGCCAACGGTATTTCATGGCGTATTTGCGAAGATTGGAAGTATCTTTTAATAAATTGAATGTAGTGACGGGGATAGAATCTTCCAGTAATTGTATTTGTGATGCATCAAAGTTTTCCAAAGGAAAACTACCTATTATCGGCATGTCTGTTCCCGGCTTCAATTTATTATCCCTGTTGCCGCCAAAAGAGAAGGTTAGGTTTCGTTCAAATTTCTCGTTCTTATTTTTGTTCTGGTAAACCGTATCTATTGGTTTGTTATTGTCGAGTATGGCAAGGCTTAACGAATCGAAAGCCATACTGCGCATATATATTACAGCGGTATCTTTTGTTTTGGTAAACTCTACTATCTTTTGGTTATCCAGGCTGGCGGGATATAATACTTTGATAGAGGGCTTTTGCACAGGCTTATTAAATATAATAGATAATTTTCCATCCAGCGTAAATTTCTTTTCAGCAACGCGGAAATTGTCCGGGGTTTGTTTAAAAAGCTTAAGTACGATATTGGAGCTGTCCTTATCCACCCTGATCGGGTTTTTTGTGAAGGCGATCAAATCGTTATCGTTGTTGAATATTTTATCGGGACTGCTTTCTTTCAGGGCGTAGATCCGGTAAGTGTTCTCGGCTAAATTATTCAACGAGAAATTACCCGCAGTATCTGTCGTCGTAAAAATCCCGGGCTTTTTTTTCCCAAAAAGGAGGGAGTCGTCTTTTAGAGAAAATAAAAAAACCGTTGCATCTTTTTCTTTTAGCCCGGTGGTTGAATTTATAACCTGGCCGGATAGGCTAAGCGAATCGATGTGCGGCCCGGTTGAAAAAACGTAGGTGAAATTTTTAAGCACGTTGTTTTCATTTACATCAGCAATGGCCTTACCAAAGTTGATAACGTACGTTGTGTTTTTTAGCAGGGTATCCTTAAACTGGATGAGCAAACTTTTTTTGTCTATTTTGTACTCTGGCTGTTTTTCCTGGGCGGGACTAATACTGATCTCCTGGTATTGGTTGGTCAGCTTGAAATATTCATCAAAATCTATCCTGATTTCTTTGGCCTTAAAAAATCGGGTTTGGTCTTCGGGCGTGGCTTTCAATATTTTGGGCGGGGTGAGGTCCCTGGGGCCACCCTGAGGTTTTTGCATGGCCGCGCAACCGCAAATCACCAAAATGAAGAAAAAATAGAACGTGTTTTTTGTGAAAAAGGACGATTTTGGATTTAACATAGTTTTTTTGCCCTATAAACAACTTTTATGTTTTGACGAACGCTGGTATTAAAAAATTAAAATAATGCTTTATAAATGATATTTTATAATTAACTGATTTACAGATATTTATACCCTATCTCGACACATGGACCATCAAAACCGATACATCCGATGGCGAAACGCCCGAAATGCGCGATGCCTGGCCTAAAGTACGTGGTTTTATCTTTTTTAATTTTTCGCGTGCTTCTTTAGAAAGTGAAACCAGTTGGCTGTAATCAAATTCGGGATTGATCTCTCTGTCCTCCATTTTTTTCATGCGTTCCACAATTTCCATTTCTTTTATAAAGTAACTCTCATATTTAATTTTTATTTCAGCCTGCTCAATAGTTTCTTTATCGTAGCCCGCAAGTTTGTCCTGAAGGGTAGGGTCGATAGCTTTTAAGTCTTTAATGCCAATTTGTGGGCGGCTTAATAAATTAAACAGTTTGGCGCTTTGGTTTATCGGGCTGGTGCCCAATTCTTCCAGCAGGTTATTTACAGTACCAGGATCAACGCTTTTGCTGCGGGTAAAGGCAACAATATCATCAGAGTTTTTTATTTTTTGGTTTACCTTATCTAAACGTTCGTCACTGATCAAACTTAAGTCATGCCCTAATGGGCTGAGGCGGATATCCGCGTTGTCCTGGCGAAGCAGCAAACGGTGTTCGGCTCGTGAAGTAAACATACGGTATGGCTCCTCGGTGCCTTTGGTTACCAAGTCATCTATCAATACCCCTATATACGATTCGGACCGTTTCAGGATAAGTTCGTGCTTATCGTTTATTTTTTGATGGGCGTTTATGCCGGCAATAAAGCCCTGCGATGCTGCTTCCTCGTAACCCGTTGTGCCGTTTATTTGCCCGGCGAAGTATAGGTTACTGATTAGTTTTGTTTCCAACGTCAAACCCAATTGGGTAGGCGGGAAGTAATCGTACTCGATAGCATAACCCGGGCGGAACATCTTAGCCGTTTCAAATCCCGGAATTTGGGTAAGAGCTTTGTATTGTACATCCTCGGGTAGGGAAGTGGAGAAACCATTTACATAAATCTCGCAAGTGTTCCATCCTTCGGGTTCTACAAATATTTGGTGGCGGTCGCGTTCGGCAAACCGGTTTATTTTATCTTCTATAGATGGGCAATACCTCGGGCCTAAACCTTTAATCCTGCCGGTAAACATTGGGGAGCGCTCGAAGCCCTCCTTCAGTGTTTCGTGTACTTTGGTATTGGTGTAAGTTATCCAGCAGCAGCGTTGGTCTTTCACAAGCTCCACATCGGTATAAGAAAACCGCCCGCGCTCTTCATCACCCCATTGCTCTTCCATTAGCGAGTAATTTAAACTACGCCCATCTACCCGAGGAGGAGTGCCCGTTTTCATCCTGCCCGAATCAAAGCCAAGAGTAACCAATTGTTCGGTTAAACCAGTTGCAGCTTTCTCACCTGAGCGGCCTCCGCCAAATTTCTTCTCGCCAATATGGATAACACCATTTAAGAAAGTACCATTTGTAAGCACTACCGAGTCGGCTTCAATTTCAACGCCGATAGATGTTTTTACCCCCGCGATGGTGTTTCCTTTTACTAAAAGGGAGGTAACGGTATCTTGCCAAAAATCTACATTGGGTGTTTTTTCCAAAGCAATGCGCCACTCTTCAGCAAACCTCGCACGGTCGCTTTGCGCACGTGGGCTCCACATAGCAGGACCTTTACTTAGGTTAAGCATCCTAAATTGAAGGGAAGTTTTATCGGTTATAATACCCGAGTAACCACCCAAAGCATCTATCTCACGCACAATTTGCCCCTTCGCAACACCACCCATGGCCGGGTTGCAACTCATTTGTGCAATGGTGCCCATATTCATGGTTATCAGTAAAACAGACGAACCAAGGTTGGCGGCAGCAGCGGCAGCTTCGCAGCCAGCATGCCCGGCACCTACAACTATTACATTATATTTCTTAAACATATAACCTCCATGTTCCACGTGGAACAATGTTTATCTCTATTTTAACGTTCCACGTGGAACGTTACTTTGCTTCGTTTTTAGATGTTCCACGTGGAACAATGAACGAATAAAGGGCAAAAAGCGCCCAAATGCTTTCTAAAACCACAAAAGGGTAGAAGCTGATCATATACGAGGATACCCCGCATAATCCGGCTCCTATAAAGTTCATTCCACTATACCAACGGCTATGTGATGATAATTTCTTGTATAAATTAAGCAAGAATGCCACCAATAAAATAATAACACCTGTTGAGGCTACTATGTCCGATAGCACCATTTTATGCCTCTTTTAACTCCGAAAGCTCAATCCAGCGCATACTTTTTATATCAAGCTGTTTGTTTAAATAGGCTATTTTATCAGTCAGCTGCTGTAGCTTTTTAGCATCGATATTAATAGTGTTTAGTTCCTCGGTTGTTTCCTTCAGCTTGTTTTCAATATCGCTGATCTCTTTCTCCAAGCCCTCAAATTCCTTTTCTTCTTTAAAACTTAGCTTAGCCTTTTTTGGCGCTTCGGCCTGTACGGGTGCTGCGACAGTCGGTTTTCTATTCGCCTGTTTGGCTTCTTCCTGTTCAATCCGGTACGATGAGTAATTGCCATTATAAATCTTCACTTGTCCGCCACCTTCCATAATGAATAGTTGGTCGGTCATCTTATCAAGCAAGTACCTGTCGTGGCTTACCATCATCAGGATGCCCGGGTAATTACCCAGGAACTCTTCCAATACATTTAATGTATCAATGTCTAAATCATTCGTTGGCTCATCCAGTATCAGGAAGTTGGGGTTCTTCATCAGGATGCTCATCAGGTGCAGGCGTTTTTTCTCTCCACCGCTCAACTTTGCCACCATGCCGTATTGCTTGGCAGGGGGGAAGAGGAATAGCGTAAGTAATGCCGAAGCCGATATCAGCTTGCCATCTGCCATAGTGATGAACTCCGCAACGTTTTTAACAATATCTATTACACGCTCATCTTCCTTAAAAGATAAACCTTTTTGGTTGAAGTATCCAATCACGGTGGTTTCGCCCTTAATAATTTCCCCGCTATCCGGCTGCAAGCCGTCGGTTATCATATTAAGCAGGGTTGATTTACCGCTACCGTTTTTCCCCGCTAAACCAATACGGTCGCCTTTTTTAAATATATAGCTGAATTTGTCTACGTAAGTGTTGCCATTAAAGCCCTTACTTACGTTATGCATCTCCATTATTTTGTTGCCCTGGCGCGCAATTTTTACGCTCAGTTCTACATTTTGCTTTGGCCCGTTGTTTTTGGTTTTGTCCTCCAAATCGTAAAAAGCGTCAATGCGCGATTTGGATTTGGTGCCACGCGCCTTTGGCTGGCGGCGCATCCATTCCAATTCTTTCCTTAAAAGGTTCGAGTTCTTTTGAAAAGTTGCTTCATCAGATGCTTCACGCTCGGCCTTTTTCTCTAAATAATAACCATAGTTGCCTATGTACGGGATGATTTTGCCACGGTCTATCTCTAATATTTCGTTACAAACGTTATCCAAAAAGTACCTGTCGTGCGTAACCATCAAGATTGTCCGGCTACCTTCTGTCAATAGCTTTTCCAGCCATTCAATCGTATCAATATCAAGGTGGTTGGTAGGCTCATCTAAAATATAGATCTCGGGGTCTTCAATCAGTAGCTTGGCTAAAGCCAGGCGTTTTTTTTGCCCGCCCGAGAGTGTATTAATATGCTGGTTAAGGTGGTGGATATCTAACCTGCCGAGAATGGTTTTTATTTTATACTCGTAATCCCAGGCATCAATGTCGCTCATTTCCTCCATAATCTTATCCATCTCCTTCATGTTATCCGGGTCGTTCTCTAACAATTCCTCGTAACGGCGGATGAGTTGCTGTTGGATATTATCGGCATGGAAGATATAATCGCTAATGGTAACCGCGTTTTTAAAGTGCGGGTCCTGTTCCAGGTAGCCAACGTTAAGGTCGCGGGCTTGCGCCACCTTACCCTCGGTAGGTTTAAGCGAGCCGGATAAAATTTTAAGCAGGGTAGTTTTACCTGCACCATTAACACCCACCAGTGCAACCCTGCGGCCGCGGTTAATGCCAATGGTAAGGTTTTTAAACAACCAGTTATCGTGAAAGGAATGGCCCAAATTCTCGGCCGAAATGTATGTACTCACTAAGCGTTCTTTATATTATCGTATGTATATATATGTGTACCCGGCGATGTTTTAAGCGAATTCTTCAACATCGCAGTAGCAACGGTATCTGCAGTAATGCTGTGGTATTTGCGCAAGCCGCCAATTAGCAATAAATCAATTACCTTAAAAAGGGCGACAAGCGCATTCTCCAGCGGCCTTTGCTCTTTGCGCCCGCCGTACAGCATAGATGGCTGATAGATATGCAGGCTCTCAAACCCAATCGTTTTCAAATCATCTTCCAGTTCGCCCTTTAACTTTAAGTAAAAGGTAGCGGATTTAGCATCCGCGCCAACGGCTGTAACCACATGAAATTGCTTAATGCCATTTGCTTTTGCTAAACGGGCAATTTCTGCCGGGTAATCATGGTCAATCTTACGGTATTGTGCTTTATCGGGTGTGTTAGCGTTGGTTGTACCCAGGCAGCTAAACACCGCGTGCCCTGTTATAGATGTTGCATATTTGTTCAACTCTTCAAAACTTATTACTAACTGTATCAGCTTGTTATGCTTTACCGGTAATTCTTTTCTCACTAAAATCAGCACTTCGTCGTATTCGGCATGGTTTAGCAGTGCCGTAAGCAATTTACTGCCTACAAGCCCGCTTGCACCCACTACAATTGCCTTATATCCCATTGATGGCCAGTTTAAATCGCAAAAATACGCATAAATAAAATAGTGGTTATAAACGGTATGTTTTTGTTGTGTTAAAGATGATCAAGAAAAAGAAATGATTGGGCCGGCCAGCGTGATTAGGCACGTTGCTTGTGTGTAACTAATTGATTTATAGTTGTTTGTTCACACTGTGGCTTCCATGGCTCCGCGCCGTCTTTGTGTAGCAAATATTACGCACCGGGAATTTATTGATGAAGGGGGCATACCGGCGGGAAAAATTTTGACAGCCGGATGATAAATAACAAGGGATAGCTATTTTCGTTGCCCTCGGTTTCTACCTGCTGGCCGTGGCAAACAAAAAAGGCACGCCGTAGTTAAACCGCGTGCCTTTTGAATGTATTTTTGTTGAATTAATTAGTAAAACTTAGCAGATCGATAGTAAACACCAGTACCGAATTGGCTGGAATACCTGCCCCGGGAGAACTGTTGCCGTATGCAAGCGCCGAAGGCACGATCAACAACATCCTGCCGCCCGGTTTTAAAAACGGGATGCCTTTTTGCCAACCTTGTATAAACCCTGATAATGGGTAGGTTGTACCGGTTCCTTTATCAAACTGAGATCCGTTTAATAACTTCCCCACATAATTTACCGTAACGGTAGATGAAAGTGTTGGGTTAGCGCCGGCGCCCGGAGTGATAATTTGGTAATAAATACCCGATGCGTCTTTTGTTGCAGTAATGGAAGGGTTTGCGGTAAGGAATGCCTGTATATTGGCTTCATCTACCACTGCCTGGGCTGCGGCGTCAAATTTTGCTTCTTTTTTGCAGGCTGAGCAACCTATTACTAATAAACTAAGGACTAATAAATATCTTTTCATATCAATGATAACGGTGATTTGCTGTACTACGATACAGTTGTTTTTATTTTTAGTTCGTTCATCTGTGCTTCGGCAATTGTCGACGGCGAATCTATCATTACGTCTCGGCCCGAATTGTTCTTAGGGAATGCGATAACATCGCGGATAGAATCAAGCCCGGCGAAGATAGACGTAAGCCTATCAAACCCGAAGGCAATACCGCCATGCGGAGGTGCGCCATACTCGAAGGCGTCCATTAAAAAGCCGAATTGCTTTTGTGCCTCTTCCGGCGAAAAGCCAAGGTGCTTAAACATTAGCGACTGCAAGGCCCTATCGTGGATACGGATGCTGCCGCCGCCAATTTCGGTACCGTTTATTACTAAGTCGTAGGCGTTAGCGCGTACGTTTTTAGGGTCGGTATCCAGCATAGCAATATCTTCAGGCTTTGGCGAAGTGAAGGGGTGGTGCATGGCGTGGTATCGCTCGGTTTCTTCGTCCCACTCCAGCAGCGGGAAATCTAACACCCAAAGCGGTGCAAATTTATTTTTATCGCGTAAGCCTAAACGGCCGCCAATTTCCAGGCGTAATTCGTTCAGTTGCTTGCGTACTTTATCCACCGAACCGGCAAGGATCAATATCAAATCGCCATTTTCTGTTTGGAAAGCAGCGCTCCATTTGGCCAGCTCTTCCTCGTTATAAAATTTATCTACCGATGATTTGATGGTGCCGTCTTCGTTATGGCGGGCATAAATTAAGCCGGTTGCGCCAATTTGCGGGCGTTTCATCCATTCGGTTAGCTCATCTATCTGCTTGCGGGTGTAGCCGGCGCAGCCTTTTGCGTTGATACCAACAACCAATTCGGCATTATCAAAAATGCTGAAGCCTTTGCCTTTTACTACATCGTTAAGCTCCACAAACTCCATCCCAAAGCGGGTGTCGGGTTTATCAGAACCGTATAAGCGCATGGCATCGGCGTACTGCATACGCGGGAAATCGCCAAGCTCAAGCCCTTTCACATTGCGGAACAGGTGGCGGGTTAGGCCTTCAAAAATATTAAGGATATCTTCCTGGGTGATGAACGACATTTCGCAGTCTATCTGCGTAAACTCGGGTTGGCGGTCAGCACGCAAATCCTCATCCCTAAAGCATTTTACTATCTGGAAGTAACGGTCGAAGCCACTCACCATCAGCAATTGCTTAAAAGTTTGCGGCGATTGCGGCAGGGCGTAAAATTCGCCCGGGTTCATGCGGCTCGGCACCACAAAATCGCGTGCGCCTTCGGGGGTAGATTTGATCAGCACAGGGGTTTCCACCTCTATAAAGTCCAGCCCGTCCAAATATTTGCGTATCTCCTGCGCCATTTTATGGCGAAGCACGAGGTTGTTGCGGATAGGGTTGCGGCGCAGGTCGAGGTAGCGGTATTTGGCACGCAGCTCTTCGCCGCCGTCGGTTTCGTCCTCAATTAAAAACGGAGGTATTTTAGCGGCGTTTAAAATTTCCAGTTCGGTAACGGTAATTTCAATTTCGCCGGTAGGCATTTTTTTGTTTTTGTTAGAACGCTCTACCACCTTGCCCGTAACCTTAATTACAAACTCGCGGCCCAGTTGGCGGCCGACTTCGCGTAAGTCGGCATCAGTATCGGTATTTAAAACCAATTGTGTTAGTCCGTAGCGGTCGCGTACGTCAATAAAAGTGGTGCCGCCCAAATCGCGCGATTTTTGCACCCATCCGCAAAGGGTAACAGTTTCCCCTAAATTGCTGATATTTAATTGCCCGCAGGTGTGTGTTCTAAGCATAATTCCTTTTTAAAAAGTCTGCAAAAGTACATTTTTTTGACATATCAGCTACCCGATATGGCAATTGAGTGTAAAGAAGTTTACATAAACGGCCGATTATGTACCTGAACGCGGCGCTGCACGCTGTAATATTTGAGAGATGATGCCATAAAAGTTATTAACAACTAAGCCGCTTTGGGCAGTGGTTTCATCTTTAATTTGAGCATGGGTTTCTCAACAAAATACCACGATAAAGCAGCCAATATAAGCGTGAGTAAAAACGAAGCGCCAAAATTAACCGCAACGCCCCACAAAGGGAATTTTAGTTTAAGGAATTGCTGAATGGGAAAGGCATAAATATAGAGCCCGTAAGAGTAGTCGCCCAGCTTATGGAACCAGTTTACCTGTAATTTGGGGTGATAGGCAAATACAAAAATGCCATACGCAAGGGTAATATTAAAAGAGCTGATAAGCAGCGGCGACCGGTAATGAAATAGCAAGGCAGTGATAACCAGCCACCCGATTGCCACGGGAATGTTGACGATGATTTTGCCGGAAAAAAGATAAGCAAGCCCGCCGAGTAAAAACAGAGCCGCCCATGCCCAAACAAAATCCATATACCAGGGGGCGTACACAATTCCCCAAAAGAATGCCACAACCAAAAGTATAGCAGGGATAGCATCGGCTAATGCACGTAACTGCCGGCGCCACAACAGGATAATAACGCCCAATAGTAAAACAGCGGCATACAGCAAAAGCTCGCCGGCGAGCGTCCACAATGAGCCGTTTATTTGTGCCGCGTAGGGCAACGTTTCGAAAACGCCGGGCAAGGTGTTGTTGAGGTTGTGTACGGTGAGCAGCCGCCACGCAAAGTCGTACACACGGCTGTTGGCAAAATAATCGCTTAAACTAAGCGTCGTGCTAATCGGCCCGATAATGAAGGCGCAAAATACAGCTGCCACCAGTAGTCCGGGAAAAATACGCAGCGCCCTTGCCCACACAAAGCTACCCAATGTTGGCTGCCTGAGCATACTTTTGGTAATGAGGTAGCCGCTGATAACAAAAAATATCCTTACCCCCAGTGCGCCGAAATCCATAAAGCCTATGGTTTTGGCAAGTGGCTCTTGTTCAAATTTGCCGACAATGAGGTAACTGTGCGAAAAGATGACCATTACAGCGGCCAAAAACCGAAGCAGGTCGAAATTATTCTTGCGCCCCTGGTCGAGCTGTTTAATGGTTGCCATGCCTTACAAAACTATAAATTAGTTTAAAAGCGAGGGCGTGAAAAACGCGGGTTTAGGCAGAGGAAATCAGCAAATCCGAAATCCCGCCTCCGAAATCCGAAATCATTCCTATATTTGCCCTATAATTCTCAAGGGGTGCCTTGCTTTGGTGTACTAAAAATAATCTGCAGGTTATTTTACCAAACTGAAAGACAGGCTGAGATCAAACCCATTGGAGTTGAATTTTCCCGCGTAGAGACACAATATTTTGTGTCTTGATAAATCGCAGCCGGAGACACAAGATATTGTGTCTCTACAATTCAACCCCATGCACCTGATCCGGGTAATGCCGGCGTAGGGAGAGGTAACAAGTTAAGTGTACTGC